>JALOPX010000159.1 GCA_025453655.1 Candidatus Krumholzibacteriia bacterium
ACACCGCCGAAATTTATCCTTTCGTCAACGCCCATGGTGAATTCATGTATTATGACCGCCTGCCCGCTCGCGATATCGACCTTCCTTACAGCCGCCCTGCCGTCCGGCAGGTTTACAAGCGCCCCCGGCCCCGCGTACATGACCTCGTCCCCGTCGAAGGCCAGCGGGAAGCTTTCGAATATGTTGTTCGGGATAGATTTGATGAAGAGGCCGTCCCTGTCGAAAAAATACAGCTTGTTCATCGAACCGACTATGACCCGCCCGCCGGAAGTGAAACAGTTTACATACCTCGACACCTCTCCGGGGCCCTCTCCGGCCTGAGCGAATCTTCCGACAAGGGTGCCGTTCTCATCCAGGATATAGCTCAGATGCCTGTCGAAATCGTGAAAATAAAGCCGGCCCTCGTCCGAGACCCTCGGTTCGGCGACGTGACGCAGGGTGTCGTTCCCTGCAAGATCGAACGACCATACCGCCACGGGGGCGAAATCCCACACCCCCTTCGCCGGTGTGCCCGAACGGGTTCCGCCGGAGAGCGACGAAACCGGAACCGCGACCGCCACTGACGCCAATGCAAGAGCCGCTGACGCCATAAGGCAAATTTTTCTTAATTTCATTTTGCGTTTCCCCCCTCTTTTCACCGCCCCCTCCTGATAAAAGGGGTCTTTCGAGTGACGGCGGATTCACCGGTTCCCCTCTCCGAAGCCCGGGCGGCTCTATTAATAATATTGAATTCTTAAGCCGTTAATTAGTTCCGGGATTTTGCACTGTAACCCGCCGGCGACATGCGGCGACTTTGTCTTCAGGAAAGGTTCATTATATTGACAATGAACGGCCCCCGCCGGCCCCCCGGGTCGGGACCGTTCCACGGAGTTCCGGCCGGACCGGCCGGCAAGGAAGGGAGAATGAAATGTCGAAAAAAGGGAACGGTATCTTTCGCCCCGCGGCCGCGGCGGCCGCGGCTGTGATGGCGCTGGCGCTGGCGGCCGGCGCGCTTTGCGCCGGCGAGAAAAACGGGGCGAAAACGGAAGCGGAGCCCGATTTCTCCAGGGTCCTTTCGGCCATGAAATCGAAAATCGACCTCTCCGATGAGCAGGAATCCCGCGTGAGCCTCCTCTTCCGCGAATACGTGGAAAAGAGGAAAAATGTCATGGATCAATACCCGGGCGACGACGATAACGACATTCTCTCGAGGCGCATCGAAATCAGGCGCCTGAACCATGAGACCGAATCGGAGGTCGAAAAGCTGCTCGGCGGGGATCAGCTCGAAACCTACAGGGCGATCGCCAGGGAACATATGGCTCCCCGGCGTGGCGGCGAGAGGGATAAAGCCTCCGGAGATCGCATCGGGGAGATGATCCAGAGGCTCGATCTCGACGATGAAATGGCCGGGAAGGTGCGGCCGATCCTCGAGGAACAGGCCGAGAGAATCCGCCTGCTGATGGGGGACGGGGGCCCGGCGGGCGGAGCGGGAGGCGGGCGCCCGGACATGCGGAAGATGGAAAAGATGAGGAAGGAAATGGACGGCATCGAGAACGACACGGAGAAGAAACTCGAGAAGGTGCTGGACAGCGAACAGATGAAGGCATACCGTGAAATCGTCAGGGAGAGACGCGAAAGAATGAGGGAGAAGCGCAGAGACCCCGGGAACCCGGGCGGCCCCGGCAGGCCCGGAGGGATTGACGGTTGAACCGTTCGGACACCCCGTCCCGGCAGGACACAGATGACGCGAGACTGGTCGAAGAAAGACGACGGAGAAATCATAGAGATGGTGCTTGCCGGGGATACGGAGCTCTACGGGATCCTCATCGAAAGGCACAGGGATCACGTGATGAAGATCGCGATGAAGCGCGTCCCTCTGGATGAAGCCGGCGATCTGGCCCACGAGGCGTTCGTCAGGGCCTACTCATCCCTCCCCCGCTACGGCGGGAAAAGCCCCTTCGGGAACTGGCTGGCCGTGATAGCCGTCCGAGCGTGCCATGATTACTGGAGGGAAAGGTACCGCTCGAGGGAGACCTCGATGAACGAGCTCGGCGAGGAGCATGTCAGGTGGCTGGAGAACACCGCTTCGGAGGAATCGGGCCTCATGGATCGTTCTATGGAATCGAGGCGCAACGCCGCCGAGGTTCTCGCCTGGGCCCTTGAGAGGATGTCGCCCGAGGACAGGGCCGTTCTCGAGCTCGTCCACCTGGAGGAACGCTCCGTGCGCGAAGCCTCGGAGATACTCGGATGGAGCGTCCCGAAAACGAAGGTCAGGGCCTTCCGCTCGAGGAAGAAACTGCGCAGGCTGCTCGAAGGCGCGATTGGCTGAGAAGGAGACCGTCATGGGAAAACGCGGGAAGAACCTGGAAAAAGTCGAACAAGCCCTGATGTCGGCGTGGAATGAGGATACGCCCTTCGAATTCGTTCCCGGATGGGACGAAGCCGTCATGAGGGATATTCGTTCGCGCTCCGCCGCGGCATGGGCCGGCCAGGCGGCGGGAGGCTTCGGGCCGCTCGTCCTCAGGTTCGCCGCAGTGGCGGCCGCGGTGACGGTATTGTTCCTCATACTCGCCCTTGAATCGGATATAGCGTCGTTTCACGACCTGGCGATGATGTTTCTCGACGATCCCGCCGGGTTCATTATTTCACCGCCCTCCGTGTAGGCGCAGGCTCCGGCGGCCGGCCCGCCCGGCGGGCGCGTCCGGCCCGGAATGATGGAGGAAAATCGACGATGAGGAATTTCAAGATATGGTCGGGGCTGGTCCTGATATTCGTCTCGGGAGCAGTGATCGGATCGATCGTGTCCGCCGTTCTGATCAGGCAGCGCGTCGAGGGTTTCACGAAACGGGGCCCCCACATGGCAAACCGCACGATCGTATACGACATCATAAGGGAGATGGAGCTCAGCCCCGCCCTGCGCGATTCGATCGACGCCATACTCGAGGCCGACAGGCAGGAGGTGGAGGAGCTCGGAGCCAGGTTCGGAAGGAGCCTCGAGGAATTCACCGGGAGGCAGTTCGAGAAGATCAAGGCGGTCCTGAGCGACGATCAGAAGAAGATATTCGACGAGAGAGCCGCCGAGCTTCGGGAAAGATTCGAACGGATGCGCGAAAAGGGCAGGCCGGGAGACCATCGGAACGGCCGGCCCGGGCCTCCGTTTTCATGGGAGGACCGCGGCGCTCCGCATTCCCAGCCGCCGGACAGCCTGGTCGGGCGGCGCCCGCCGGAGATCTAACCGCCTCCGGGCTTAGGCGTTCCAGGCCTGAAGGGCGATCCCTTCCCCTCGGCGATTCGATTTTTTCGCTCCCCGCGAAGCCCGCTGAATGTTATTATCCATCGTGGCACCGATTAGCAGAGGAACCCGCGCGGGAATACCTTGTGCGTCCGGCGCGGATGAAGGATGTTTTTTATCGCCCGCTCAGCCGGGAGCGGGCACCGGAGGAAGCTCATGGCACATGATTCGACCGCGACACTCCCCGGACGCCCCCCGGCCCGCCTTCTTCCGGCGGCCCTTCCACTGCTCTTCGCCTTCATCATATTCTGCCTGTCCCTCCACGCCGGGCCGGCGCTCGCGTGCAGGATGGAATTCAAGGTGACCGGAGGGGAAAAGGAAAACTACTCTCCGGGAGACACGGTCACGGTCTCCCTCACCCTGATGCTGACCCACGGCAACTGCCTCGTCGAGCTCGCGGACACCGAGTTTTCCGGGACAGGGCTCGAGATACTCGGGGCGACGGCGTGGAAAAAGGTCAGGGAAAGGCCGATTATCGTGGAGAAGAAGCTTCGCGTGCTGATAAAGGGCGACGGCAGCGGCGGCGACGTCTCCATCAGGGCGCTGAGGCTCTGCGAAAGGCAGGGCGGAGACCTTTCGATCATACTCGTGCCGGGCACGAAAAAAATCATCAAGGAACAGGGATAAGGATGAAAGGGTCCCTTGCTTGCATCGCGGCGGCCTTCGTGCTTATGGCGGCCCTGACGACCGTCCGGGCCGCGGCGCAGGCGGACGCCGATGAATTCCTCCCTCTCGAGAGCTCGCACGCCGTCATAGACAGCGCGGCTCCGCGATGCGCCGATTCCGCGCAGGCGGCGCCGGCAGGGCGGCCCTTCTTCAACAGGCAGCTCAAATGGGCGACGATAGCCATACTCGCCTCGATCGCGGCGGGATTCCTCGTAAGGTTCAAACATACAAGGCGGCTCAGGCTCGTTTTCCTTCTCGCCTCCCTCGTCGTGCTCGGCTTCTACAATGGAGCCTGCCCGTGCCCGATACAGAGTTTCATGAATTTCGTCAGGCTCGCCGTCGGGAAAGCCGTCTCCTGGAAAAGCCTCGCCTATTTCGCCGGGCTGATACCGGTGACATACATCTTCGGGAAAACATGGTGCGGATGGGTCTGCCACATGGGCGCGCTCCAGGAATTTCTCCACCTTCCCGCGAGATTCAC
>JALOPX010000160.1 GCA_025453655.1 Candidatus Krumholzibacteriia bacterium
CGGGCATGTAAAGGTGGAATTCCCGAATATGAAGCAGGTCAACCAGAGCGGGCAGGTTTAGGGTATGCCGGGATTCGAATATACGATAAGCCAGGGAGACTCGGTGGCCGGCCTCGCGCGGCGCTACCGGATCGAGGGGGGCTGGCGTGCTATATGGGACGACGAGCATAACGACGAGCTTCGAAGGCTTCGCGGGGGGATTGACGGGCTCCTCCCCGGCGACAGGATCTTCATCCCCGGAGCGGAAGGCAACATCTGCGAAACGCCGAGCGGAGGCGCGGTCGATTTTACCGCGCCCCCTCCGTTCAGGATATTCGCCGTGGATGGAAGCTCGATGCCTTCTTCGGCCGTTCCCGTGAACGGGACGATACAAATGAAGGCGATACACGACGAAGGGACGTCCGGCACATGGACGTGGAGCACGCCGAGCGCGAAGATCACACTGTCGAACCAGGCGACCGACACGGTGACGATAACGGCGGGGGCCGGCGTGAGCTCGGGTATCTCGGCGGAGGAGATACGGCTGACATTCGCCCCGGCCGACGGCGGCACGAGCGAAGGGGCGGCGGAAGATAGCTCCGAAAACGAATCCTGCGAGGAATCGGCGGCGGAGGCGACGAGCGAGCCGGTCTGCGATCCGGATGCCGAGGCGGCCGAGGAACCGATCGGGGGCCCCGTCTACGTGGCGACGAGGATCACCGTGATATCGGTGGCATTCTCCGCGAGCCCGTCGCATCCATGGGGGTACGACGGGATGGGGGCCGACTGCGACGATCCGACGCCGGCGGGACAGACGCCGCATCTTTCAGTGAAGCAGAGAAGCAGGGGGGAGGTGGCGGTGACCGTGACGGGCGGAGCCACGGGGGGAGTCCTTCGGTTCACTTCGGACGACGCCTCGATTGCAGAAGCGGAGGCGGATGGAACGCCGCCGGCCAATTTCACCCTTTTCATAGACGGCAAGGCGGGCGGCTCCGAGACGATCATCCGTGTTCGCGCAAACGCCGACGACGGCCCGATCTGCGCGAGCCTCACGGTCAACGTTTACCAGGAAAAGGCCTGCACCGCGAAGATCGCGAAGGTCTGGGATTCGACCTCGGCGTCGACCGCGCTCAGCCGGCCGAACTTCAGCGTCGCCGACACGCAGACCGCGGTCAGGGAATATTACAAGCAGACCGTCGCGACGATCAACCTCTCCGATTATAATTCGTCGGGGCAGGTGATCGACGTCAACTTCGATCCGGGGGGCGCGGGGGCCCTCGTCCTCGAAGCGGGAAGAACCTCGACGGGAGAGCAGGCGATAAACAACGCCATCACCGGCACCGACAAGAAGATTGTCATCGTCAAGGATCTGCAATGGCTTTTCAACCTCGGCACGGCGAGCGCGGTCGGCGACGGCACGATCACGCTCGGCAGCCACATCACGAGCGATTTGATGGCATACATAACACCGGACACTTACCAGCTCGGTGGACCGGGGAACTACGAGGAGGTCGTGGTCACCGCAGCCGACGTTAATACCAGGGTCGTGACGCTGGCGAACCCGGTGACGAAGGTCCATCCGGTGACGGAAGGGCTCTGGTGGCCCCTCGGCGGCCTTAGCGGCGATCCCGCCTTCGTCAAGGAGGGGAGCGACTCGCAGGAGATGGTCAACAAGGTCATTGGGCATGAGGTGGGCCACGAGATCCTCGCCCTGCGCGACCTGGATAAATTGGAGTGCATGATGCATTTCTCGAATTCAAGGACGGGGATGAAGATACGTTTCAAGGATCTGCCGAGATTCTACAACCCTCCGGGGGGAAACGAGAACCAATGGAACGCAATAAGCCGGCCGTAATCATATTCTTCGCGGCGATCGTTTTTTCGGCGGTCGCCGGCGGTTGCCATTACGAATCAGGGAAGGAGAATGAAAAATTGAGCCAGGCACAGGAACAGATCATGAAATTCAGGGCTGGAGAGGAGTGGAGCGGCGAAGCCGGCGTCTTCCTTTCGAATGGAAGGCCCGACGCGGCGGTTCTCGCGGAGCTTCGATCCGCCCTCGGCCGCGAGGAGGAGCCGGTCCGCGAACAGATTTGCCGTCTTCTCGCCGAGATCGGCAAAAGCGCCGATCCGCTCTTTGCGAAGGGGGGGAATATCATCCGCGACAGGTCGGTGATCGGGATACTTGCCGCGGAAGGGATTTCGCGGGAGACATCGGCGAGGGATCTATGCGTCGGCCACCTGCAGGATTGCGTGCCGGCCCCGTTCCTCAAGGAATATGGAAAACAACTCGCCGGCAATCTGAAGATGTGGCCCGACACGAGGCTACTTCTCGTCATCGCGAAGGCGAAGCCGCCCGAGGCGGTCGAGACGGTCGATGCGCTTATGAAGATCCCCGCCTGGGCGAAAAAACCCGAAACGATGATCGCCGCCGCGGCGCTCGGCGACAGGGAGATCGAGAGCAATTTCATCAGGCGGTTCAGGGAGGCTACGGAGCCGAAGGAGAAGGCCGACGCTGCAAGGCACCTCGGATTTATCGGCACGCCGCCGGCGCTCGCCGCGCTCGCCGACGGGATGAGGACGCCGCTCGTGATCGAGATGACGGGAGTCTCCCGAAGGTCTGTCAGGATCTTCGTCATCGACGCGCTTCGGTACAATTACCCCGACAAGACCTTCCTCTACTCGAATGCGGTGAGAAGCGACGCGGACTACGAGGTCATCGAGAAATTCTGCGAGGAGACCTTCGGCACGAAGTGGATTACGGAGAGACCGCCCTTCCTCTGGATACAGGGGTTTCCCTCGGAGCCGCCGAAGGGAAGGTGAGGGGGTCGGACGGAGCCGCCTGACCGGGGGGATTAACCGCCGGCATTGCGGAGAAATTCATCGACATCGGGTGATGCGAGAAGGGCGGCCGCCGTTTCGCGGTCGATGACGATCGGTATGCATTCCGGATGGAGCGCACGGAATCGTTCCAGCCCCTTGAGAGTTCCAGGCGCGCCGGATTTGACCTCGATCGCATACAACCTCTTTGCGAGCTCCACGACAAAATCGATCTCTTGTTTTCCATCCCGCCAGTAATAAAGCGATCCGCTGGAGCGCGACAGTGCGGCGCCGACGGCGGTTTCTAGAACCCGGCCGTACCATCGGGGATCGGTGTCGATTGCCTCGGGCGTCTGAAAAGCATGCACCAGTGCATTGTTCAGAGGCAAAATTTTCGGACTGGAGGCGCGGGATCTCACCTTCGAACCGCTGTATTTTTGAAGAGTGCGAATAAGAAAAGCGCCCTGCAACAAATCAAGGTAATGCCTGATCGAAGTCACATTTCCGCTTTCCTGAAGCTGTCCCAGAAGTTTCTGGAGTGAAACCTCCCGTGCAGGGTAAGCCATGGCAAGCTCGAAGGTCCTCCGGAAGAGGGCCGGCTTCTGAACGGAACTGAGGCCAAGGATATCCTTGATTAGAACGGGTTCAATGATCGAGTCCCGAATGTACTTCTGCCACCTCGGAACATCATGGATAAGTGTCGCCGCCGCCGGATATCCGCCGAATTTCAAATATTCGTCAAGGCCCCAGCCGAAAGCCTCCCGGCATTCGCCGAGATCCCAGTGATCGGCAGGGATGATCTCGAACCTTCCGGCAAGGCTTTCGCCCAGGCCCCGCTGAAGAGAAAGGCTCGCCGATCCCAACAGGACCACCTTGATTTTGCCAGAATCCCGGTCCTGGTCGAACAGGCGCTTGACGGCAGAACTCCATCGGGGAATCTTCTGTATTTCATCGATCACGAAAAGAACGCCGTCCCCCATTCGCCTGGCCTTTTCCCACTGGATCGTGATCCATTCCATATCAGGAGCGGCGATTTCGTCCGCGGTTACCATCAGCGAGGGGCCTTGCCAGCCGGAGACGATCTGCCTGAGCCCCGTCGTTTTCCCGACCTGCCGGGGGCCTATAACTGCTTGAAT
Organism: Candidatus Krumholzibacteriia bacterium; assembly: GCA_025453655.1. Classification (GTDB taxonomy): domain Bacteria; phylum Krumholzibacteriota; class Krumholzibacteriia; order Krumholzibacteriales; family Krumholzibacteriaceae; genus JALOPX01. The sequence continues at coordinate 3,933 of JALOPX010000160.1, forward strand.
GAAATGCAGTTGCCCTCCGAGCCTGGATGTTAAAACTTTCGTGAATCGCCTTTCGATTTCTTTCGCCATGGATACAATATATTCGGAATTGGTAGGCTTGTCTACCAAATTTAGGAGGCAAATCTACTAAAATTGAAATATTCGCCTAACCGATTGTCATGATGTTTGTTATAGGCGGGAACATCAGGATAATCAGCCTTGTACAGCCTTCTTCATCGGCACCAGATGAAAGAACGCTTGCAAACAGTGACACCAGATGCAATCGCGGGTGCATTTGGAACACATTGCACTTGACTAATAATCCGTTGAAATCTACAGTCTTCCCATGGCGCGGACCACATCCTCCGCGGCGCGATCCAAGCGGATACTAAGCCACAAAGGAGTAATTCTGTCATATGGATATCTCCAGTTATTCCAATGATTCCCGTACAGTTATAAAGAACGCCCAGGAAGTGGCGGCGGCCTTCAAA
>JALOPX010000161.1 GCA_025453655.1 Candidatus Krumholzibacteriia bacterium
TTTTATATAAACCGGGATATCCTCATGCGGACGCAGACTTCACCGGTACAGGTAAGATTCATGGAGAAGCACGATCCGCCTCTCAGGATCATATCGCCCGGGCGGGTTTACAGAAACGAATCTCCGGATCCTTCGCATTCGGCTGAATTCCATCAGATGGAAGGGCTGTACGTGGACAGGAACGTTTCGCTCGCCGACCTGAGGAACGACGTGACATGGTTCATACATTCCTTCTTCGGCAGGGACACCAAGGTGAGGTTCCGGCCTCATTTCTTCCCTTTCACCGAGCCGAGCGCCGAGGTGGACATGACCTGTTTCGCCTGCCGAGGCGAGGGTTGTCAGCTCTGCCAGAAAACAGGGTGGATAGAGATTATGGGCGCCGGGATGGTGCACCCGAATGTTTTCAAATATGCCGGCTACGATCCAGATTCCGTGACCGGGTTCGCCTTCGGGATGGGCATCGACAGGATCGCCATGCTCAAGTACGGAATCGACGATATAAGAAGGTTCATGGCCAACGACCTGCATTTTCTCAGGCAGTTCTGGCCGGGTACATGGGCGGGGGTGAAGGTGTGAAAGTCAGCCTGAACTGGTTGAAGAGATATGTGGATATTTACGAGGATGCCGGCACGCTTGCCGGGGACCTGACGATGTTCGGCCTGAACGTCGAGGGGATCGAACGCAGCGGCGCCCGGTTCACCGGTGTCGTATTCGGAAAGGTGCTCGAATGCGGAAAGCATCCCGGAGCCGACAAGCTTAGTGTCTGCGCCGTCGATACGGGAGGACCGAGGCCGCTCAGAATCGTTTGCGGCGCTCCCAACGTGCGGGCCGGACTGAACGTGGCGGTAGCGGTCGAAGGAGCGGTGCTGCCGGGCGATTTCAGGATCAAAAAGACGAAACTGCGCGGCGAGACATCCGAAGGGATGATCTGTTCGCACAGGGAGCTTGGAACTGGCGAGGATGCCAGCGGGATCATCGAGCTGGATTTCGAGATTAATCCCGGCGACAGCCTGGAAGGGAGGCTGGGGAAGGGAGACGCGATACTGGATATCGAAGTCACTCCAAACAGGCCCGACCAGCTTTCTCATTTCGGCGTGGCAAGGGAGATCGCGGCCCTTTACAACAGGAAACTCAGGGAACCCGAAAGAATGGAACTGAGCTTGACCGATTCATTCAGGATCGAGATAGAGGATTTCGGAGACTGCCCGCGGTTTTCCGTCGCTCTGGTGGATGACGTGAAGATCGGTCCTTCCCCGGACTGGATGAAGGATCTTCTCGCCTCCGTGGGGGGAAAATCGATAAACAACATCGTGGATGTGACCAATTTCGTCCTTCTCGAAACCGGGCAGCCTCTTCACGCTTACGATATGGACAGGCTCTCCGGGAACATGATTTGCGCGCGCAGGGCGCGCCAGGATGAAAAGCTCAGGACGCTCGATGACGTGCTGAGGGATCTCGATCCGGGAGTCATGGTGATCGCGGATCAGGACCGCCCTCTGGGAGTGGCAGGGGTCATGGGGGGAGCCGATTCGGAGGTCAGGGAAAATACCAGGAGGATCGTTCTCGAATCGGCGATGTTCGATCCGAGGGCGGTAAGGGGTTCCAGCCGAAGGCTGAAACTGGATACGGAGGCGTCATATCGTTTCGAACGGGAGAGCGATATCGGAGATACGGTCAGGGCCCTTGAAAGAGCCTGCTGGCTTATCAAGGAAGCCGGAGCGGGCGTCCCGCGCCGCGTTTATTCGGAAAAACTCGTATCTCCTGAAAGGATCGCCCCCCGCGTCGTCAGCCTGAGGGCCGCACAGGCCAACCGGCTCATGGGGACCCGTCTCGACGCGGAGGATCTGGCCTCCCTCCTCGGAAGGCTGGGGTTGTCCTGCGAATGGGCCGAAAATACGCTTTCAGCCCGGATTCCCACCTTCCGCCGGGACCTTAAGGAGGAGGTCGACCTCGTCGAGGAGGCGGCCCGTGTTTATGGATACGACAATATAGGCAGGGACGCCGGGAAAGGGAGATGTATCTACTCGAGGGTCGCTGTGGACGACCACAGGAATGAAAGCATCGCGGCTTACCTTTCTTCCAGGGGTTTTGCCGAGGTGATAAATTCGTCGTTCATGGATCCGAATGACCTGCTGAAATTCGAATGGAACAGAAACGATCCTTCGATGAAGCCGCTTGCGATGGAGAATCCCCTTTCTTCGGCGCAATCCATCCTCAGGACTTCGTTAATGCCCGGGATGTTGAAGGTGATCGGAAGAAACGCGCCGGTGGAGCAGGAGGGTATAAGGATCTTCGAAATGGCGAAGGTATTCATTCCCGTGACGGGGGCTGAAAGCCTGCCGGACGAGCAACTCCATCTGGCGGTTATGTTTACAAGAAAATCATCGCCTGCGCAATGGTCTCTGGAACAACGGCAAACGGATTTCTTCGACATGAAAGGCGAGCTGGAGGCCCTGTTTGAGAGGTTCAACATCCCTTCAGAGATACAGATGGAGCGGGCAAGGGAGATGGAGCCGGATTATATCTTCGAGTGGATTCTGAATAACAGGAAAATTGCCGAATGCGGGATGATCCCTGGGCGGATATGCGGGAAATTCGACATCGGCACGCCGGTTTATTATTTCATGATCGATATGGAAGTTTTTCATGCCGCCGGGATGGGGGAACCGAGGTATGCGCCTATAAGCCCATATCCTGCGGTAAGAAGAGACCTTTGTGTCATAGCGCCGGGAAGGGTGACATTCGGGGACATAAGGAAGGTTGTGGAAAAGAGAGCTAAATTCCTTGAATTTATCCGGCTCTTCGATTACTATAGGGGCGGTAATCTGGAAGAAGATAAAAGGAGTTACTCTTTCAGAATGGCCTTCAGGTCGGCTGATGGAACCCTGGACGATCAGACTGTGGACAGGGTTATCGGTAAGATTCTGGACGGTCTGGAGAGGGAACTTCAGGTACAACTCAGGACTTAGCGTGGAATAAGGAGCGAACAGATGAGTTCAACGGGGATAGCAGGGCTGGAAGTACTTGAAGAAAAGATAATTAAGGCGGCGAAGCTCATCGAGCGCCTTTCAGAGGAAAAAAAGAGTCTCGAGGAAACGAATAAAGTATTGAAAGAAAAAATTGAATCATTATATATTAAGCATGAGGAAATGGCTGAGAAACTAGAAATCTTTAATAAGGATAAACAAAAAGAAAAAGATTTCGATAAAACCAGAGAGGAGATTGGAAACAAAATCGAGGAGATGTTAGGGAAACTGGAAGAGCTGGACCTTTAGCTCTCCTTTTTCAAACGAGGTTGTTTCCGGGCAGGGGGTTGTGAGGTAAGTACTGTGTCGATCTTGAGAGGGATGTAAATGACCGAAAAGAACACGGAGAAGGTGGAAATTTTTGGTCAGGAGTATAAAATCAAGGGCGTGGGTGACCCTCACTACATTCACAGGATAGCCGGGTATGTAGACAAGAAGATGAGGGAGATAGCCCATTCGAGTGGTATCATGTCCCAGTCGCGCATTGCCATATTAGCAGCACTTAATATCGCCGACGAATTGTACCAGGAAAAGGAAACCAAGAAGAATATTCAGAATGAACTGGGTCGGAAGGCGGCGGAACTGGGTGATCTGATCGAAGACAAGATCAGCGCAGGACGGTGACCTCATCATCCCCCAAGGGTTGTCTCAACCCGCTGGAGTGGGGATTTGAGTAGCGAGATAAAGAATAGTGAGAAAAAATTCCCTGCTGTGTTCGTGCGGGCGAAGATGATTTTTTGCCAACGCTTTGAGCCCGGAAATCCGGATATGTCTGCAGATGCCATGCCCGCTTCGCGCGGGACGGCTGATACAGTCATGAGGATATCCACCTTGTTGTCTGGGGCTTAAAAGGAGTCTTCCCCCACGGCACCATGTGGGGAATTTTCCTTCCCTGACCCAACGTCTCCATCAAAAAGAGAAGTCGGTTTCCCATATATCATGAGTAATGTGTATTGTCTTATTCACAATCGGATTCAGGAGGTGAGCCGCCCGGGACTTTAGGGCAGACAAGAATGGATAACATCTTTTTCTATATCTCGGCGGGGATCCTCGTTCTTTTCCTGGGATTTTTGGCCGGATGGCTTACGAGCAGGAAGATTACTCAGAGCCATATGAAGCACACTCAGAAGTTGGCGGAGAATATCATCGCCGAAGCTCAGAGAGAGGCCGAAACCAGGAAAAAAGCGTCGATCCTTGAAGCAAAAGACGAATGGTACCAGGCAAAATTGAAATTCGAGAAGGATACTGCGGACGCCAGGGCCGAGCTTAAAAAGCTCGAAAGGCGCATCGAGGAGAAGGAACAGAATATCAACCGCAAGGTCGATTATCTCGAGAA
>JALOPX010000050.1 GCA_025453655.1 Candidatus Krumholzibacteriia bacterium
TGTCTGAGCAAGCGCGCTATTTGAAAGGGGACCCCGCTATCTCACCCGCACGCGGTAGACGATCCTGCCCTCCGCGCCCGGAGCCAGGCTGAAGGGCGCCTGCCTCGACAACTGAACCCTTAGCGTCCCGGAGGCCGGATCGAACATCGCCTCGTCGGAGTCGAGAGGATCGGCGGTCAGGTATACGCTCGTGCCGCCGCGGACCCATTCGATGTCGCTTCCGGGGCCGAACGCGCCGGCGACGAGATCGACGGCCGCGGAGACGGGATCGATTATCTCTATCTCCACGACGTCCTCCGCGCCGGGATTTGAAAAGATTATCGTATAGGTGACGGTGTCTCCCGGCCTCGCGCCGGCGAGATCGACCTCCTTGACGAGCCTGAGAATCCCGCTCGAGCTTCCGAGCACGAGGAGCTGATCGGTGACCGACGAGGCGGTCTCGATCGCCGTGCCGGCGAGCGTCTGGTAAAGGGTGATGACGGCGGTCCCGATGGTCCCCGCTGCGACGGTCGGGGGGATGAAGACCCTCACGACGACAGGCACGACGTCCCGCCCCGGTATCGAAGGATCGAGGTCGAGGTCGGCGGTGGTGAGCGGCGTGTCGGACGGGTCGAATATGCCGTCGCCGTTCGCGTCCCTGTACCATACGTCGGCCCATCCCGGGGGAAGCGCCGCGGCGACGAAGGCCTGCCCCGCCGTTCCGGCCGTTATCGTGTGGGCAAGCTCGATGAATCCGCCGGCGGGGCCGTTCGCGTTCAGAATCGGTGTTATCGACGAAAGGAAGACGTCGGCGAACCAGACGAAGAGGGTGTCCCCCGCGATTCCCGGCCCGGCCGCGACCGTATCGGGGCTGAGCGAAAAGATCCCGGAGGGCGTCGTCTCGATGACATCACGGCCGACGCCCGAAGCGACTTCGAAAACGATCTCCCCGCCGGGGCCGGTCGTCCCCGAAAGAGGCGCCGACGGATCGGTCACGGCGATGGATACGCCGCCGATCCCCGGCTCGAGCGCGCCCGGCAGACCGTCATGATCGAGGTCCTCGAAAACAAGGGCTCTTATGTATGACGCGGTGATGATTTCAAGAAGTACGCTGTCCTCGAGCGGCATCGAAAGGCCGGTCCCGTTTATGGTGAACGAGGATCGCAGGGCCGCCGAAGCCGGCACGGCGATCGTCACGGTAAAGACAAGCGAATTTCCCGGATCGATCGACGGCGTAGAGAACGGCGAGACGTAATCGATCCCGCCGCTCGAAAGAAGAACCGATCCGGCGGGCCAGCCGGCCGGCACAGACCACTCGATGCGGAACGAATCGGCGGCTCCGCCCCTGTTGAAAAGCTCGAGCGTCGCCGTCAGGACGCTTCCCGGCGCCCCCGGGACCGCGGACGATCCTCCGCCGCCCGTTCCGGCCGGAGCCGTGACGAAGGCGCCCGCGCCGTCGATCACCAGATCGGGAAGGCCCGGTGGATCGACGTGAACGACCGCGACAACGCTTTCCACATTGGTCGAATCGACCGTCGAGACGACGTCGATCATGTACGAATAGTCTCCCGGAAGGGCCGAGGACGGAATCGCCACCTCGAAATCATAAAGGCCGGAGGTTCCAGCCGCCACGACACCCGTTATACACGGCGCAGCCTGACCGCCGAACGCGGCGGTCCAGCCCGCGATGCCGTTCCAGTTCACGATGTACGCCTCGGCGTCCGGCCCCTGGTTCTGCAGCTCGACTGAGAAGGTCGCGGCGGCTCCTGCGATGGAGGAGCGCGTGGAGCTTCCGCCTCCGCCGAGCCCGGGAAGGCCGAACAATTCGTCGCCGTTTCCGTCGATCAGGGCGTCTACGACCGGCCGGCTGCTTACGACGACGGTCCCGCGCACCGAGTCGACATAATAGATATTGGTCGTTTTCATTCCGTCGACGAGGATATCGAAGGTCCCTCCCGGACTGGACGCGGGGATGCGGACCTCGAGCAGGTAGACGCCCGCCGCGCCCGACCAGGGCGAGGTCGCGCCGTTGAACAGGACGACCCATCCCGGAGGGGTGTTCCACTCCACGTCGAAAGCGTTATCTCCGCTTTCGTTCTCGACCGTCACGGCGAAGAAGACCGTGTCGCCCGGATCGGCCGCGATCAGCGAGCTTCCGCCGAGGCCGGTGCCCAGCGCTCCGTAAACGTCGGCGCCGTTCCCCTCGATGATAAGATCGATCTGGTTTCCAGAAGTGACCGACACCGAGGCGGCAACGCTCTCGGAGATGTTGCCCGGCGTTTCCGATGTGGCGTCGAGCCGCGTCGCATGCGTGTTATACTTGGCGTTGATTGGAATCGTGACGGCCAGCGTGAAGGAGCGCGCTTCGAACGGCGCGAATGTGCCGGTCGTCCATGGGAAGGCGTGATCGGCCGTCCCGTCGTTGATGACGGCGGACCATCCGGGCGAAGGCCTTGTCCACTCGAGAAGAAAGGAATCGGGAAGCGCCCCCTCGTTCTGAATGACGATGGGGAAATACACCGTGCCCCCCCTGAGTCCCGAGACCGTGCCGGAGCCGCCGAGCCCGGAGTAGGTCATGTCTATGATACCGTCGCCGCTTCCCGAGACGATCATGTCGACCTTCGGCGCCACCACCCTCGTCACGGCGGCCACGCCGTCCGCGCGAAGCTCGTCGCTTATAGAACGGGCGAAGAGGTGCGATGTATAGTCGCCGCCCGGCAACGCCGCAGGCACCGTGATCCTGAAGGCGAACGTCTCCGTGTCTCCGGGCTGGATTCCGCCCGTCGAGAAGGGCCCTCCGTAGATCGAGCCGCCGTACTCAACGGCCGCCGAAAGGGGCGCCGCCGGATCGAACCAGACCAGGAACGAATCCTCGAACAGCCCCTGGTTCATCAGTTCAATTTCATAATCCAGCACCGTGTCGACCGGGGCCCGCCTGATGGAGATCCCGCCGAAACCGTCCGGATCGATCAGGCCGAACCCGTCGGAGTCTATCGCGAGGTCGGCGAGATGGTCCGAAGGCACGACCAGGGCCGTCAGCCTGGCGCTGTCGAATCTCGTCCCGGAGGAGGTCGACACGGCGTCGAGGATCGTGTCGTACCGCCCGAGCGGCTCCCCGGCCGGTATCGTCACCCTGACCTCGACCGGGATGCGCGATCCCGGGGCGATCGCCGGCGTCGTCCACGGGAATGCATATTCCATCCCGCCGTAGATCATGACGACCGTCCAGCCGGGAGGGGGTGAAACGGATAAGGTGTAGGAGTCGACATCGGGACCTTCGTTCCCGACGTCTGCAAGGTAGGACACCGTTTCACCCGCCTCGCCGCTCTGTTCGGAGAATCCCCCGTCCCCCGTTCCCGGGTCGCCGAAGAGATCCTCCCCGTTTCCATCAACCGAAAGATCCACGAACTTCGTGTATATCAACGAAACGCCGTCGACGAACGTCCATGTCTGGAACAGGTTGTCTGACAGGTTTTCCTGCCTGAAATGAAGCCTCACGGTCTGCCCGGCCCACGGAGACATGTCGATCCCGCCCGGGCCTGTTCCGCCGTTTTCGATCCAGCCGCTGTCCTTGAACTGGCTGTTTCCGTCGTTGAACGAATACGCGACTATTGTCGCAAGAACGGCGTTTGAAGCGTCCCTGACCGTCACGATGAACGGATCGTTCCCTGTTCCGTCGTATCCCTGCTGCCGGAAGCGGAAATAGAGTCTCGCGCCCGACACGTCGGCCGGAATCGTCACGGTCTGATACATGAACCCGTACCGGTTAGCGCGCGGCGTCGTGTATTTGAATCCGAGAAGGGCCGAATACGCACCGCTGTACGGCAGATCGAGCGAGACCACATGATCGGCCCACGACGGATTCGAACCGCCTCCCAGGTTGGACGCCCCGTGGACCCACGAACCGCCGAAGGATCCGGTCTCGAATGTCCCGTTCACCATCGCCTCGGCGCCCTCCGCCCCGGGGGACCACCCCGCGACGCAGGCGAGCGCCAGCGCCGCGGCCGCCGCGGTCCGCATCAGGAATATCGTCTTCGTGTTCGCTCTTTTCATCCCGTCTTCTCTCTTTTTCCGCCGGGGGAAGGGGACTTTCCGAAGGCTTTCCGCGCCCCCGGCATCCCCCGCTCCCATCCCGGATCAATCGGCCCCGTTGTGGAAATACTCCAGTATCTTCTCGTTGAACTTCAGTTTCATGCCCACGTGAAAACCGTTCCTGTCGAAATCGTTGACCGGCGTGTCGGCGTCGCGGTGCCCGCCGAAATCGTACCCGCACCCGATCCAGACATTCTCGGCGAAGATCCTGCCGAGCTGCAGCCCGCCTCCGAACCTTACCGTGCCGGTCTCGCGCTGGTGAACCATCCGGCCCGCGAAGGTCGCGTCCCAGCGGCCGGCGAATTTCCTTATGACCTGCGCCTGATAAAGGAAGCTGGCCGTGGAAGCCGTGTACGATTTGAATGTGTTCTTCACCCAGCGTCCCGCCACCTTCCCCTCGACCTCCCACCTGGAATCGATCACCCTGTTCGCCTCGGTCATGACGACGAGGTCCTTGTCGACTGCTCCCGGATGGGCCGGGCTGTTCTTTTCGTACCTTGTCTTCATCAGGGAGAAGAGCGTCAACGGCCCCGATTCCTTCGGCCGGAACGACGCTCCGACGGTGGCGTCCCCCTTCACCCTGTCATCTTCGATCTCTTCGTTGGAGTACCAGAGGTCTCCCTTCAGAAGGCCGGCCCACCGCTCGCCGAGCCTTCGCAATCCCGCCAGCCCGAGAAGGTGTTTGAGCCTTTCAGGCTCGATCCTGATCTCGTAATCGCCTTTCAGCTTGTAGAGGCCATCCGGCGGCGTGTAAAGCCACGCCGTGGCGAGGGCCGTATAGTCGTCGCTTGCAGTTCCGCTCACCGTCGAGAGCTTCTCGGCGGAAAAGGTCGATGTCAGGGCCTCGCTCAGCCTGAACCTGTTCTTCAGGCCGACGATCGCCTGCCCGCGTTCCCCGCTGACGGCGCCCTCCGCCCTGTACCTGGTATAAAGATCGAGGTCCTCGCTTATCCGCGACTCCAGCCCGGCCTGCGTCAGGTGCCTCGATCCGGAAATCCCGCCCGTCCTGTATTCGTGCTTGAGCGTTCCGCTGATATGCTTCCACAACCTTCTCGACAACGAAGCCTGGACGCGGTTCGGATATTCCTCGACCTCCCCGCCGGCGATCCTCTGATCCAGCTCGAGCTCGCCCCGTGTGGCGCCCTTTTCCCAGGCGGCCCCGAGGAGTAACAGCGTGGAGGATCGTTCCTCTTGCAGATCGTCGCCGTGTGAAGCGGCCGCGACCCCCGCCTTCGCCGAGATCGGGCCGGACCGGTAGAGCCCGCGAAGGTCCAGATATCTCTTCTTCTCGCCGCGCTGGCGGAAATCGTGCGTGAACATCTTCGCCGCGACCGAGTAGACGCCCGTCAGCCTCCAGTCGAGATCGGCGCCGGCTTTCCTGCTGCCGAGCTCGGTGCTTCCCCCGGTGAAGGACGGGTTGAAGAACTCCTCGTCTATGTCGCGGTAATAGGTTCTCCACCTTACGGCGTTCGAATGGATTCCTGAGAGCCCTACCCTGAATGCCTCCCCGGTCCCGAGAAGGAATTTGTCGCTGTGGGCCAATTCTCCTTCCATCGAGATCCCCTTCCACAGGGGCCCCGCGAGATCGATCCCGACGATCGACGAATTGGCGCCCCCCTCCTCCTCCACTATGACCGTCGCGCCGGCCTTCAGGCTGTCGCCGATGTCGAAGGAAGCGCGGGTGCCGTAGGTGAAATTCATCTCCCCTTCCCCGCGGCATTCATAGCTCACTATGATCACGACCGGATTGAGATCGCCGTCGAATGCGGCGAGCGGCTCCTTGAAAAGTATGCTTCCGTCCATGTAGTTTATGTCGTAGTCCCTGTTGATCTTTTTTTCGTCGACGCGAACGACGTTCTCAGGCCTGTAACGGTCCCTCACCTCGACGCTAATCCTCTCGCTGTTCTCTATGAGGGGGTAATGCGAGAGGAAATAGAACCCGCTCGTCCCGTCGGCGGGGATCTCCTCCTGCCAGGTGAGCTGGTCGGTCCTCGTGATGAAGGATTTCACGCTGCCGCTCGAGAACCTCGCCTCGCCGCTCAGCCCGTTGAAGGTCCTGTCGTACTTCGTGAACTCGAGGCCGCCGAGCGCCGTCTGGAAATCGCCGAAGGTCGCGTCGTACCGCTTGTGGTCGAGCCTGATATACGTCCCGCTCCTCGATGCCGAATTGAACCTGAGCTCGGAGGCGTCTCCGTATAGCGGGTACTGCTTCTCCGGCTCGATCCTCCCGAGAAGCATGTCTTCGCGAACCGGCCTCGAATCGATCGACAGGGTCATCAGGTGCCCGCTCCTGATCTCCCCCTGCCCGTAGAGGGCGAATTTCCCTTCCGCATAGAGGCCGTCCCGATGCTTTTCCGCCGACCGCGCCGTCGAGCCGCTTCCCGTGAGGCCGCTGTAGCCGATGTCGGTCTCGCCGTATCCGAAAAGGAACCAGTCCCTCATCGGCGACTGGTACTCGATCCTGCATCCGCCCGCCAGGGCATCCAGAAGGACATTTATCTTTTCCCTGCCGGGATCCGCCGACGGCGGAAGGCTCAAGACGATCCGGCCGTTGAGGGTCGCCGCCTGCACACCAGCCTGGTGGGGATTCATGTCGAGGCCCCCGACAAGATCCGCGGGGCCGGTGATCGTGACGAATATCCCGTCGCGCACGGGAAGCCCGTTCCTGTCGTTCACGAGGAAAACGGCCTGCGGCCTGGTCCGGCCGTCCGCCGGCACGGCCACCGTCCCGCGTTCAGCCGTGATCCCCGCCGGGCGGCCGGCGAGGTAGACGTGCCTCGCGCATATCTCGTTCCCGCCGCGGACCCTGCTCACGACGAGTATCTCGTTTCTTCCTTCCGCGATCTTGACGTCGTAGAAGATGTATCCGATCGTGCCGTTTCCGACGTCTATCTGTTTCTGCCCGATCTTCTCGCGGCCGACAGGGATGTTGTTGACGTAAAGGTCGACGCCGGCGGCGAGCGGCGCGAGCACCTCGACGTCGATCTTGTCGCGCGTGGTGAAGACGTACCCCTCGTCCGGCTTGACTATGGCGGCGCAAATGCCTGCTTCGCCCGCGAGCGAATATTCCTTCGGCGTTTTGACCGGCGCCGCGAGAAGAACCGGCAGGTTCGGGTTCCCGCCCGCGTAATCCGGAGGAGGCACGACGCCGACCTCGACCCTTCGGTTGAGAAGCCGTCCCTCTTCCGTGGAGTTCGGCGCGACGGGGCGCCGCGAACCGTACCCGGTGTAATCCATCCTGGATTCCGATATCCCGTTCATCCTGAAAACCTGGAAGACCGAGCGCGCCCTGGCGAGCGACAGCTCGAAGTTGGACGGAAATTCCATCGTGCTTATCGGGATCGAATCGGTATGCCCCGATATCATGATGGTCCATTCCGGATGTTCCATCATCCACAGGTTAAGGGCCGCCACCTCCCTGATCGGGATCTCTTCGATCGCCGCCCCGCCCGGCTCGAAATAGCGGCCCGGGAAGACGATCGCCCGGTATCCTCCCGATGCCTTGTCGCCGCCGGCCGCCGCTCCGCCCTCCGGGAGCGCGCCGCCGCCGGCCGATCCGGGCTGCCCGGCCAGTCCCATGCCTGCCAAACCAGGCTCGCTTTCCGGCCGGGCAGCTTCGGAATCGGCTGCGTCAAAACTCCTGTCTCCAGAACCCGTCGATCCGGCGAACGATGAATCGGCGCCTTCGGCCCCGGCCGCTTCACGGCCCGGTCCGGCGCCCGGCACGAGCGGGAAATCGATCCTGCGGTTGCCGGACGGCGCGAGATCGACAAGGTACTCGCCCGCGACGCCGAGCCCGAAATATCCCGCCTCCCCGGCCCGCAGGGAATCGGGCAGCGTCTTGGGATCCATTCTCGCTACATGCCTTCCCTCGGGAATGCCTGGAATCATGAAAAGGCCGGCGGAATCGGTGACGGCGCAGGTGCCGTTCTCGATGAAAACAGAGACCCCCCCGACGCCGGGCTCGCCCCCGCCCCGGAAGCCGTCTTTGTTTTCATCGATGAAGACCCCGCCGAACAGAAGCGCCTTCCTGGTGAACACGCCCTCCACCAGCCGTATCGAGGCGGGCGCCGGGCCGTCCGACGTTCTTTCGCCGAGCGAGGAAACCCCGAATACCCAGGCCGCGCTCTTCAGCTCGCCCCTCTCCTGCCCGGCCTTCACTCCCGCCCGGAATACGATTTCGCGTTTTTCCCCCGGCCCGAGCGAGCCGAGCGCCCAGCGAAGGGAATTGCCCGCCATGGCGGGCTCGTCGCTCCCCCCGAAGAAGCCGAGCCCCGGGGAGAGATTTTCGACGAGAATTATGCTGTCGACCGTCGTCTCTTCCGTCAGGTTCTCGACGGTGATGATGAAGCTCAGAATGTCGCCGATCATCGCGTTCGGTTCCCTGATCGACTGCATGACCGAGAGAAGTGGAATGTCGTTTTTGACGATCACGTCGGCGACGCCGTTGCGCGAAAGCGGTTCGACCATGGAACGGGCCTCGACGAGGAACTCCAGCTCCCTGCCGGCAAACTGTCTCAGACGCTCGGCCGTGGCGGAGAGCCGAAGGCCCACGATCCTCGTTCCGCCGATTTCGACGGGCCCGAGAACAGCGGTGAACCTCGAGAGGGCGCGAAGCGGAGCGCCTTCCCCGTCGATGAATTCCACGATCCAGTCGGCGGGGATCATCATCGAATCGACCAGGGCCACGCCGACCGTGTCGGTGAAATTTCCGAGGTTCAGCAGTTCATGCATAAGAACGCACTCGGCGGAGCCGTCTTCGAGCACGACCACGTTCCTGTCCCCGCTGCCGCCTTCCGGCGCCGTGGGATTTCCCGCAGGTCCCATCCACAGCTCGCTGACCCTTTCGACCAGCACCTGGATCCCGCCGGAATCGACGCTGCGGGGAGCGCCGTCGCCCCCCGTGTAATCCGCCGATGCCGCGTTGAAGATGCTCCCCCAGGGATGGTCCTCATCGACGCGCACCTCGAACGAGATGAAGCCGTCCTCTCCGGCGGCGAGAGTCTCGAGACGCAGGCGGGCGCCCTTGACCCTTTCCGCCGGAGGGGCGGCGTCGACCCATTCGAGCGACGCCGAATCGAAATATTCGAAATTGCCGGGGAGCGACGACTCGAGCGAGCCCCCGACAAATGCCGTTCCCTCGTTCATTCCGGAGTAATCGATGAAATCCGAGATCGCGACATCCGTCGCGGCGCGCTCGCCCTGATTGGCAAATCTCACCGTATAAACGATCGTCCCGCCCGGCATGACGGCCGGCGCGTCGGATTCGACCCCGAGCGAAAGATTCGCCTCGTCGCGGGCCGTGATCCTGACGATGTTTCCGGCGTCGACGGCGCGAGGGTCGGAAAGCGACGCCGCCTGAAGATCGATATGCGCCGCCTCCGCTCCGGCAAGCCCGGCGGGAAGGGTCGCGGAAAGTATGAGCGCCGCGGATGCGCCCGGGATCATCGGGCCCACCGCCGTCACGGCATTCTCGCCCGGATCGATGACGCCGTCGGCGTCGATATCGAGATGCACGGATATGTTCTGAGGTATGAATTCCGAGGGATTCACTACGCGCGGAAACAGCCTGAAATAATCATCGGCGTTGCCGGCGTTCTCCAGGGTGAAGGGGAAGGTCACGGTCTCCCCCGGAAAGGCGTATCTTTGCGCGGCCGGGACGGAAGTCGTTCCGTCGGGGAGAATAACGGGGCCGTAGACGGCCAGAATGCCGGTGATCACCTCATTGGATTGCGCCGTTATGAGATTTCCGGAAATTTCGCACACCGCGGTGGAGCGTCCCGATATCATGACCCCGGCGGAAGGGGCGGCCGCGCGGGTGCCGGAAGCGATAAAAGCCGGAAAAAAGACAAGGGTGGCCCGAAGGAGCCATCCCTTGAAGGATCTCCGGCATGTTGCCGACCTGTTCGATCTTTTCTTTTCCACGGCGCCGCCTCGCCGAAAACGTTTTCTCATGCTGCCGGACATTGTGCGGCGGGGAGGGGCAGCGCCCCTCCCCACCGCGCGTCATCGCGCTTATTCGGCGATGATCCTGACGATGAATCCGACACCGTCAGCCGTTCCGTCGCCGCCCGCCAGCGTGCCCGTGAGGGTCCACCTGACGTTCGTGACGTTCGCGTCGAAGCCGGCGGGAGCTCCGCCGCCTCCGCTCGCGGGCACGTATGCCCAGGTCGCTCCGCCGTCATTCGAAAATTCGATGGTGATGGCGGTGATGCCCGTGGCCAGCGTGCCGGTCGTCGCCGAACCGACGCGGTACTGCGTCCATGCCGGGATGGCGTCAAAGACCACTATCGACGACAGGGCGCCCGTACCGACGTTCGAATAATCCGTCCTGTAGGTCAGCTCGGTCCCCGGGGCCTGGTTGCCCGCCGGGTTGACCGATTTGGCAAGCACGAGGTTTCCGGCGACGATGACCGTTACGTCGGTCGCCGAATCCATCGCGCCCGTGCCGCTGCCCATTACCGTTATCACGCCGGTCTCGACCGTGCCCATGGCGACTCCGCCGGGGATCGAGATCTGCACGTAGATATCCTGGCTTGCGCCGGAAACGAGGTTCACCGACACGATCGGGTTGTTGGCGAGATCGAAGTACGAATAGCTCCATCCGTTCGAGCTCACCGCGCTGAAAATGAACGTGTCGTCAAGGTTCCCCGTGTTGGTCACCGTGTGCTGGTAGCGGATCGTCCCGCCGGCCGTCCCGGCGCCGTTACGATCGGGAGTTATCGTCACGGAAGCCGTGCCGTTGACGGTAACCGTGTTCGCGATCTCGTCGAAGATCGCAGCGTTGTTCGCCGAAACGGCCCTGAAGGTGACCGGGTTGACTCCGGGCACCGCGCCGCCGGGAACCTGCACGCGCGCCATGAGGTTGACCTCGGTGCCGGCCGCGACCGGGCCGACGCTCGCTATCGGCGTAAGCTCCGGAAGATCCAGCACGCCGTTGGAGTTGGAATCACGGTAGAACGTGACGGTCCACCCCGCCGGGAAGGTCGAGGAGAGCGAGTAGTTGTCTGTCGAACCGCCCGTGTTGATCACGTCGAGCGCGAAATCGGCATAGGCGCCGGGATTGACGTTCTGGTTGACGCCGACATTGTTCGTCCCGGGCGCTCCGTCAAAATTGCCGATATCGACCGCTGCCGGATTGACGGCGGTGATCCTGTCGGTGGTCTGGTTGAACACGGCCGGGTTGTTGCCTGAAACGGCGTTCACGATGGCGTCATAAGGACCGCCGGCCGTGGCCGTTCCGGGGATTATTATCCTTGTGATGAAGTTGGCCGTGTTGCCCGGATTGATCGTGCCGACGTCGACTATGCCGTCCCCGCCGGAGTCGGACAGGGGGGTGACGCCGTCAGCGCGGTAGAACTGAACGCTCCAGCCGCCGGGGATCGTCGAAGCGGCGTCGAGCTGAATGTTGATCTCGTCGGCGGAGTTTCCGTCGTTACGAACCGTGTTGATGAAGTCGACCGTCGAGCTGGCGTACGCCGTCGGGACGGCCTGAAGGTCGTCGTTGTACAGCGGAGGCGTGCCGGCCGCCGGGTTGCCGTTCGGGCCGACGAGCACGTCGGCCATCACGTTGACGATGACCTGCGTGTTGTTCGTGGTCACGATAGTCGGATCGGCCGACCCCGGGTTGTTGTCGACGAACGCGACGCTCGCGCTGTTGTTGATGATCCCGGCCGTCATCGTCGCGGGCACTACGAGGCCGTATGTCATGTTGTAAACCTGGCCGATATTGAGGTCGCCGTTCGTGATGTAGGCGACGGCTATGTCGCCGGCCGCGGCCGACGTCAACCATGCCCATGTCTCGGGCGATCCGGCCGTCGGGCTTCCGGAGGGCAGGTACAGCACCGTGCCGCCCGCGGGAGCTCCGGCCGGGGCGCCGGCCAGGGCGAGGGGATTCCCGGTCGACGGGTCGATCGGGAGAATGTCGTATATCATTACGCCGGTGAGGCCGACGGAGGCGACCGTGACGCCGTGGGCGACGTCGCTTCCGACGTTGGAGCCGGTCATCGTATAGGTGACCGTGTTGCCCGGATCGACGTTTGCCGGAAGGGCCGACAGGGCGGCCGTCAGGGCCGCGTCGCTGACCACCGTCGTCAGGTGGTAATTGCGCGTGTCGATCTGCGTGTTGTCGCCGGCCGAGGTCGCCTGGAGGCCTACATAGGCAAGCTGCCCGGCCACGGCCCCCGCGGGCACCTGGTAGGAAACGAGCAGGTTGACCGTCTGCCCGGCGTTCACGAGGCCGAGGTTCCCGGCAAGGCCGCCCGCCGAAACGACGGGTTCCCCGCCGTCGAGCACGCCGTTGCCGTTGAGGTCGCGATATATCGTGATGCCGGCGAGGCCGAGAACCATCGTCGAGTTCGCGGCGTCGAGCAGCGGCAGGATCGAATAATCGTCGACATCGTTGCCGGTGTTGGTCAGGTTGTAGCTGTAATACACCGTCTGCCCGGGAATCGCAGTCTGCGAAATGGCCGGGGTGACGGGCGGTGTTTCGCCCGAATCATCCGGGAGAACCGACACGCCGTACACAGGGAGTACGATCGTGATGACCTCGTTGGAGGTCGTGGAATAGCTGTTGCCCACCGCATCCTGGAACGTGGCCGAAGCCTGGTTCCGGATTGTGGTGCCGGCGGGTGTCTGTGCCTGCGCGGTCGCCGTAAACAGCGCCAGCGCGAGCACCAGGACCGGTAAAACCAGTCCTGCGAGTCTTCTCAACGTCATGGCCGATCACCATCCTTCCGCCCTCGTCCGAGGGCTTCCTTTTCGCCCTCCTTCGAGGGCAGTAAACACAGAGTCCTCCCCGCGGGGGGGAGTCGTCGTTGAATCCAGGAATTTCGGCTGTCTACTTTACCTGCACGCGGTAAGAGACTGTCACTTCCTGTCCTGCGTTGAAGAAACCGTCCACGGACCACCTGATGTGCGTGATCATGTCGGGAGTGGCGGCCCTCATCTCGACGGTGCCGTCCTTCCTGACGACCTCGTACATCACCGGCGCGGCATGAAAGGTCCTGCCGCCGTCGATGCTGAACCGGGTCTCGAGGCCCTCGATGTCGCTGGCAGTCTTGTCAAGGTAAACGGTGCCGGAAGGCACGGGTCCCACGAGGTCGACGCCCGAAGCCGGGGAATCCCCTTCGTTCCGGTAGTTCAGCGTGTACTCGACCATATCGGAGGGATATACCTGCTCCGCCGGCACTGCGATCTCGCGGTTTTCCCCATCGACGACTATCTTGCGCGCGTCCATCTCTCCCTTGAGGGCGGGTCCCTCAGCGGAGGCGGAAGCGGCCATGACAGCCGTGATGATGAGAAAAATCGCAGCCGAAAGGCTCCTTCTCATCTATCTGTCCTCCTTTTTCCATTCCTCCAGCCTGGATGGAGAATCCATGCGGAAAGTAGTCAAGCTGACGCCTGGAGGATCTGGTTTAAAAAACGCGATCGAATCTTTGCAGATCGCTGAAAACTCCTACGGCGGGGCGCAAGCGCAAGGGGTGTTCCAATCGATGGGACTTTGGTCCCCGGGTCTCCCTGCCGCAGAGCCCGGCGGCCGGGACCGCGCCGCGCGGAGCCACGCAACCGATTTTGTATCAACAGGTTCAAAGCAAGGGAAAGGATCGGAAACAGCGGGGAACAACGGGGAATGGATGGGAATCACGGGGCATAAAAAAGTCCCCCGAGGGGGACTTTAGTCTTGTTCTATGCAATTCATTCGCAAAATGCGATTACTGTTTCGATACCGGAGAAGACTCCGGAGTAATGGCGTATTTGTCGGGGTTCTTTATGAAGGTCTCCATGTTTTCCTTGCTGTTGAAATTGTATTCGAAATCCTTGTAGACGTAGGAATAGTTGGAGACGGTGACGTCGACCGGCTGCTTGTCGATCGGATCTATGAACGATCCGCCGCCCACCCTCTTGCCCGTCGTCTGGAAGGTCTGCTCGGGCTCCGCTTCCTTCTTTCCGCATCCGGCGGCCGCCGCCATCATCAACACGAGGAGTAATACGAATAGCCTTTTCACGCTGCACCTCCGCAATCAGTGTTATGATTCGTTGCCATCGCGCAGCAGCGCGGCGCGCCCTGCGCATGTAACTGTCGTCTCATTGCAGAGCGAAGATAGCAAATATCGCCTTGCCGGTCAAGAGGGAGCATCCGGTCCGGCACTGCCGGTTTCGCGCGGCCGCACGAGGCAGACCCGTCCGCCGGGCCCAGGCACGCTCGGCGCTTCGCCGGTTTCGGCGCCGGGTCACTTCATCTCCCTTCCGCAATGGGGGCAGGCCCGTCCGGACGCCTTTGCCTTTTGAACCTCCTCGACGAAGCCGGCGCTCAGGATCCCGGTCGGGAGGGCGAACATCCCTATCCCCAGTATCGCGACGATACCCGCGAAGAGTTTGCCCAGCAGTGTCACGGGGTAGATGTCCCCGTATCCCACGGTGGTGAAGGTGGTCACGGCCCACCACATGGTCGCGGGGATGCTCGAGAATACATCCGGCTGGACCGGGTTCTCGCAATAGAAGAGGACGCTCGAGGAAACGACGAGGAGAAGGACGATGAGAATCGAGGTAATGATCAATTCCTCCTTCTTCGCCTCGAATACCCGCCTGATGAGATTGAGTCTCGAAT
>JALOPX010000051.1 GCA_025453655.1 Candidatus Krumholzibacteriia bacterium
CGATCAGGTTAAATGCATCAAGTGCGGCAACTGCCTGGTCGTCTGCCCTCCGAAGGCAAGGGCTGTCTCGAAGGTGGATTCAATCGATCTGGCAGCGGGGGCGAAAAAGGCCCCGGCGGGAAAAAAAGGCGGGAAAAAGAAATGAGCACCGTGACATTTCAAATGAACGACAAAACGATACAGGCGGAAAAAGGGACGACCCTCCTCAAGGCGGCCAGGGAGAACGGCATCACGATCCCGTCGATGTGCAACTCGGACAAGGTCAAGCCTTACGGGGCGTGCCGGCTCTGCATGGTCGAGGTGACGAAGGGCAAGAGGACAAGGATCGTCGCGTCATGCGTCTACGAGGCGGAGGAGGGGATCGTCGTCAGGACCGACACGGAAGAGGTCAGGAAGATCCGCCGCATGATAATCGAGCTCCTCTGGCCGACGGTGACTGGGCTCGCCAAAGAGTACGGAGTCGAAAGCTCGAGATTCCATCCGAAGACGGTCGACTGCAACCTCTGCGGCCTCTGCGTGAGGTACTGCACCGAGGTCAGGAAGCTCGACGCGGTCTTCTTCAAGGGGAGGGGCCTCGACCGGGAGCTTTGCATCCTTCCCGAACTCGCGAAGGAATGCTCCTTCTGCAAGGAATGTCACAGCCTCTGCAGCGGCGGATGGATCGTCCACCAGGCGGGGCAGACCTTCTGATGCGCATCCCGGACCGGCGGGAGATCCGTCCTCTGCCACGGGCATGGATCCGGCTTCGGCCTGGAATCCGGCCCGGCGCTTCGGGAAATTGACGCCGATCGGTGGAAAAAGAACGGCCGGGGATCGTCGAGACGCCCCGGCCGTGATCGTTGCATGAACCCCGCTCTTTCCGCCCCGGTGTTTCAGGCGCTCCTGTTTCAACTCCCGGCCGGGCGGCCTCGCGGCGCGCCTTCCTTCGCTTCAAGCGTCTCCAGGACAAGCGTGGCGATATCCACTACCTGCAACTGTTCGTCGTTGTTCATTATCTTTATCGAATCCTCGAGCATCTGCATGCAGTAGGCGCACGACGTCACTATCGTGTCGGCGCCGATCTCCAGGGCCTGTTCGACGCGCAGGTTGTTTATCCTCTTGCCCTCCTTGAGATCCATCCAGAAATGGCCTCCGCCCCCGCCGCAGCACATGCTCTTTCTTGAATGTTGCTTCATTTCGAGGACGCTGCCGCCCGGTATCGCCTTCAACACCTCGCGGGGCGGCTGGTAGATGGACTGGCCCCTGCCCAGGTAGCAGGGGTCGTGATAAACCATCCGGTTCATTTTCCCGTATTCCGGCTTCAGGGAGCCGGACCACAGCATTTCGTGCAGAAATTCGCTGTGGTGCACGACATTGTAATTTCCGCCGAACTGGCGGTACTCGTTCTTGAGCACATTGTAACAGTGCGGGCAGGACGCCAGCAGCACCCTGAATTTGCGGCTGTTAAGAATCTCCACCTGTTTCCTGGCTATCTCCTGGAAGAGGTGTTCCTGACCTATCACGCGCGCGGGATCACCACAGCATTTTTCATCCCTGCCGAGAACCGCGAAATTCATGCCGCATTTTTTCAGCAGCCTGATGAGGTCGGACGCTATTTTTCGTTTGGTCGAATCGAATGTGGTGCAACATCCCACCCAATAGAGGATGTCGTACTCGTCGCCGGGTCCGGCGACCGGGACCCCCAGCTCCGAGATCCAGTCCACGCGGTCGCTCTGGGGGCCGAACGGATTCCCCTGGTTTTCCAGCATCTTCATCGCGGCGGCCGCCTCCGCGGGGAGTCTTCCCTGCATGACCACTTCGTTTCTTCTCACTTCTATCATCGTATCCACGTGATCGATGAAGGCGGGACACACCTCTTCGCAAGCCATGCATGTGCGGCAATACCACACGAAATCTTCATCTATCGCTTTTCCGACGATCCTGCCGCCGGCCGCGTCGCCGCCGTCCCCTTCCTTCCCCGCGCGGGCGGATTCCGTTTTTTCCCTTTCATGGAGCAGGTCCCTGCAATTCTGGATGAAATCCTTCGGGGAAAACGGCATTTCGGCGAGGAAAGCGGGGCAAATTTCCTCGCATCTTCCGCAGCCTATGCAGGCGTCCAGATCGAGCCTCTGTTTCCACGTAAGGCTGTCCGTCGAATCGATCCCGAGGGTGAAATTGTCCTCATCGAAATCTTCCTTCGAGATCATCGCCTCTATGTCCTGGCGGGAAAGTTCCCCCCTCGGCTTGAATTTGGAGAAGAAGGCGTTCGCCGGGATCGTCAGAATGTGGAAGAATTTTGTGAAGGGCAGGATCGCGATCCATGCCATCGAGAGAATCATGTGTCCCCACCACAGGAACACGTAAAGCGATGTCCCGCTTTTCCCGCCGATTCCGGCGAAGGCGAGGCTGAATACATATCCCACGGGAGAGAACGGCGCCCAGGGATCCCCCTGCATCGCCATTCGAAGGCCTTCGATGAGAAATCCTCCCAGGATTATGGCGGCGAGAAGAAGCAGGACCCAGAAATCCTCGGCCACCGTCGAGAGCGTTTTCTTCTTTTGGACATAACGCCGGTATGCGGCCATCGATATGCCGACGATAAAGAACAGCCCCGCAGCGTCGGCGGCAAACGAAAGCAGAAGGTAGAACCAGCCCGTGAAAAGATGCGTGTGGAAGTCGTAATCCATCATTACGACGAGCGTCGTGAAAAAAAGGATCAGGAAGGAATAGAAGATGAAACCGTGGAAAAATCCGGGGTACGCGTTGTCCATCACGCGGCGTTGAAGGAAGATCTCCCTGATCATGAATACGAAGCGTTTGCCGAGGTCGGCGAGTCGCTCGTCGTCGGCCTTTCCTTTTTTCCATGTCCTGATCCGCCGGGCGAGGCCCCAGGAGAACAGGCCAAGCGCGATCGCGAACACCGCGTACATCAGCCAGCCATGGGAAATATTCCACATTATCTGGCGGGTCGCTTCGGATATATCGCTCATTCGTGCCTCCCACTTCGGTCGGAAATGAATGTCGTCACAGGAAACGAGCAGTCCCGGGTGTAACCGCGACGCCGATCCCCTTCGGGGACGGTCCGGATCACGCCTTTTTCAGCATGACGAAGTTGAGTTTCGCGGGCGCCTTCATGTGAACGGGTTTCCACTCGTTCACGCAGGTCCCGGTTCTCCGGGGGCTTTTCAATGCACGTCCGCGGAAATGATCCCGCGCCCTCTGAGATGTGCAATCCCACATCGTGGTGGCGGACTCCAGAGTCACCGATTTAAGCTTCAAAACGGTAAGGAGGCCTTTCAGTACCGACCAGCTCCGGGAAAAAGCCCAGATCCTTTCGACGAGGATAAGATCGTAGTCCCTTTTGTCCAGGAGCATCGCTTCCACGCCCGGCCTCGAAAGCACGTCCTCGTTGTACATGTCGTCTTCATAGTAACCGATGATCTCGATCCCGTTGCTCTGCGCATACTCGAGGATTCGGGCCTTCTGGTAATCTTTCGAGATTACCTCGCCGGTCTGGCCGATCATTATGTCGGTTAAATAACAGATGGCTTTTTTCCCGTTCATCGCCTGCTCCTTCCGGTACGTCCATTTCCTGACGGGTTAACGAACATTCTGCGCACAACCAGGGCATTTTCCCTTCCAGAAATTGAAAAATTTGCCAACGTATTTAATAATAATATGTTACGCTTGCGCCGCGCCTCGGGCTGCATGTGTCACCGTGCCCGGGTGTATATAAATTGCTGACATGGAGAAACATTGCATCTCCAATAAAGAAAATGTGTTACCGATGTCGTGGTTGCGTCGCGGCATGTATGTTTGAAAAATACACGTATTTAATTTAAGTACATCTGGAAACAAAAGCGATATAATGACAATCGATCCGCCGATTGGATCCGGGCGTCGAAGCAAATTCGGCGGGAAGCACAGGAGCGATGGATAAACGAGGAGCGCGATGAATTCGAAAAAAAATTGGAGCAGTCTCGGCCGGCCGCTTGAATTTATCGACCGCATGTCCTTCAGGATGAGGCTCATAACGGCCTTCGTGGTTTTGATAATATCCTCCGCTTCAGCCACGATAATGATCGGCAACACCGTTTTCGGCAACAAGGTGGACGAGCTCGCGAGGTCGAAGGCCGCGGTCGATCTCAGGGCCGCCGAGCAGATCTTCAATTCGAAGGTCGAAAAACTGCGTTTGTTGACGATGATCGCTTCGGTGGAGAACGGTTTCGGCAACGCGTCGCTTTGCCGGCTTTTTCTCGATGAAGTCCCGTCCGGCGTTTCGCTGTTCATGGGGGACAGCGTCACGGCCGTCTGTGTTTTTCGCCGGGATTCCGGCCCGGGATCGGAAAAAGACTCCGATGAATTGTGCGGGATACTGAGTGGAAATGATCTTCTCTCCATGGATTCGGATGGGACGGCCGTTTCGATTGGAGACGGCGCCACCGGCGAAAGCGGAGGGGAAATCCGGCGGAATGTATCGTCGACGAGGATTTCGAATTCGAAGGTTTTCGATTCGCCCCTCGCGGGCATGTTGGAGACGGCACGGAAGAAAGGCTCCGCAGTCTCGTCCATCATCGTCCTGGATCGGCGGGACCTCGAGCTGCTGGATTTCGACGGTTCTTCAGACAACGAGTTATTCGTCTTCTCGGCGTCGCCACTCGATGACGGGCGGATGTTCATTGTCGGATACAGCCTCGACAGAAATTACAACATGGTATCCCGGATACAAAACGAGATAGCCGTCGACAAGGAAGCCGTAAGCAGCGTCACGATCTTCATGGGAACGACCCGCATCGCCACCACGATGGGCGAAGGCCTGATCGGGACGGCTGTCGACTCGGTGGCCGGGAACATGGTGCTGAGATACGGGCAGTACCATGTCGGATTGACGAAGATTCTCGAGGAAAATTATTATTCGGCGTACTGTCCTCTGAAAGATCATTCGGGACGCGTGGTCGGCATGCTGGGAATCGGCACCCCCGAACGCCTGCACGCCGACGTCAGGCGCAGAACGAACACCCTTTTCACGAGCCTGATCGTGGGCGGGATGACGTTCGGGTTCATAATGACGTACGTTTTCTCGTCGTTTCTGATGAAACCGTTTTCGATTCTCACCATGGGCGTGGAAAGGGTGGCGGAGGGGGACTTGAATTACAAGGTGCAGATAAAGACCGCCGACGAACTGGGAAGGCTCGCAAAATCCTTCAACATGATGGTGCGGGCGGTGAAGGAACGCGACCTGCGGCTCAGGGAGATGACGGAAAAGAAACTGTCCAGCGTGGAAAAACAGGTTTCGATAGGCAGGCTCGCGGCCGGGATAGCGCATGAAATCAACAATCCCCTGACCGCGGTGCTGACCCTGTCGCGCCTGATGCTCAAGCATATGGACAAAAACGATCCCCGCGCGGAGGATCTCGGAATGATAGTGGAGGAGACCGGCCGCTGCAGGGATATCGTCAGGAATCTTCTCGATTTCGCCCGGGAAAACAAGCCGCAAAAAGAGGTCGTCGACATAAACGGCGTGCTGCGCGACACCCTGATACTTGCGGGTAAATACGACGCGATGACGGATACGCTGATCGACCTGAAACTGTCATCCGGCCCGCTGGAAACCGCCGTGGATACGGGGCAGATGCAGCAGGTCTTCACCAACCTTCTGCTCAACGCCGCGGAGGCGATGGAAGGCGGGAAGGGGAGGATAACGATATCGACGGGCGAGGATTCCTCGGGCGGATTCATTTCGATCGCTTTTGCCGACAACGGCAAGGGCATATCGAGCGAGCAGCTGGAAACCGTGTTCGAGCCGTTTTAC
The DNA here is from genome assembly GCA_025453655.1 of Candidatus Krumholzibacteriia bacterium. GTDB lineage: Bacteria > Krumholzibacteriota > Krumholzibacteriia > Krumholzibacteriales > Krumholzibacteriaceae > JALOPX01. The sequence continues at coordinate 5,792 of JALOPX010000051.1, forward strand.
ACGAGCAAGGAGAAGGGAACCGGACTCGGGCTGTCCGTATCCCTCGGTATCGTCAGGAGCCATAAGGGAACCATAGAGATTCAAAGCGAACCCGGAGTGGGGACCACGGTAACCGTGATACTTCCAAAAACCGAAGATGACAGCTACGTGATTTAAAGGAGCTCCCGGATGAAAAAACCCCAGGCAAAAATCCTCGTGATAGACGATGAGAGGACGGTATGTATAAGCTGCAAGCGCGTGCTGGAGGACGAAGGGCATATCGTGGATTATACCCTTTCGGGGCAGGAAGGCCTTGAAAAGGTGTTGAGCGGGGATTACGACCTCGTGTTGCTCGACCTGAAGATGCCCGGAATAAACGGGCTGGAGGTCCTCGAGACGCTGAAGGAAAGACAACCCGACATAATCGTGATAATAATCACCGGTTACGCGACGATCCAGACGAGCATAGAAGCGATAAAGAAGGGGGCGTTCGATTACGTTCCGAAACCGTTCACTCCCGAGGAGCTGTCCGTCACCGTGTCCAAGGCCATGGAGACAAGGGCCCTGCAGAGTGAAAATATTTTTCTCAAGCAAAGGATTTCCGGTCCGGGAAAGAAAAACCCGATCATAGGGCGCTCCAGCGTGATGGAGGATCTGATGCGCCAGATAATGAAGATCGCTCCGACGGATTTTACCGTCACCATCCACGGCAGGTCGGGAACCGGCAAGGAACTGATCGCCCGCGCCATACACGACAACAGCAATCGCGCCGACAAGCCTTTCATAGCGGTCGACATTTCCGCCCTGACAACGACATTGATAGAATCCGAGCTGTTCGGGCACGTGCGGGGAGCCTTTACAGGCGCTATCCAGGGCAGACCGGGATATTTTTCGATCGCTCACGGAGGGACCCTGTTTCTCGACGAGATATCCAACATAAGCCTCGAGCTGCAGGGCAAGCTGCTGAGGGTGCTCGAATCGCGGCGGATACGTCCCGTTGGATCGGAACAGGAGCACGAAGTCGACGTCAGATTGATCGCCGCCACGAACATGAACCTGCAGGAGCTCGTGGAAAACAAAAGTTTTCGGGAGGATCTCTACTACCGGCTGAACGTGATCCCGATAATGCTGCCGCCGCTCAGCGACAGGAAGGAAGACATTCCCCCGCTGGCCGAATATTTTCTTCGCGAAGCGATCGCGGAATCGGGGGTGGCGGTCAGGGGATTCACGACCGGCGCGATGGCCAGGCTCGTATCGTATAGATGGCCCGGCAACGTCAGGGAGTTGAGAAATCTGATTTACAGGCTGGCGGCCACGGTTGATTCGGAACTGATCGGCACGGAGCACCTTCCATCGGAAATGAACGATACTTCGGCGGGTGCGCTCAGCAGCGCGATGGAGAAGACGCCCCTCGACGCGGCGGAGCTTAAAAAGATCAAAACGACGCTGAGGCAGACGATGTACACGGGCCTCGAAAAGAAGTTCGTGATCGAAGCCCTCGACAGGGCGGACTGGAACGTCACGCGCGCTGCGGAACTCGTTGGGATGCTTCGGCCTAATTTCCACGCATTGATGAAAAAGTGCGGGATCAAGACGAAGGACAACACCTGACCGGTCCGCGCGACTGGGCCGGTCCGCGTTGCTCCGTATCCGTCCCGCGTCCGGCCGCCTTGCGGCCGCGGTTGCCGCCCCGGGCTCATTCGTGGTGAAGGGCCTCTATGGGATCGAGTTTGGAGGCGCGCATCGCCGGCCAGAACCCGAAGGTCATCCCGACCGTCGTGCAGAATGCGATCCCGACGAAGGTCCAGACGAGGGGCACGTGCGCCGCGAAGGGGGTCACGATGCTCAGTATGTTTCCGATCGCGAATCCGGCGGCCACACCTATGATCCCGCCGATGTTGCAGAGTATGATCGCCTCGAGCAGAAACTGCAGCAGGATGTTCCGTCGCCTCGCGCCGAGGGCCTTGCGTATCCCGATCTCCCGCGTGCGCTCGGTGACGGAGACGAGCATGATGTTCATTATTCCGATTCCGGCGACAAGGAGCGCGACGATCCCGATCACGAACGATCCCGCCTTGATCCCCGCGGTCTGCCGGTTGAAGGTTCTTATATTGCTGTCGTTGGTGAAGATCGTGAAGTCGTCCTCCTCGTGCGGCTTCAGCCCCCGCTCCTTGCGCATGACGGCCCTTGTCTCGTCGAGCGCCTGCTGAAGCAGCCCTGGAGTCCTGGCCCTCACGGTGATGTTCACCGATCGCTCGTTTCCCTCGGCGTCGCGAAGGCCGTAGTTTTTCACGAAGGTGGAGATCGGGATGATAAGGTACTGGTTGAACTGCGCGCCGACCGAGGAACTTTTGTCCTCGAGAACGCCGACGACGGTGAACTTCCTTCCGTCTATCTTGATCGTCTTCAGAAGCGGATCGGTCCACGGGAAAAGCTCCTCGGCGATCCCGTGCCCGAGAAGGACGACGCTGCGGCCGACCTTTACGTCCTCGTTGCTGAGGTCGCGGCCGAACGCGACGTAATGCGTGTTGTTCGTCGTGTACTCCGGGGTGCCGCCGCAGATCACGAGGTTGGAGTTCGTCTTCGTTTCCCCGTACGAGGCGGTATGGTTGAATATCCAGAGCTCGGACCCCACGAGGTCGACGCTTTTGACCTGCTCTCGTATGGCCCTGGCGTGCTCGATCGTGGTCGGCCTTCTCTGCTGGATCTTCCTTCGTTCCTCCTCGCTTATCGGGCCGCCGGCCGCCTGCTTCTGCACCTGGAAGGTTTGCGTTCCGAGAACGCTGATCTCCTTCTCGATCGAGGTCTGTATGACGGAGATCCCCGTCATCACGGAGATTATCGACGCCACGCCGGCGATGATCCCCACCATGGTGAGAAAGGACCTCAGCTTGTGGGCCATTATCGCGGAAACCGCCATCTTCAAAGCTTCGAAAAACAAGGTTCGAGTCCTTTTTCAGCCGGCGCCCCGGGACCGCCGGGGCCGGCGAGCAGCCCGACGGCGAAATCCCCGGGGCCCCGGATTATTCGTACTGCAGCGCGTCTATCGGGTTGAGGCGCGCCGCGCGAAGGGCCGGCAGTATCCCCGAAAAAATCCCGACGATGAATGAAACGAGTATCGCCACGAGTATCACGGGAAGCGAGACGGACGCGGGCATCACCAGCCTGTCTATTATCGCCGCGATGCCGTACGAGAGCCCCAGTCCGATCGTGCCTCCGACGAGGCATATGAAGCACGATTCGAGGAGGAATTCCGTGAGGATGATCCTTCGCCTCGCGCCGATCGCCTTGCGGATCCCTATCTCCCGCGTCCTCTCCGTCACCGATACGAGCATGATGTTCATCACGCCGATACCGCCGACGAAAAGGGAGAACCCCGTTATGACGAGGCCGATCAGCACGACGACGCCCATCACGTTGTTGTAGGCGTTCATGAGGCTGTCCATGCTGTTGATCGAGAAATCGTCCGCCTCGGCGGGCCCGAGCCCGCGTATCTTCCGCATCTCGCCTATAAGTTCGTATCTGAATTCCTCCAGCGACTCCTGCGCGGGCGCCTTTACCGCGATGTCGAAATCGCGGTTGATTTCGCCGTACGCCTTCATGAAGCTGGTGACGGGAACGAATATCCGCCTGTCGAAATTGGGGCCGCCGAAGAACCCACCGCTGCCCAGCGTCTCCATCACGCCGATGACGCGGAACGAGTGCCGCCCGATCCTGATCTCCTTCTGCAGGGGGTCTATCCCCCCGAAAAGCTCATCGCGTATCTCGCTGCCGATAACGCACACGAACCTTCTGCCGTGGACGTCGCCGGCGCTGAAGAACCTGCCGAATTCGGGCACGCCGCTCGCGACCATCATCTGCTTGTCCGTCGTGCCGATGATTATTATGTTCTCGAGAACCTTCGAGCCGAACTTGATGTTCTTCTGCGTGCCTGCCGACGGGCAGACGGCGACGGCCGTCTCCATGTTGGCCGAAAGGTCCTGGCTCTGCCTGTAACTGATCGGTTTGCGGTTGCGGAACTGGAAAAAATTCCCCGTGACGATCCAGGGCATCCTGGAGACGTACAGCACGTCGGAGCCGACGGCCGATATGCTCTCCTTGAAATTGTTGCCGAGGCCGTTGGAGACGGTCATCGTCGTCGCGACGGCCATGATCCCGATGACGATCCCCAGGGTCGTGAGGACGGCGCGGCTCCTGTTTGCCTTCAAAGCCCCGCCGGCCACGGCAAACGCCTCCATCAGGCTGTACAGAAATGCTCTCATGACCTGCTCTGATCCCCGCCGTTCCCGCCGTCCTGAGGCTGCTTCTCGATGGTGACGGCCATGTCGTTTCGAAGGGTCTGGCTTATGACGCGGTAGCTGCCCGTGACGATCACCGCCCCCTCCGATATCCCGGACAATATCTCTATATGAGTGTCGCTCTGGATCCCGGTCGCGACCTGCACCGCCTTCGCGGTCCCGTTCTCCACGACGAATATCACGGGCACGAAACCGTCCTTGTCCGGGGTGTAAAGGGGCGCCGAAGCGCTGTCGGCCGTTCCGGCTCCCTTCGCGGGGACGGCCTTTTCAAGCTGGTCCGGGGTGCGGACGGTGATGCACTGTATCGGGACGCAGAGGGCGTCGTCGCGCGTTTCGATAACTATGTCGGCGCTCGCGGTCATTCCGGGCCTGAGCTCCGGGGCGGGATCGACGATCGCGAGTTTCACCTCGAATTCCGTTTTCTGTTCGGCCGAACCGACCCCGCTGACGGTCGCGCTGCTCGCGATCTCCCTTACGATGCCGTGAAAAACCCTGTCCGGTATGGCGTCTATCTCTATCGAGGCGCTGTCGCCGAGGCTGATGTTGACGATGTCGTTTTCGTCGACGTCGACCAGGGCCTCCATCTGCGACAGGTCGGAGACGATCATGATCACGTCCTCCTGGAACTGTGATCCGAGCGCGATCTCGCCGACCTCCTTGTTGAGCGTGCTGATCGTGCCCGACATCGGGGAGTAAATGGTCGTTTTGGACAGGTTGTCCTTCGCCTGCTTCACCGCCGCCTGGGCCTGCTGAACGAGTTCCTGCGCGGATTCGGAGCGCGCCTTCTCGACCTGAACGGCCGAGTGCGCCTGGTCGTAGGCCGCCCGCGATTCGAGATTCCGGTCGACCAGCCTCTTCACGCGTTCGAAATCGGTTTCGGTCTTGATGAGGGTCTCGCGCGCCAGGCTGGCGTTGGCCATAACGGAACGAAGGTTCGCCTCCGCCTGCTCGAGCGTGGCGACGTGGACCTCCCGGTCGAGCCGCACCAGCAGGTCTCCGGCCTCGACCCAGTCGCCTTCCTTCACGTCGAGAAAGGTGATCTTCGCCGCCACGTCGGCGCTGATCTTGACCCTGGTCCTGGGCTCGATCCTGCCGGTCGCCGTTACCTTTTCGATGATCGTCTGCCTCGCCGCCACCCCCGTCTGAACGGCGGTTTTCTTTTCATTCCGCCTGCCCGACAGGATTGCGACCGAGGCGGCGATCACGACAAGTATCGCGACGCCGATGATCAATTTGCGCTTTGAGAAAGACATTCTCTTATTCTCCTTTTCGGCCGGTCCGACCGGTCTGGAACTGACGTCCATGAAACATCATCATGCAGGGATTTTGCGTTCCCGTCCAATAGATAGTATACGCCCGGCCGAAGCAACAGGTTGCACCGGGCCCGCTATTTATTTTACGGCATGAGGATCCGGCGGCGATCAATAAAAATATGGATATCTGCCGGTTCCATGGTACAATAATTTCCCTGAACAGGGCCGGATAACAAAGGAAGGGCAGATGAACCTGAAGCATGTCGAGGGAATCAACAAGGGGCACATCATGCTGTACGCGCTCAGCACGTGCGTATGGTGCAGGAAGACCAAGGCTCTGTTCGACGAGCTGGGTCTCGATTATTATTACGTCGACGTCGATCTCGAGGACGAAGAGACGCAGGCGGTCCTGCGCAAGGAGATCATGAAGTGGAACAGGAGCTGCTCGTTCCCGACGATCGTGATCGACGACGAAAGATGCATTCCCGGTTACGAGCCCCTCACGATCAAAAAGCTGGCGGGAAGATGAGCGGAACGGAAGAAGTCGCCTCCGAAGAGGTGGACGCCCTGTATTCCAGGCTGAACGCGGAAGCGGAGAAGTCGGGGTATCATCTCAATCCCGATCCGTCCTTCACGAGGGAACTCATAAAGGGCCTCATCGTCAACGAGAGAAGATACGGTTACATGGCCTGCCCGTGCAGGCTGGCGTCGGGCAAAAAGCGGGACGACCTGGATATGATTTGCCCCTGCGACTACAGGGATCCCGACCTCGACGAATTCGGGACTTGTTACTGCTGTCTCTATCTGACGCGGGCGATGATCGAGGGAGGCTCGGAGCCCTCCTCGATACCGGAACGGCGGCCGGCGCCCGGGTCGCGAAAGCCGGAGGGCGAAATGGAAAAAGAAAAGGCCGGAGAGGCCGGCCCGCCGGGGGCGAGGCTCCCGGTCTGGCGCTGCAAGGTCTGCGGGTATCTCTGCGCGAGGGAGAACCCGCCGGAAGTCTGTCCGATATGCAAGGCCGGCAGGGAGAGGTTCGAAAGGTTCATGTAGCCCGGGAACGGAGCGCGGGCCTTTGAGCCCGCCGCGAAAGGGATCATGATCGCCCGCAAAGGATTCACCCGCCCATTTTCATGCCTGCCGCTCATGATCGCGGTTCTTCTCGCATTTTCCGGCGCGCTTCGGGCCTCCTCGGCCCCCGGCGGCGAAGAAAGGCCGAGAATCGGCCTTGCTCTGAGCGGCGGCGGCGCGCGCGGAGCCGCCCATATCGGCGTTCTGAAGGTCCTCGAGAAGTACAACGTGCCGATCGACTACATCGCCGGGACGAGCATGGGCGCCCTCGTCGGCGGCCTCTACGCCTCCGGCTGGTCTCCGGCGGAGCTCGAGCGGCTCATCTCGGAGATCGACTGGACCGACTCCTTTCTCGACGTAATACCGCGCTCCGACCGTTCCTTCAGGCGAAAACGCGACGACGACCTTTACCTCGTCAGGCACAAGCCCGGGATAACGAGCGACGGGCTGAGGTTCCCGCGCGGGATACTCGACGGGCAGAAGATCGATCTGCTTCTCAGGAGGCTTACCCTGCCGGTCGTGGCGATCCGCGATTTCGACGACCTGCGGATACCGTTCCGCGCCGTGGCGGCCGACCTGGAGACGGGCGGGGCCGTGGTGCTCGGCGAGGGCGATCTCGCCCTGGCCCTCAGGGCGAGCATGTCTCTTCCCGCCGTCTTCGTCCCGAGGGAGGTCGACGGCAGGCCCCTCATCGACGGAGGGGTGAGCGTGAACCTTCCGGTGGACGTCGTCCGCTCGATGGGCGCGGACATAGTGATAGCCGTCGATATCAGCACCCCGATGGCCGGCCTCGAGGATATCAAATCGGTGCTGAACGTCGTCGACCAGCTCTCCTCCTTTCTGACGCAGCGCAACACGACCCTCCAGATAGCCTCTCTCGGCGCGGGCGACGTTTTTATCCGGCCCGATCTCGGGGATATCGCGACCGGCTCCTTCGGGAGGGCGGTCGAGGCCATTCCCGCCGGGGTGAAAGCCGCCGAAGCGGCGGCCGGCCGGCTCTCGGAGCTGGCGATCCCTCACGATGAATATGCGGCCCGTCTCGCGGGGCGGAACGCCCGGACGGAACTCCCCGTGATCGACGGTGTGCGCGTCAGGAACGACTCTCGGATATCCGACGAAGTGATAAGGGCGCGCCTCGAGATGGACGAAGGGGCCCGCCTCGACGTCGACAGGCTCGAAGAGAATCTCGAGCGGATATACGGCCTCGAATTGTTCGAATCGGTTTATTACGACGTGAGGGAGGAGGCGGAGCGGACGGTGCTCCACGTCGACGTTCGCGAGCGGTCGTGGGGGGCAGATTACATTCAGATGGGGGTGTCGGTATTCGAGGATTTCGAGGGGCCGAATTTCAACATCTCCCTCGCCTACCAGGCGACCGCGATCAACCGGCTGAGCGGCGAATTCCGCGCGGGGGCCCAGGGGGGGAGCGAGCCGGCCCTCTTCGCGTCGTTCTACCAGCCTCTCGACGCGAGGCTCCGCTATTTCGTGGAAATCGAAGGGTCCGCGGTCGAAAGGGCCGACAACATATTCGATGCTGACGGAAACAAGCTTTCGGAGCTGCAGCTTAGATGTTTCGGCGGGAGGCTGTCCGCGGGGCGCGAGCTCGGGGCCTGGGGCGAGATACGGGCCGGCCTGATCCGCGAACGCAGGAATATAAAGGTACAGGTGGGGGATCCCGACGCGCCCGACGCCGATTTCGACAGGGGCGAGGCTTTTCTTCGCTTCACGATAGACGAGCTCGACGACGTCAATTTCCCCTCGCGCGGCGGTTTTCTCCGCCTCACGGCGGCCGCCGGGGTGGAGGAACTGGGCTCCGACGCGACGTACGAGCAGGGTATTTCCGAGGGGGCGATAGCCGGCACCTTCTCGGGCAACACCTGCCTGCTCCGGGGATACTTCGCGTCGACCCGCCATAACGACTCGCCCTTTCAGGCGATGTTCACCCTCGGGGGATTCACCAGGCTTTCGGGCCTCCAGATGTACGAATTGAACGGCCAGCACGCGGCCCTTCTTTCGGGGATTTTCTACAGGAAACTCGGCCTCGTAGACATCCTCCCGCTGTACGCGGGATTCTCGGCGGAGTACGGCGGCGTCTTCGAGCGGCGCGGCGAGATCCGGCCGGACGCCGGGATCGCCGCGGGGAGCCTCTTCCTGGGAGCCGGCACGGTCCTCGGCCCCATATACCTCGGGATCGGTTTCGCCGAGGGAGACAGGCACAACTTCTATTTCTGCCTCGGCCAGCTTCTCAACGACAGACGCCCCGGCCTGAGGGAACGGTGACGCTTTTCGCGAGGGGATTTCGAAGGAACCTCGCGATAAACCTTCTCAACCTGCTCGGCCTCTCGGCCGGGCTCGCCGCCTGCATGATGATAATAATATTCCTCCACCACGAGTACAGCTTCGACACGCAATACCCGGCCTCGGGAAGGATCGCGCGCGTCAATACCGACCTGAAGGTGGGGGAGGGGCAGGAGATACATCTTCCCACGGCCTCATATCCCGTTTCGGCCGGGCTCGCCGATGAGATCGGCGACATAGAGAATTTCGCGAGGTTCAGGTTCAGCCCGTCCGAGAGGCCGGTCTACGTCGGCGACCGGATCTTCTTCGAGGGGCACATGGCGTGGGCCGACTCCACCGTGTTCGACGTCTTCGGATACCGCCTTGTCGTGGGGGACCGGAGGACGGCCCTCGCGGCTCCGCAGAGCGTAGTGATATCCGAATCCACCGCGCGAAAATTCTTCGGCGACGCGAATCCGATGGGGATGAGGCTCAGCTTCGACGGCAAAAAGGAATACGCCGTCACGGGGGTCATGGAGGATATTCCGCAGCCGTCTCATCTCCCTTCCTTCCCCATGCTGATGTCGATGTCGAGCGTCACGGTGGACGGGGCGGAATACTGGGTCGGGAGGTCCAACTTCGGGAGTTACGTCCTGCTGTCGGAGGGGCGCGCGGCAGCCGATGTTCAGCCCGCCGTCGACAAGGTGTTCGAGGAAAAGGCGGGGGAGGTCATGAAGCTCCTCGGGGCGGAAAGCAGGGTGTGGCTTCAGCCGATAAGGGAGATCCATTTCGACGACAGCTTCGATTTCGCGTTCGATTTCGCGCCGGCGATCACGCACCGCAAGGTGACGATCTTCGCCCTGCTCGCCGCCTTCATACTCGCCATATCGATAGTGAGCTTCATCAACCTTGCGACAGCGCGAAGCGGCGAAAGGGCGAGGCAGGTGGGGATATGCAAGGCGGTCGGAGCCTCGAGGGGCTCGCTCGCCGCGCAGTTCCTCGGCGAATTCGTGATGATATCCCTCGCGGCGCTCGCCGTCGCCTTTCTCCTCGTCCGCATCTTCCTTCCCGTCTTCGCCGATTTCACGGGGCGGGAGCTGCAGGCGGGGTATCTCGCCAGACCCCTTCTCCCGCTGTCCTTTCTCGCTCTGGCCGTCCTGTCGGGGATCCTGGCCGGCCTTTATCCGGCCTTCTTCCTCTCCTCGTTCAGGCCGGTCGACACGATAAGGTCCGTCAACGCCTCCGGCCAGAGGCGTTCGCGCCTTCGCCCGGCCCTGATCGTCTTCCAGTTCACGATATCGATCATCCTTGCCGTCTGCACGCTCACAGTCATGCACCAGCTTCGCTTCATGGAGGGCAGGGACGCGGGGTTCGACATGGAACACCTTATGGTCATAAACGTGGCGCCCGGCATGACGCGCGCCGACTGCGAGATGATAAGGCAGGAATCGCTCAAGCATCCCGGCGTTCTCAAGGGCACCCTCTCGACCTACCTTCCGACCCTCGGCCACATGGAATACACCTACGACGTCCCGCCGCCCGCCGACTGCGAGATGCTCATGACGCGGCAGCTCATGGTGGACGACAATTTTATCGACGTCATGGGGATGGAGCTGCTGTCCGGCCGGAACTTCGCGGCGGCCGCGGAGGGCGCCGGGGAGCGGGGCGTGATAATAAACGAGACCGCCGCCCGCAAACTCGGATTCTCCGAGCCGGTGGGGAGGCTTCTCGACGCCGACCCCGCGAAGGGGGAGGAAAATTACGACCCGGTGCCGATAATCGGCGTCGTGAGGGACATCAATTTCGAATCGCTTCACCGCGGGGTGGAGCCGATGGTTCTGGCCCTGGGCACAGGCACTCCGGGCAGGATCTCCCTGAGGCTGCGTCCCGGCGGGGCCGGCGAGGCGATAAAGCACGTCGAGGAGATCTGGAAGAAGTCCTTCCCGCAGGCGCCGTTCAAATACAGCTTCCTCGACGAGAGCTTCGAACGGATGTACCAGGCCGAGATACGCCTCGGGAGGCTTTTCTCCTTCTACACCGCTCTCGCGATCGTGATCTCGTGCGTCGGGCTTCTGGCCCTGATATCGTATTCCAACGAAAAAAGGACCCGCGAGGTCGGCATCAGGAAGGTGCTCGGCGCCTCGGAGGGCAGGCTTTTCATGCTCCTTTCGAGGGAATACCTGATCCTCGTCATCCTCGCCAACCTCGCAGCCTGGCCGGTGTCCGCCTGGGCCATGTCCTCCTGGATGAACAATTTCGCCTACAAGGCGCCGTTCGCCTGGTGGTTCTATCCCGTCGCGGGGGGCCTCGCGCTTCTTCTCGCCGTCGCGACCTCCGCGTCCCTCACGCTGAGGGTGTGCGCGGTAAATCCGGCGGAGACCCTGAGGCATCAATGAGCGGCGCGCCCGGGCCGTTCCGGAACGATGATCCCGCGGCCCGTCCCGGGCCGGAGGGGCGGGCGGTCCGCCGCCTCCGCCGCGGCGTCCGGCAGGGCGGGGGCCGCTGTTGACCGCGAGGCGCTCTTCTGTTAGCATCGCGCGGTGCCCGTGATTTTTTCCCGGGCACCCGATAGATGAGCGGATACCGGCCTCGCGTGGCCGGCGCGCTCATGATGGTTTTTTCCGCCGTGTGAGTATCACCGGAAGTTTTCTTCAAAGGAAAGGAGCGGCAGGGATGCTGAGGATCAATGGTTCCATACGCGCGATCGCGGCGGCGGCCGCGCTTGTGCTGGCGGCCGCGGCAGGGACCGCCGCGGCTCCGCAGGGAAAGGTACAGCCCCTCATGCGATTTCCCGACATTCACGGGGACACGGTCGTCTTCGTTTGCGGCGGGGACATATGGTCGGCCCCGGCGGGCGGCGGAACGGCGGTAAAGCTGACCGTGCACGACGGCGAGGAATTTTACCCGAAATTTTCGCCGGATGGATCGATGATCGCGTTCACGGGCGAGTACGACGGCAACGGCGACGTCTACGTGATGAACGCGGGAGGCGGGGAGATAACGAGGGTGACCTTCCATCCCGGGTACGACCAGGTCGTCGGATGGCACCCCCTGAAGAACAAGATCATCTTCAATTCGGGAAGGAAGGCCTTCAACCGGTTCACGCGCCTCTACATGATCAGTCCCGACGGCACCGGCATCGAGGAACTCATCATGCACGAGGCGGCACAGGGGTCGTTCTCCTCCGACGGGACGAAGATCGCCTACAACCGGGTGGGGACGGAAAACCGCACCTGGAAAAGGTACAAGGGGGGCCTCGCGCAGGATGTCTACCTTTTCGACTTCGAGAAGATGAAGGACACGAAGATCACCGATTTTCCCGGGACCGACAGGCTGCCGATGTGGATCGGCGACAAGATCTATTTCAGTTCGGACAGGGACCGGGTTCTCAATATCCACGAGTACGACACGGCCACCGGCAATATCAGGCAGGTGACGACGCACTCCGAATACGACGTCCGGCGCCCCAGCGAAGGCACGGGCAGGATCGTCTACGAGCTGGGCGGGGACATATGGATGCTCGACGCCGTTTCGGGGAAGACGGCGAGAATAGATATCAGCGTTCTGCCGGATTCCCCCGAGGCGAGGCCCTGGTACAAGGACGTGAGCGCCGAGGCGGCGCAGATAGACTGCTCGCCGGCGGGCGAGAGGGCGCTCGTCGTGGCGAGGGGCGAGGTTTTCACCGTCCCGGCCGAGAA
>JALOPX010000052.1 GCA_025453655.1 Candidatus Krumholzibacteriia bacterium
TATATCGTCTATCTCGACGTGGACCCTGGCGAGGCAATCGAGGTCGGTTCCCTGTTCTACGATGATGGCGCCCGGATTCAGGACGCCGTGCCTCACGAGATAGGCGCCGATCGACCCGCAGCCGCTTCCCGAACCGACTTCCTCCCAGAGGCCGATCGCCGGGGAGAACGACCTCGAGTAGACCGAGGCGTCGTCGCTCACCGGCTCGAGTGTGAAGATGTCGTTCGTCTGTATGTCGAACTTCCGGTTGAGTAGGTTGAGCTTGATGAGGTCGGGCTTCATGTTCATGAGCGTGTCCCTGTGAACGATGGGAATGATAAGCTGCCTGAGCCCGTGCGTCAGGATCTCCAGCGGAAGCCCCGTGCCCCTGATCTCGTGCTGATCCACCCCGAGAATCCCGGCAAGGGTCGCGACCGGTATGTCGGCCACCCTGATATCGTCTCGTTTCTGATGTATCATGATGCGCCGGAGCATCCCGCTCGTCCCGTCCTTGCAGGTCACCGGCACGCCTTCGGATGAACCTTCCGTCTTTCCCTTTTCCGAATCCGAATCGAAATAAATGTCGAGGGGCACCGCGCCGATCATCGCGTCGAACTGGACCGAGGTGACGCCGTGCTTGAGCGGGAGTCTTCCCTCCTCGATGACGCTGAAGCAGGCCGCGATCAGCGCGTGGCTGCTCAGCTCGAGCTCGGTGCTCTGCGTGAAGAAACGAACCCTGAAGTCGCATCCCGAGCCTCCACCCGTCTGGACGAAGGCGCATTCGGCGAGATTGAGGACCTCGGCGATTCTCTGCATGTCGTCGCCCGAGAGCCCGTCGGCCGCGGTGATCACTCCGGCCGGATTGCCCGAAAAAGGATTGATCGTGAAAACGTCGATTTTCTTGACATCGATTTTGCCCATCGCCGATCTCCCTTAAAAGGATCCGCATGAATGAAAAATTGCCGGATGCCGAAATATTCCCGGCCTTTTCCCGATTCCTCCGCGCAGATGCCGCGCCCGAATCTGCCGTCCTTCCTCGCGACAACCTTATATGTTTAAAACGAGTTGCGGATGAATCACACACAGCGGACTTCGAAGTCCGCGGCATGTCTATTAGCATGCCTGACTTATATTCAGCAATTAGGATACCAAAGGGGGGGTACCGGTTGCGTCCCGGAAGAGCATCCCGCCAGTATCTTGTTGAGTCGCGGAAGCTCCCGCATTACAATCCGCGACAGGGTGAATGCCTCGGGCAATATCGATATCGAGGGATTTTCGGAAAATTTCGGGAAATCGCCCCGGATTCGTAATCACGCATGGAGGTTTCTCAGCGGATGAAACGATCGACTATTATCGCGGCGCTCGCCTTGACCGTCGCAGCCCAGGGAATGCTGGGCTCCTGCTCCAGGACTCAGAAGCGCGTCGAGGAGGTGACGCACTTCGAACTGAACTCCATGGACGGCGTTCTCGCCGGCTCCTGCGTCGCCGTCGACAGCACGGTCTCGAGCGACGGAACGGCGTCGTTGAAAATCACCTCGGAAGGGCCCATGACAGTCCACCTCTTCGAGCTCGGCGATATCGACATAGAGAACGCCAAGCTCGTCTATCGCGCGATGCTCCGCTCGAAGAAGCTTTCGGGAAAAGCCTGGCTCGAGATGACTGCCGTTTTCAAGAACGGCGGGGAAACCGTCTCGCGCGGCGTCGACCGCCCCGCTGCCGGCACTTCGGAATGGACGACCTACGAGATCATGTTCCTCTTCAAAAAGAAGGAAAATCCCCGCAACGTAAAACTCGATCTCGTGATCGAGGGGAAGGGGACGGTCTGGATAGACGACATCCTGATCCTCAAGGGACCGCCGATCATATGAGAGCCGGCAACGACTCCGTTACTTGAAGTTCCCCCCCATGCGCTCGACTGATATTTCAGGCAGGCGCCGTTGCGCCCGGAAATACCAAGGGCCGGGCCCTAATCGTCGAAGTTGCCCCCCGCGCCCTTCCCCGCCGACAGCGACTTCGCCCGCTCGACGATCTTCTCCTTCGTCCACTCGGACGCCTTCTCGATCCGCGAGGCCTTGGGGCCCGGGTCGTGGGAGCCCGCCTCGAGTATCGCATCTATCGCGATGGGGGCCGTGTCCTTCGCGTTGAACACGTTGACCAGGAGATTGTGGACGAACTCCTCGACGGCCCCGGCCATCCTCGCCCTGACCTCCTGCGGCTGCCCCATGATCCTGTTCTCGAAGGGAAGGTTGAGTTTCTTGTAATCGCCGCCCTTCAGGTTCTTCTCCCCCGCGTATGCGACCATCTCCTCCCACAGCTTTTCCGTGACGCCGCGATCCTTCACCTTGATGAAATTCCCGCCGCCGTCGAGGATCGCGTTGCCGTAGTCGTTGACCTCGACCCCCCACGAAATCATCTGCAGGGCGGTGGCGACGTTCGCCTTCGTCGTCCTCGTCTTCGCGGCGATCGCCCGCAGCCGGTCGGAATTGTTCCCCGAGGTGCCATGTTGCGCGCCCGACAGCTTGAAATCCTTTATCGCTTCGTGAATCGACGCGGTGAGCTCGACCTGTATCCCCATATCGCTCGCCTCTATTCCGTGCGTCGTCCCGTTGTTCAGAGCGATCCAGTCGGGGAATATCCCGTGCGCGTTGAGGCCCATCACTAGAAACCGGGCCTCCTCAGGCGTCGAAAGCCCCTCCTTCCCCTTGATCTCCCCCACCTCGGTCTCGAGGCCCGCCCACTTCGGCACGTACTGATTGATCTCGAGGCTCGCGAGCAGGTTCAGGTCGTCGCTTAGATGCGACGCGTCGATAGCGATCGATGTTATGCCGGCGTCGAAGAGGGACGGGATCTCCGTCCTCGCCGCCTCGATGTCCTTGTCCCCCTTTATCCCGTAATGGTCGGCGTGAACGGCGACCGGCACCGTCACGCCGAGGCGGTTGCACAGGGCGTCGACATTCATCGCGATGTTCCACAGGCTGACCGGGCAGTACGCCTTGGCGCCGCCCTCGGACTTCGCGATCTCGACGATCACGGCGGCGTTCGCTTTCTGCGCGGCGCGAAGGACCCCCTCGATCACGAGATGGCTCCTGCCGTTCGCCGCTATCGTCATCGCCCCGCCCTTGGCGATCATCGCCCTGTCGATGAATTTCCCGCTCACGATGAGTGCCTTCGAATTGGGGAAGAGCTTCGCCACGTTGGGCGGGCGCCCGATCTTCACTGCCCTGTCGAAATCCGCCGTCCTTACATTTGCCATGCCATGACTTCCTTTTTTGAATGAGGTTTGTGCAAAATCGCGAGGCGCCCCGCGCCCGCCTGTCGCCGCCGCAGTCAGGCTCCGGCGGCCGCCCTCCTATTCCACCCCCGAACCCGCCTGCATTTTGCGGGGAAAAGCCCTTTTCGTCAAATGGTATCTTCGGAAGGATCCGCGCACGACTCCCGTCATTAACCTTCGGAAGAACGGCGCGTAATGCCGCGAAGCCTGCCCGCCGCGTCCTGCGGACGGCCGGGAAGGCTCGCCGTCACGATCGCCGCGAGCGACAGGACGAAACCGGGGACGATCTCGTAAAGGTCGAATATTCCCCCGCTCAATAATTTGCCCCAGATAAAAACGGTCACCCCGCCGGTGACGATCCCCGCGAACGCCCCGGCCCTCGTCATCCTCTTCCAGAACAATGACATCAGGATCGTCGGGCCGAACGCCGCGCCGAATCCCGCCCAGGCGAAGGCGACAAGGTCGAGAACCTTGTTCCCGGGATCCATCGCGAGCGCGAAGGCGACTGCCGCTATCAACATGACCGTCAACCTCCCCACCCAGACCAGTTCCCTCTCGGAAGCCCGCTTTCGAATGAACGGTTTGTAGAAATCCTCCGTGAGCGCCGATGACGCGACCAGAAGCTGCGAATCGGCGGTGCTCATGATGGCGGCGAGAATCGCCGCGAGGCAGATCCCGGCCGGCACGGGATGAAGAAGCGACTGCACGAGAAGGATGAAGACCTTCTCGGTATCGGCGCCGCTTAGAGGCGTTTCGAGGCTTCCGACTCCCGCGAAGCCGACAAGGAGGGCCCCCGACATGCCGAGAAAAACCCACCACATGGCTATCATCCTCGCGCGCGGGATATCGCCGGCGGAACGAATCGCCATGAAGCGGACGAGGATATGCGGCTGCCCGAAGTATCCGAGCCCCCAGGCCGCCAGCGAGATGATCGACAGCAGCCCCCCGCCTGCCGCGAACGGATTGAGCATCGAGGGATTCACCGCCCTCATTGCGTCAGTCACATGCCCCCACCCTCCCTGGCTCGAAATGGCTACGACCGGCACGAGCACAAGGGCAAAAGACATAAGCAGTCCCTGGACGCAATCGGTCCAGCAAACCGCCATGAAACCACCGAGGAAAGTGTAGACAATGACGGCAAGCGCCCCCGCGAGCACCGCCCATATGTAAGGAAGGCCGAAAACGCTTTCGAAGAGCTTCCCTCCCGCGACGAGCCCCGAGCTCGTATAAAAAAGAAAAAATGTCAGGATGAAAAAGGCGGTAACTATGCGCAGAAGCCGGCTCCGGTCTTCGAACCGGTTCTCGAGATATTCGGAAAGAGTGATCGAATCGCCGAGCTCCGCCGTATATATCCGGAGCCTCGCGGCGACGAACCTCCAGTTGACGTATGTCCCTATGAAAAGCCCGAGCGCTATCCAGCCGGCCTCGTAACCGGCGGCATAGGCGTAGCCGGGAAGCCCGAGAAGAAGCCAGCCGCTCATGTCCGAGGCGCCCGCGCTCAGGGCCGCCGTGAAACTGTCGAGCTTCCTGCCTCCAAGCAGGTAATCGGAGATGGTGCCGGTCCGCCTGTACGCGTAGATCCCTATGGCGAGCATCGCCGCCAGGTAAACGAAAAATGTCGCCGCGATGGTATTGTCCACATGCATCAGCATCTCCCGGTTGCACGCGACACATTATAGCGCCCCGGATTCGATCGGGCAATGAAATCGCGCGCTCCTCCGGCCGGTATCGCGAGGATATCATATTTATTGGGGGACGTTGAATCCCGATCGAAAAAGTTGTAATATGGCGAAGGCAAATCTCTCCGGGGAGGGGTGATTACTTGAAACCCCTTATTATCCCTGTGCGCTGATCCGGGCCTGCGCTGGGGCCGCGCGGCTTTCAATCCGATGGAAGGGAACGGGGCGGTAACGCCTCCTTATAATGAAATATTTGAAGAAGCAGAGGAAATCGCTTAAAAAACGCTCATACAGGCTGCTTTATCCGATCGGGGTCTTCCTTTTCGGGAAAAAGGAATGCGGGAAGGACACCAGACGATGCAGGTACCACGGCCCCTGCTGCACCAAGAACCTCAAACTGATCCTGGAATACTCGGACAGGCTCTTCAGGGAAAACGGGATCGGGTACTGGCTCGATTACGGCACCCTCCTCGGCGCGGTCAGGGAGAAGGACCTCATCGATTACGACACCGATGTCGATCTCGGCATGCTGTACCGGGACAGGGATAAACTGCTCGGCCTGAAAGAACGAATCGAGAAGGACGGTTTCGTCTTCAGGAAGGACCACAGCGCTGAATTCTACAGGATAGCGCTCTCGGAAATGAACTCTCTTCACGCGGATGTCTTCCTGTGGAAAAGAAACCCTGACGGAGTCCTGTACCGGGAAGATTACATGAAGAAGGACGACGGCAAGGGCAAGGATTTTCACGAGGATCTGATATTGAAGCTAGAGGAAAGGGAGATCGACGGCAGGATGTACCCCGTCCCCTCGGGTCCGGAAGAGTTCTGCAGATTCAGGTTCGGAGAAAACTGGCGCGAAAGGATAAGATACGGAGGCAAATGAAAAGATTTTCGATAATTCACGCGTGTTTCATGATTCCGGCCCTCGTCCTTTGTTCGGAGCCGAGGTGCGAGACCGGTGTGGAGTCGACGCTCGTGGCGGATGGCTGCGCCGGCGTGGAACTGACGCTCGATGCCGCCAACCGCCTCGCCGCCCTGCCGCTGAAATGCATGCAGAGGGAGTTTCCAAACAAGCCGGGCGAGACCCTCGCCGCGCCGGACGACATCGGTTCGCCGCGAAGCCTCCACCCTGCTTTTTACGGCTGCTTCGACTGGCATTCCTCGGTGCACGGGCACTGGATGCTGGTCAAATTGCTGAATACCTTTCCGGACCTTAAGGACCGCGACCTGATCCGCGGCAGGATCTCCGAAAACCTGAGCGCCGCGAATATCCTCGGCGAGGTCGCTTATTTTCAAAGAATCGAGGAGAAGTCGTTCGAAAGGACCTACGGCTGGGCGTGGCTTCTGAAGCTCGCCGAGGAGATTCACACATTCGACGATCCGCTGGCCCGCGAGCTGGAGGGCAACCTCCTGCCGCTCGCTGAACTCATAGTGCGGCGGTACATGGAATTCCTGCCGAAGCTCCTCTACCCGATCCGCGTCGGCGAGCACGCCAACACCGCATTCGGCCTCTGCTTCGCGTGGGATTACGCCGTCGCCCTGGGAAACACGGAGCTCAAGGCTCTCGTCGAAAAGCGGGCGAGGGACTATTTCCTCGCCGACAGGGATTGCCCGTTGTCATGGGAACCGGGCGGTTACGACTTCCTCTCCCCCTGCCTCGAAGAGGCCGACATAATGCGCCGGATCCTCCCGCGTGAGGAATTCGCCGAATGGCTGGGGAACTTCCTCCCCTCTCTCGCGGACAGCGGATTCGCCCTCGCCCCGGGCGAGGTCCTTGACCGCGCCGACGGGAAGCTCGTGCACCTCG
This sequence comes from Candidatus Krumholzibacteriia bacterium, assembly GCA_025453655.1. GTDB lineage: Bacteria > Krumholzibacteriota > Krumholzibacteriia > Krumholzibacteriales > Krumholzibacteriaceae > JALOPX01. Next base: position 6,737 of record JALOPX010000052.1, read on the forward strand.
ACGGCCTCAATTTCAGCCGCGCCTGGTGCCTTTACGGCATCGCCTCGCGGCTCGAGGAATACGGGCACCTGAAGGCTGTCGCCGACCTTCACATGCGCCGGTCACTCGACGCCATCGCCGCCGGCACCTATGAAGGGGAGCACTGGCTCGCTTCGTTCGCGATCCACGCCCTTTCAGCCTCCCGGGACCGGGCCAAGGCTATCGATTGAATACTCGGCTGGTTTCAACGCGACTCAACATGTCCGGGACAACAAGAGGGAAGGCCCGGGAATAAATTAAAAATATTATATTTATAGCTTGATTATTATATAATAATATTTATTATAATCGGAAATCCTGTTTTAACATCGGCCGCTATATCGTGGAGGTCTGTCATGAAGCGGGGAATGATTTTACTTTTATCTGTATTTCTTTCTGCCCTTACCCTCGGCGCGCAGGATGCGAATGCGACGAACGGGATGAATCTCGAGGGTTACGGCCCGATCGCGCACGCCATGGGCGGAGCCTCCTTCGCCTATTGGAACGGCACGGCGGCCATGATGGGCAATCCCGCGACCCTTTCCTTTTTTGGCGATGACTACTGGCTCGATATCGCGCTCGGGTTTCTCGGCCCCGACGTCGACGCCACGGTAACGACCCCGGCCGGAGCGTTGAGCGCGGAATCCCTCAGCGACGCCTTCTACATGCCGGCTCTCGGATTTCTGATGCGCCGTGGTTCCATGACCTACGGCCTTGGAGTATACAGCCAGGGCGGGATGGGCACGGAATACGCGGACGACTCCTGGATGTCGGATCCCTCTATGGGCGCGAACACCGCTCTCGAAAACGGCCTTGTCAACAGGTCCGAAGTAGGCATCGGACGCGTAATTCTCCCGTTCGCGATCGATGTCCACGAGAAATTCACCTTCGGCGCCAGCGTGGATTTCGTCTGGGCGGGGATGGACCTTCAGATGGCGATGAGCGAGGCGCAGTTCAGAGACCTGGCCAACCCGGCCGCGCAGAATATCGGCACAGCTTCGGGGAGCATGGTGGAGTCGTTCGGGATGATGTACGAGCCGTTCGGCGGAACTGGAATCTCGCAGCTGTACCACGCCTACTTCGATTTTTCGAACGACAGCGATTTCACCGGTGAAGCCAAAGGCACGGGATTCGCGGGCAAGATCGGACTGACATACAACGTCACACCGAAACTGACGGTCGGCGCGACATACCACACGAAGACATTCCTCGGCGATCTCGAAACCGACAACGCGACCATGTCGATGGGCGTCAACATCGACGACGGGATACTGATGGGCGGCGCTCCGTCGGGCAATTACGTGGATTACGTCATGGACGTTTCGGGTAAGATATCGATCAGGGACTTCGAATGGCCTGCGATGATGGGCGTCGGCGCCGCTCTCGAAGCGACCGACAGGCTGATGCTCGCCTGCGATCTGAAGCTGGTCCAGTGGGCCGATGTCATGGAGGATTTCAAAATGTCCTTCGAGGCCGATAACGCGGCGGCGAACGGCGGATTCGCCGGGCAGACCCTCGACGCGACCCTCTTCCAGAAGTGGGACGACCAGCTCGTCGTCTCGCTCGGCGGAGCGTTCGACGTGACGAAGGAACTGGTCGTTCGCGCCGGATACAATTACGGCAAGAATCCGATTCCCGACAAGTACCTGAACGCCCTCTTCCCCGCCATCGTGGAGAACCACATCAGCTTCGGCGCCGGGTACAATTTCACCGAATCCAGGGCCGTCAACGTGTCGATGACGACGGCGCTTTCGGCCGAGAGCACGAACGGCGGCAACGGAACCGATATTCCCCCGGTCGCATCCGAGCACAGTCAGTTCAACTGGCAGGTGATGTTCAGCAACGGGTTCTGATCCTCTTCGAGTGATCTTGCGGGAAAGGAGAACGAACAGTAACGGCGTTTCCCGGGGGCTGGCCCAGGTCATCGAGGCAGTCTCCAGACGAGGAAGACCGTATCGAACGCTCCGTCGAAATATTCCGGAGAGCGGTAGGCCTCGTTTTCCCGGGCAAGCTCGATCGAATCGCCTGTTCCGTCGTATTTCCTGCACGGGTATTCCTGGATGTACGTCGAATAATCTCCGGCGACCACATCTTCCCGGTGCCAGATCGAGTGCTGCGCGATGTACGCGACTCCGAGCTCGTCGAGGTATTCCCCGAGTGTTCCGCTCCTGAGAACCTCCTGGTACCGGCCGTCGTTGGCGACACCGTCGAGGTTGACGACACGGCGCCCGCTGAAGTATCCGAATATGCCCGCGTCCTTCATGCCGAATATGTCATCCGGTGCGGTGCCGTTTCGCGCCCAAAGCGCGGCCTCGTAGGCCTGGACGGTCCATTCGTACGGCCTGACCAGCTTTCCCTTCGCGAGGAACGAGCCTGCGGCGAGCAGTATGACGAACGCGGGGATCCAGGCCGCGGCGAGCATTCTTCGCGGTATCCGCGAGAGCAGGAACTCGACCGGTTCGCTCAGAACGAAAACTCCCGCGACGCTGTACGTCACGAAGTGCCACCTGAAGACGGCCCATTTCATGAAGAGCGCCGTGTGGGCGAGATGGAACAATACGGACAGGCAGAGGACGGCGAGGGCTGACCTGAAGAATTCCCTGCCGCGGCTCCCCCGCGCGCGGCGCGGAAGGATATACCATAACAGGAAGAGAACTGCAGCGGCGATCTTTCCCCAGTCCTTCCCGCTCAAACGCGACAACCCGTAGCCCGACATCGAAAGATGCGGGAAGGTCGATTTCAGCGATCCGCTTATAGGCATCACGCTCCCCGTGGAAATAAGATTGTGCAATAGATAGGGGGCGAGAACGAGCGCGGCGCCCGCTCCGGCGAACAGCAGCCGCCCCCATTCCTCCCTCGCGCCGGCCCTTTTCCTCATGACGTAAGCGAACCAGCAAAGAGCGAGTGACGCGGCGACGAAGACAGCGTCGAGGCGGGCAAGAACGGTCAGGCCGAGCACCATGCCGAAAACGAGATGCCGCCATCCCGGGCTGGAGGAAAAGATCCTTCCCTTCCACCCGGCATAGAGCAGGAGCGCAAGCATGAAGACGAGCAGCGCCGATTCCATTCCGTTAAGACAGGGAAAGAAGACGAAGACGGCGAAGGCGACGGCGCTCACGAGCCCGGTCCTCGTCGAGTACGCGGCTGAATGGAAACGGTAGAAGATCATCCCGGCCGAGAAGAGAAGCGCCGCCTGCAGCGAGACGCAGACCCGGAGCATCGTCTCCGGTCCGGCGGACGTGACAAGGTGAAGAAAGGCGAGGAGGTAGAGCCAGAGGGGCTGATACCCCGTCGTGCCGTTTAGGCCGTCGAAGGTGAATCCCCTTCCCGCCGCGACATTCTCGGCGATCTCGAGGAAATATCCCGAATCGTCGGAGACGAGCGAAATCACTCTCCTTATGTCCGAGAGCCAGACGAAGAGGACCGCCGCCGCCAGTGAGGCGGCAAGGATCAGGACAACCGCAGGCGGCGTCCCCGCGCGGCTGAATTCATCGCGAATTTCCCCCATGAAGAGTTATCTACTCAAACGGCGCTGGCAGGTCAAGCGGTTTGTTTTTGCCTGGCCGCTCCACGATCACGCGGCCCGGAGAACGGCAAAGTCATTCCGCCCTCCTGACGCCGGGTATTGACAAAGCGCCTGCCCCCGAAGGATAATCCATCCGGCCGGCGGCATCCGTGCTCCGGCATAACCGGGCGGAGAAAATGAAAACCACCGATTCGACAAAAATCAACGACACGCAAATCGAGGCCGCCTCCTCCCGGCCCGTGGCCTGGGGCCTGCTCCTCGTTCCGGCCCTGGCGCAGTTTCTGCTGCTTATCGCGACCAGCGGCCGCTACGAAATATTCCGCGACGAGTACTACTATCTCGCCTGCGCCGCCCGTCCCGCCTGGGGGTACGTCGATCATCCTTCCCTTTCCATATGGATCCTCTCATTGTGGAAATCGGTCTTCGGCGATTCGATCCACTCGCTGCGCGTGATACCGGCCCTCTGCGGCTCCGGCGTGGTATTTCTAACCGGCGCGGCGGCCGCCGAAATGGGGGGAGGGCGCTGGGCGCAGGTTCTGTCGGGGACAGCGGGCGCGATCGGGGCCGCGGGCCTTGCCGTATGCGGATTCTATTCGATGAACTGCATGGACCTTCTCTTCTGGCTCGGCTCGTACCTTCTGGTCATCCGCATCGCGAGAACCGGCGACGGAAAATTGTGGATCGCGGCGGGTATCCTGATAGGGATCGGCCTTCTCAACAAGATTGGGCTCTTCGTCTTCGGCCCCGCTCTCCTTGCCGGTCTTCTCGCCACGAGGCACAGGAGGCATCTCGCCGATCCGCGGCTCTACATCGCGGGCGGGATCGCAGCCTTGTTAATCCTTCCATACGTCCTCTGGAACGCCGGCAACGGCTGGCCGACCCTGGAATTCATAAGGAACGCGGCTGGGAGCAAGAACACCGACTTCACGCTTAAGGCATTCCTGAGCGAAATCATACTCGAGGCGAATCCGTTCACCCTGCCGATCTGGCTCGGAGGACTCGTCTGGATCTTTCTTTCGCGGCGAGCGAGGCCCTTCCTCCTCATCGGAATCATCTTTGTCGTGACGTTCGCCGTCATCTTTCTTCAAAACGGCAAACCGTACTACTTCGCCTCTTCGATGCCGGCGATGATGGCTGCCGGCGGCGCGGCATGGGAGCGGTGGACGAACGGCGGGCGCCTCCGGTGGCTGAGATGGGCTTTCCTCTTCGTCCTGGCTGCCGGGGGCGCCGCGCTTTCGCCGATAGCGGTGCCCGTCCTTTCTCCCAAAGGCACGATCGAGTACGCGCGCCGCCTCGGGATTGCGCCCGCGCAGCAGGAAATCGGCCACACGAGCGCCCTGCCTCAGCACCTTTCGGACCGCCTCGGATGGGAGAACCTCGCGCGCGTCGTATCGGAGGCGTACAGGGGCCTTCCGCCCGGAGATCGCGACCGGTGCGCCGTGCTGGGAAACAACTACGGGCACGCGGCCTCCCTCGAATACTGGTCGAGGCGCTACGATCTCCCGCCGGTTTATTCCACGCACAACAACTACTGGCTTTGGGGGCCTCCCTCCGAGGAGACCGCCGTTCTGATCATGACGGGATCGGGCACCGACAGGCTGGAGCAGCTTTTCGAGGAAGTAACCTTCGCCGGTTTCGCCGAGTCGCAGTACGCGCAGGAATCGAGCATCCCCGTATGGATATGCCGCCGCCCGCGCCGGCCTCTCGGCGAAATCTGGAAGGAATGCAAGGCCTTCATCTAGGACCGGTGCCCGGCTTGTTTTTTCCATTAACCGGACAGGAGATATTCAATGACCTTCGATAACTGGACCGACCATGCAGCGATAGCGATCACGGTGACGGATGCCGATGGGATAATCACCGAGATGAATCCGGCGGCGGCCGCCGTGTTCGCCGCCGACGGGGGCGCCGCGCTTATAGGCAGCGATGTCCTGGCCTGCCATCCCGAGCCTTCGCGGACCAGACTGGCGTCGATGTTCGAGACGCATCGACCCAATCATTACACGATCAGCAAGAACGGGCGCAAAAAGATCATCCACCAGATTCCGCTGATCAATGAGGGAACGTTTCGAGGGTACGTTGAGATATCGATCCCGATCCCGGATATCCTTCCGCATTTTGACCGGGACCGGCCCGCACCGCCTGCGGGCGAAGGCGGGCGGGACAAGGCGGATTCCGGGGATTAATCAATTTATTCGCGGCGCAGGCTGTCGACCGGATTGAGGATCGCCACAGCAAGAACGCCGGAATTCCTCTTGACACGTCATGCCTTGATGTTTAATATTTAACATGCGTATTATTTAACATAGCATCGGATGTCTCGTTGACTTCCGGGAAGGGAGGATTCCATGTATCGTTCCATGAAACAAGCGCTTCTTGCCGCCTCGGTGCTGGGCCTTGTCATCACGCCTGCGGCCTTGCGGGCACAGGGATCCGCGGAGAAGAAAGTTGAAAGCAAACAAACTGCCGTGGCCAAATGCCACGAAACCCTGCTCAAGGGTGTCGTCAACCTGGACAATAACGACGTGCGCTTCCGCACGGCCGGGGGGCTGGTCGTGCTCATCGATCCGCTGGCGGGGCCTTCCGATCCCCTTGCCGCCGGTGCGGGAATGGCAAAACCGGATCTGATACTGATAACGCATTCGCACGGAGATCACTTCGTGCCCGAAGTCCTCGGCGAGTATATAAAGGCGAATCCGGGCGTCGTGCTGGCCGGTCCGGAGGATGTCTGCAAGACCGCCGGAGAAAAAGGGATCGACCGGATGACAAGAGTAGTCCCGGGCAACGATTATGAGATGGCCGGAATCAACTTTACCGCGGTGCCGGCGTATTTCACAAATGGCAAATCGCATCCGAAGGAAAACGGATGGGTTGGCTACGTGCTGAAGCTGGACGGAGCCTCCTATTACGTCACCGGCGATTCCGGGCCCGTTCCCGAAACGGCGGAACTTAAAGCAGACGTCATCTTCCCGCTTCTCTGGGGGTGCGGAGGGAACGTCGATCAGGCCGTGAAGATGGTCGAGCTTAGCAAAGCGAGCCTCGCCGTGCCCGTCCATCACGGCGGCCACATCGAGGCGATCAATAAATTCATGGCCGGGCTGCCGAAGGAGACCAGGGGGCTCTACTTCACCGGGGGGAAGCCCGTAACCGTTCAATAACGAGCCCGTAGCGTTGCGCGGGAAAGGTTTTACGAAACCTTTCCCGCGGCCCGGCGTACAACGGTCAGAGAAGAAATCGCATCCGCCACAACCCGCGTTTTTTCTCTTCGAAATCGTCCGCGCAGCCGTCCAACCAAAAGGAGTCGTTCGATGCCCCTGTTCCGGAAGAAATCCACGGCATTCTCAGCCACGCTCGCTTTATTATGCTTCGCGGCCGGCGGAACCGCGGCGCCTGCAGCCGATGACGGCCCGGAAAAGACACCGCACCGTCTGCCCCGCGTGGACGGAGGTTTCAAAACGGACGCCTGCCTGGACGAATCGTTCTGGGAGAACGCACTCAAGCTCGATCTCAAGTACGAGGTTCGGCCGGCCGAAAACACTCCGGCGCAGGTGAAAACCGAGGTCTATCTCGCCTACAACGACACTCATCTTCTCGCCGCGTTCAGGGCGTACGATCCCGATCCATCACAAATCAAGGCGTTCATCACCGACCGCGATCAGCTCTTCGATGACGACTGGGTCGGCCTTGTTTTCGACTCGTTCGACGACCGGCGCCGCCAGTTCGATTTTTTCATCAATCCCCTCGGCGTGCAGGGGGACATAATCGAAACCGCGGGAAGCGGAAGCAACGATTCGTGGGATGCCATCTGGGATTCGGCGGGGAAAATAACCGATTACGGGTACTGCGTCGAAATCGCCATTCCATTCAGTTCGATGCGCTTTCAGCGTTCGGACGGCGAGCAGGTCTGGAACTTCGACGCGGTTCGAAGCTACAAGCGGAGCGTCGACCACAGGTTCACGCTCTTTCCCCGCGACCGGAACAACAACTGCTACCTCTGCCAGGCGGAGCGGCTCGTGGGTTTCGAGGGCGCGACGCCTGGAAGAAACATCGAGCTCGATCCGACCTTCTCGTCGCTCTACTCGCAGGCTCGGCCGGAGTACACCGAAGGGGATTTCGAGGAGAGCGCTAAGCAGAACGAATTCGGGCTGAGCGCCCGCTGGGGCATCACGCCTAACATCCAGCTCAACGCCACAGCCAA
>JALOPX010000053.1 GCA_025453655.1 Candidatus Krumholzibacteriia bacterium
TCCCGGCGGCGGCGGTCGCGGTTTATTTCGCAGCCCGTCCCGGCGGCGATTCCTACGGCGAGGTCGCCTTCTCCAGCAGGAAGGTCGTAAGCGAGGGGGTTCCGAACACCGTCGTCTTCGACTACGACGTGACCGGCGTCGATTCCGACGACATCAGGATCCAGCAGAGCTGGGACCCGAAGATGAGCAGCGCCGTCCGCCCCGGGAAGGGGCAGCATACGAGCGTCTATTACTATCCGGGATTCCACAGGGCGAAGCTCCTGATAGACGGAGAGGCGGTAAAGGGGCACGACATCCACATAACGACCGACGGATGGCTTACGCTGGCGAGGTACGGAACGGACGATCCCATCCCCTTCTACATTCCCCCCGGGGAAGTGGAGATGAACGGCAGGATCCACGCGAGCCCGGCATCGCTCGCGGCCGGCAAGTTCGACCTTTCGGGAAATTCGTTTTTCGTCAGTTACTACTGCGTGCGCGACTTCGGCGACCTGCAGGGGGACGACTTCACGATCGAGGCGAGGTTGAAAAACGACCTCGGCGAGGGCGGGCTCACATGCCAGTACTCGGAGATGATCGTGATGTGCGAGAACGGCAGGATGATCTTCCCCCTTTGCCTTCCCGGGTGCGTGAGCAACATCAGCATGAAGGTGATGGACACGTGGGTCGACGGACGCGACAACGACCTGTCGGCCCTCGGGTGCGACCTGTCGCACTGGAACGACCTGAGGTGCGAAATCGCCGGCAGGAAGGCCAGGGTTTCGGTCAACGAGAGCCTCGCCAGGGAGGTTGCCTACTCCGAGCCGGCGGGAAGGGTCATCGGGCTCCATTTCATCTTTTTCGGATGCGGCTCCGTGGGCGGAGTAAGAATGGAGACCCCCGACGGGGCCGCCGTTTTCGAGGAGGATTTTTCGCCGGCACGGTGACGGGCGGGGCGGCGCTTCGGCACGGTCAATCCTGCCTGAATCCCCCGGCGAATCTCAGGAACTGCGCCACATCCGTGAAATTGGACGCGATCCCCAGGGAAATTCTCACCGCGCCGGTGCTCTTCCCGTCGATGCACTGGCGGAAAACCTCGAGCGGCATCCTCGAACCGGGGAAGTTCATGCATCTGATCATCTCGTCCCTGGAAAGTCCCAGGGCCAGTTCGCCCGCGCCGGGATTGCAGAAACAACCGGTTCTGAGGGATATCTTCCATTTGTTGGCCTCCTGCTCGACGACCTGGTGATCGACCACCGTTCCTTTGCGGTCGTAAACGTTGATCGTTACCGTTCCGCCCCGCATCCTGCGTTCGGCCGGCCCGTAAAGGCGGATCACCGGTTCGCCGTTGCCGTGCTTCAATTCGAGAAGCCTCGTTATCAGCCAGTGCGAGAGGCATTCCGTCCTCGTGTGAATCAGATCCAACCCGATCGATTCTATGTGCTCTATCCCCATGCACACCGCCGTGAGGCTCGTGTAATTCGGAGTGCCGTCCTCGAACCCCTCGGCGCCCGGGGCGAGGTAGTACTGGTCGGCCTGAACCGAGGCGACCGTTATCGTGCCCCCCGCGAACCAGGGCCTGTGCAGCTTTTCGAGGGCGGTCCTGCGAGCTATCAGGGCCCCGACCCCCGTCGGGTACCCGAATATCTTGTAGAAGGAGACCGCCGTGTAATCGGGGCGCCACTTTTGAAGGTCGAGCCTGTTGGTCGGAACGAAAGCCGCGGCGTCCAGAAGCACGTCCCATCCGAGCGCCTTCGCCCTGTCGATCCACTCCAGCGGGTGCTGGACTCCGGAGAAGTTCGACTGCGCCGGATAGGCGAAAAGCCTGTTTTGATCCCTGCTCCCTTTTTCGAGATATGAAAGCAGCACGTCGTCCGAAATCCTCAGGTCGGGGGGGACGATCGGGACATACTCCGTTATCGCCCCGCGCGCCCGGTCGAATTCGCGTATGCCGAGCACCGAGTTATGGTTGTCGAAACTGAGAAGCAGCCGGTCCCCTTTCCGGAAGGGATATGCCTCGCCGACCAGCTTGAGCGCCTGGCTCGCGTTCGACGTGAATATGACGACGTACTCCTCCGGCGGGGCGTTGAAGAAATCGAGAACGGCCTTCCTGCACTGTTCGACCTTTTCGGTGGTGAATATCGACGTGGGATTCGATGAATGAGGGTTGCCCAGCACGCTGGACAGAAGAAATTCCATGTGGCGCCTTATCTGGCTGTCGCTGTAAAGGCCCCCTCCCGTGTAGTCCAGGTATATGTGCCCCTGCCGGTCCAGCCTCGGGTATTCTTCCGCGCGGACCCTGTCGAGTTTGAGCGTGGCCGCGTACTCCGGATAATCCCTGAGAAATTCCCCGTAATATTCCCGTGCCGCGCCGTCAAGGGCGCCATTCCCCTTTGTATCCAAACCATCCGCCTCCCCAGGATTAATCAGGCGCCATCCGGCAACCGGCCGGAGCGTCGCGCCAAGGGTAACCAGCCGCGCGTTAAATAAAAAGCGAAAATTTCGACTCCGACGCCTCCGCGATGAAGGTGGCGACCCCCCCGAGCTCCACGCCGTCGATGAGATCCTCTTTGCGAATCTCCATGACGTTCATGCTCATCTCGCATGCGACGAGCCTCACGCCCAGTTCCTGAGCCTGTTTTATCATCGCGGGAAGCGGCATGACCTTGCGCCTGTCCATCATCTTCTTGAACATCCAGCGCCCGATACCGCCGAAGTTGAACCTGGACGGCCCGATCCGGCCGGCCCCTCCCCTGTTCATCAGGCCGAGCATCCTTCCCATCGGGCTCTCCCCCGTGAGATTCCCCTTCTGCAGGGCCTTTAGCCCCCAGAAGGTGAAAAACATGGTCACCTTCATGTCGAACGCGGCGGCCCCGTTCGCGATGATGAACGCGCCGAATACCTTGTCCATGTCCCCGCTGAAGACCACTATGCTCGCTTTTTCGACGGCAACCTCTTCCATCCGATTTCCTCCTGGTTGATTCCGATTCTCCTTCCGGCCACCCGGGGCGATGAGCCTCCGCGTTTACCGGTCCTGTTTCCGGGCCGCCCTGAAACCCGCCTGCCCCCCGTCAAAGGACGCCCGCGAGCCAAAGTGCGACGGGCCTGTATATCATATGGGCGAATTTCGTGAAGGGCAGCGAAATCAAAAGGTCGAATACCACGACCAGATGAAAGGCGAACGATACGTAGGCGGCCATCGGCATCCCCATGACCTTGAAAAGGTCCATCACGAAGCCGCTCAACACGGCCAGCACGATCAGCGAAAGAAATATCCAGTCCGACGCCGTGGAATTCCTGTAGGAAGCCGATTTCCTCGTTATCCTCGCTTGGATGAAATAAAAGGCGCCGTAGAGCGCGATCACCCCGAAAACGGACCCGAAGATGAACGGCACGGACCGGCTCATCCTCCAGTATTCATAATCGATGCCCATCACAAGGATGGTGGCGGCGAACATCCCGGCGAAACCCCAGAAGAGGGCCAGGTGCGCCCAGCGCCTCCTGCCGCCGTCCTCGCATTTCACGAATCTCCTCTGGAGGAAAGACTCCTTCATCACGCGCCACAGCGAGCCGGCCGCCTCGCGCGTCGGCCTCTTCTTGAACGGAAACGAATTTCTGAGCACCCTCGCCATTATGAGAATGTTGAGCAGAAACGCGGCCCCGATAACGAAGCCGACCGCGAGGCCGGCGTCGTGAATATGCTCCAGGGACATGAAGGAGAGAAACTCGGTCTCCTCCCTGTTCATCCCGGGGTCGTGGAAGATCAGGATGAGGACGGTCATTAAGAGGCTCAGCGCCGCGAAGGCGATCCCTGACGCGAAGAAGGACTGGAAGGCGTCGGCGATCCTCCCCGCGGAGTATCTCCTCGTGGCGAATCTCCTCAGGGCAGACATCAGCCCCGCCGGGTCGGCGTCGCGCGGGCAGGTGTCGGTGCATTCCCCGCAGGAATAGCAGAGCCACGGCTCCAGCGATCCGGACAGTTTCTTCTCCAGCCCCAGCATGGAATATCTTATCATCTTCCTCGGAAAGGATACCGCGCCTTCGGAAAGCGGGCATACGGCGCTGCAGTGGCCGCAGCTGTAGCAGGCCTTCATGCCGGCCGCTCCGAGTCTTACGATCCTTTCGCGCAAACGCGGATCAACCTTTTCCATCCGCCTGCCTCCCCGCGGCCCTATACCTGAAGTAACCTTCGTCCGTCGCCTTCTCTTCAGGAGCGACGTACCCGTACCTCCAGCACCCCATGACCCACCACATCGCCTCGCGCTTTTCGATTCCCAGGGCTTCGGCGATCTCGGGCACCGTTTTCGGCCCCTCCCGCAGGACCCCGAGTATCCTTTCGCGCATCCCGGTTTCCATTCTCGAGATCTCCGCGCGTTCGCCGGAGATCAGAACGCTTTCGGGAAACCTCGCTCCGCCGTTCTCAGCCAACGCCGACCTCCCCCGAGAAAGCGTCTATCATGGAAAATATCTGTTCGTCCGTGTATCCCTTGAGCTGGGTCGCGTCGGACGGGCATACTGGAACGCAGGCCCCGCACCCCTTGCACAGCACCTCGTTGACCATCGCCACCCGCCTGCCGTCCTTTTCGACCATCGATATGGCCGAGTAGGGGCACGCGCTCTCGCACGCTCCGCACCAGGAGCAGAGATCCTCCCTGACGAACGCCACGAAGGGCTGAAGATCGACGTACCCCTTCACCAGAAGCGACGCGGCCTTGGCGACGGCGGAGAGCGACGAGATCACCGACTCGGTGGAATTCCTCGGCGCGTTGCAGCATCCTCCGATGTACACGCCGTCGATCACAGTCTCCACGGGCCGAAGCTTCGCATGTATCTCGTTGTAGAACCGGTCGGCCCCCAGAGGCAGCTTGAGCATCGAGGTCAGCCCGGCGTTTTCCGCGGCTACCATGCCGGTGACCAGCACGACGAGATCGGAGGGTATCTCGATCTCCTCGCCGCACGTCAACAGGTCCCTCGCCGTGACGACGAGCCCGCCGTCCCGGCTCGCGACCGACGGAGGATCGTCGTCGGCGAACCTTATGAATACCGCTCCGGACAGCGACGCCTTTTCGTACAGCGTCTCGAACTTCCCGTACGTTCTCATATCCCTGTAAAGGTGGTATGTGTCGATCCCTTCGAATTTCTCCATGGCAAGGGTCGACGCATGAACCGCCGCGTTGCAGCAGTATCGGGAACAGTAGGTGTTCGAACCTTCGTCTCCCCCGTGCTGCCTGCTCCCCACGCAGTAGATGAAGGAAATCGTCCTGATTTCCCTGCCGCCGTGAACGAGCTTTTTCCCCCCGGCTTCGCTCAACATCCGTTCGAACTCGGGAAGCGTGACGACTCCGTCGAGCCCGAAACCGAATTCGCCGGCGGCCGGGACGTACGATTCCGCGCCGGTCGCGACTATAATCGCGCCGACCTTGAGGTCGATCGTCCCGTCATCCGTTTCCTTCGCGCCGGGAACCGCCGTCCCGGCATGGGAAGGCGCGCCGCCGGCGCCCTCGGGAACGCCGGTCATGATGCCGACGTCGAAGTTGCCGATGTACCCTTCCTTTCGCGCAAGCGCGGCCCCCGTGAAGAGGGTGATCAGGGGTCTTTTCGCGACCTCCTCCATCAGGGCCGATATGATCTCCGAGCCGGTCCTGCCGGACGGATACATCGTGCCGAGATTCCCGACCATGCCTCCCGCCCTGGCTTTTTTCTCCACGACGAATACCTCGACGCCGAGGTCGGCAAGCTCGATCGCGGCGCGAAGGCCCGCGATGCCCGCTCCTATGACGAGAACCTTCTTTATCGAATTGACCCTGATCGGCTCGAGAGGTTCGGCGAGTCTCGCCTTCCCGAGCCCTCCCCTGACGAGACCGACGGCCTTGTCCGTGGCCCCCGCCGGGTCGTCCGAGTGAGCCCACGAACACTGCTCCCTGATGTTGACCTGAACGTACTGAAAGGGATTCATCCCGGCGCGGTCCGCCACCCCCCTGAAGGTGGAAAGGTGAAGCTTCGGGGAGCAGGACGCGACGACGATCCCGTCGAGTCCGTTTTCCCGGATGTCGTTCATCATCTCTGTCTGGGAGGCGTCCGAACAGGTGAACATCGTCGTCCTGGAAACGACGACGTCGGAGTCCTTCTCGATCTCGGCCTTGATCCTGTCGACGTCGACATGATCCGAGATGTTCCCGCCGCAATGGCAGATATAAACTCCGACCTTACGCCTGCTCATCGGCAAATTCTCCGTTTCTCGAGCCATGAGGCGGCCTGCGCCGCCGCCGCCCCCGAATGAAGTATCGTATCGGGTATATCCATCGGCCCGGTGGCCGCTCCCGCCACGAAGACCCCCTCGATGCTCGTTCTCCCCGGATTTATGTGCTCCTGCGGCTCGCTCACGAAGAGATGCTCGTCCGCCTCGAGGAGGCCCGGCGCGAAAAACCGCGTGAAATCGGGATTGGGGATGAAGCCGGTCGAAAGGACGACGAGATCGTGCTCGGCTTCGCGAACCTCCGCGCCCCCGTCCACGTCCTCGTAACGGACGAGGAGGTTCCCGTTCTCCCCCCCGTCGATCTTCGCCACCTTCCCCTTGACGAATCGTATGCCCATCCCCTTCGACTGCTCGTAGAATTCCTCGTACCCCTTGCCGAAGGCGCGAATGTCGATGTAATAAATAGTGACGTCGGCCACGGGCAGGGCTCCGAGAAGAAGCTGCGCCTGCTTGATCGAATACATGCAGCAGACCCTCGAACATATGCGATTGTCCATCGTGACGTCCCGGGAGCCGGCGCACAGGACGTAGGCGATGTTTTCGGGCACCTTTCCGTCCGAGGGCCGCAGAAGATGGTTGAAGGGCCTCGTGGGCGCGATGATCCTGTCCATCTGCATCGCCGTGATGACGTTGTGATGCCTGCCGTAGCCGTAGCGTTCGATCAGATGCGCGGGAAAGAGTCCGAATCCGGTCGCTACGACGACCGATCCCGCCTCGATCTCCCTTGTCGCCGGTTTCATGCCGAGATCGATCGCCCCCGCCTGGCAGGCCTTCACGCATCTGCCGCATTCGCAGCATACGCCGCAGTTCAGGCAGTTCTCGGAGCTGTCGAGGACCTCCTGCATGGAAAGAGGCAGTTCGACCTCTTCGAATCCGACCTTCCTCTCCGATGTCGGAAGCTCCCTTATGTCGACCAGGTGATGGGCCCTGTACCTTTCCTGCCTGGCGAGCACCGTTTCCCTGCCGACTGGCGGGATCCTTCTATCGTAAACGGCGCCCTCTAACGGCTCTCCCCTGAGATACCGGTTCATGAAAAAGGCCGCCCGCTTCCCCTGGCCGATCGCCTCCACTATCATGCTCGGCCCGGTCACGGCTTCGCCGCCGGCGAAGATCCCCTCCACCGACGTCGCCATAGTATCGGGATCGGCCGCCACGGCTCCGGTTCGAGTCAGCTCGATGCCGTCGCCGTCCAGGAATCCGGACCGGGATTCCTGGCCGACCGCGGTGAAAACGATATCGCACGGCAGGATCTTTTTCGTGTCGGGATCGAACCTCGGCGGGTTTTTTCTGCCGTCCCCCGGAGCCGAGATGTTTCGGACCGTCTCGAGCCCCGATACCCTGCCGCCGGTCGCCACGATCCTCGATGGCCCCAGCCTGTCGAGGACGGCGACCCCTTCCTCTTCCGCGCCCGCGATCTCCTCCCTCGAGGCGGGCATCTCCTCCCTCGGCCTGCGATAGACGATCATGACCTTCGCCGCGCCGAGCCGCACGGCGGACCTCGCGACGTCGATCGCCACGTTCCCCCCGCCGACGACCGCCACCACCTTCCCGGCAAGATCGTATTTCCGGCCGTGCGTGACGTCGTAGAGGAACCTCGTCCCGCTCATCACGCCCTCGCTGCTCTCCCCCTCTATCCCGATCGTCCTCGACAGGTCCGCGCCTATGGAGATGAAAACGGCGTCGTATCCCCGTTTTTTCAGCTCGAGGACCGACCCTATCTTCGCGCCGGTCTCGATCACGACGCCGAGGGCGGTCACATTCCTGATATCCCTGTCGACCGTTTCCTTGGGAAGCCTGAACCTCGGTATCTCGCTTCGAAGCATCCCGCCGGCGATGCCTCGCTCTTCGAATATCCTGACCTCATGCCCCTCCCTTGCGAGAAAATAGGCGGCTCCGAGTCCCGCCGGCCCCGAACCGACAACGGCGACCCTCTTCCCGGTTTTTTTCTCCGGAGGACCGTATTCAGGCTCGGGATGGCGTTCGTAGTAGTAGTCGGCCAGGAAACGCTTGATCATTCTTATCTGAGGCGCTCCGCCGGTCTCCGCCCTCGTGCATTCCTTTTCGCACGGCGCGTAACAGGCCTTCCCGAGACTGCCGACCAGCGGCGCGTCCTCGAGGACCAGCTTGAAAGCCTCCTCGAAGGCTCCCTGTCTCGCCAGCGAGATGTATCCGTTCGCCTTTATGTCGGCAGGGCAGTGGAAGGTGCACGGCGAAGTCCCCTCCCTGTCGATTACGGCCTTCTTGGGAACGGCCTGCGGGTAAACGATGTGTGCGGCCTTCCTCGAAACGAGCCCGAAGTTGTATTCGTCGGGGACCGTGACGGAACAGACCTTTTCGCACTCCTGGCACCCGGTGCAAAGGTTGAAGTCGACGAACGCCGATTTCTTCTCCAGGGTGGCCTTGAACGAACCGTCGTCGTTCTTCGTGATCCCCCCGACCTCGGAGAATACGTTGAGTTCGATGTTCCGATGGTTGGAGGCGCCTGCCATCTTCGGCGTCGAGATGCAGCTCGCGCAGTCGAGGGTGGGGAAAACCTTGCTCAGGAGGATCATCTTCCCGCCGATGCTCGGTTCCTTCTCGGCGAGCAGGACCTTGTACCCCATGTCCCCGAGGCTTATCGCTGCCTCCATGCCGGCGATTCCGCCGCCTATGACGAGAACGTCGTAATACATCTATTCCCCGGTCTTCGAAGGCCCCATCTTCGCCAGGGCCTTGCTGAAATTCCTCATGTATTTCTCGAAGGGCTCCGCGCACACGGAGCAGAGGGCCGCCATCTTCAACCTGGCCGGATCGATCGACCTTTCCTTCATCATCTCCTGCGCCCTCGCCGCTGTCCTGGCCGTCCTCGCCGTGCAATCCGAGACGTACGAGCAATCGCTCCCGTCGGCCGCTATGAAGACGCCGTCGAATCCCCGTTCGAAGGCGCGGAGTATCCAGGACGGCTTGATGCCGCTGGAACAGGGGACGCTGATGACGTATACCGAGGAGGAATAATGCATCTTGTTCCTTCCGGCGAGATCTATCCCCGGGTCCGAGACATTATCGGTGGAAAAAACGAGTATCTTCGGATTGCCTTCGCCCATCTTCAAACCTTGAACACCTTTTCGAACGATTCGAGAAGCACCCTTATCTGCGGATCAGATATGCTGTAGTAAACATGATTGCCGTCTCTTTTCGATTCGACGATCCCTTCGAGCCTCATCCTGGTCAGATGCTGGGAAACCTGCGGCTGAGAGATGCCGCAGCCGGCTTCGAGCTCGCCGACGGTCATTTCCTTCCTGTACAGCTTGCAAAGTATGGACAGGCGCTGGGCGTGAGCCAGCGTCTTGAGGACGGCCGCCACCTGCTCGCACATCCGGTAGTCGGTGATTTTGCCGAGCATCCCTTTACCTTGTCTTCCTGACGAACAGCCTCCAGTAACCGGCATCCTCCAGGGTGCCCAGGTGCTCGTACTGCATCTTTCTCGTCCATGCGGGGATGTCGTTGTTGGTCCCCTCGTCCGACGAGAGAACCTCCATGATCCCCCCGACGGGGATGCCGGCTATCGATTTCTTCGCCTCAAGAAGCGGGCCCGGACACGCCATTCCCCTGGCGTCGATCGTCTTGCTCACTTCGAGATTTCTCAGTTCGTCTTCAGTCAAGGGAGACCTCCTCGCTTGTTTCGTCACTGCGCTCATCCGCCTCCCGCTCATTCGGGCTCGCCGCGAGTCCGGGCGGACGAGACGGGAGGTATATTAAAATATCTTTATATTATTATTATTTTATAAATAATCCGGGGCGATGTCAAGCCGTTTTTATGAGCGCGGCGCGTAATCGATTCGTTTTTTCCCGTCCCGCGAAAGTCAGTTCGAGGGGATATTCCATTGCGCGAGGCTGTCGAGGACGGTTTCCGCCCCCACCCCCTGGAGGAAGGAAGCCTGCTCCGGGGGAAGTTCCCCCGACACGCACAGCCCCGCCGCGCTCTCCCTGAAGATGACGGAGTAGTAGACGCACGCCTGAAGATACGCCCCCCCGGCGGAAGGATGGCCTCCGTCGGGAGCGAACAGATCAATGTCGGGCCTCGCCGCGACGACCTTGCCGAATGCGACCCCTATCGGAGCGACCATGAAATCCATGCCGCCCGCCAGAAGCAGTGTGCCGCTCCTCAGCATCGACTGGAATTCCTCGAAGGTATAATACCGCCCGTCGAAGGTCACCCCGTTTTTCATCGCCCAGTCCATGAAGAATATTATCCGGGTGGCCGGGTCGTTCGCGCGTATCGAGGCGGCCAGGATCTCTATCGGCTCGATTATCTCATCCTGGCGCTCCGGGAAGGCGATCTCATAATTCGAGCCCTGCATCACGACGTAATCCCAATTTCTCAGAGCCACCTCGTCGAACACGCCGGTTCCCGCGACGATCATTTCCAGCGTATAGCCCGGATAGATCGCCTCCCTGACGAATACGCTCTTCCCGCCCGCATCGCAAAGGGCCTGCAGAAGACCCGGCACGTCGTGCCAGCCGGTGAGGCTGTTTCCTATCATCAGGACGTCGCAGTCGGCGGGATTATCCGGGTTTAACCTGCGGTTGTCGACGGGGTCGCCGCCGCACGATGAAATCACGAGCAGGATCAGGATCGATCGCAGCACGAGCGCCGCTAATGCTGATTTTCCATGCATGGCCGTCCTCCGGCGCAGGTGGGATCCGAATATAATTAAATGCTTTCGTGCCGGATTATCAATGGAAATGGCGCGGGGGAAGGGTCGTTCCGCCCCGGGTCACCGGTCGCGAAGTCCGTCCATGACGGCGGAATCGATCCAGTAGTAGTCCCGGATGTCGCCGGTCGCCCCGATGAAAAAAATATATTTTCCGTCCGCCGATATCCCGGCGCACCGGCTCATCCCCGGATCCAGGACCCGGGACATGGGGACCGCCGGCCTCCAGCCGCCGTCGCCGTCCCTGAAACTCGCCATGATCGCGAACCCTGCGTCGGCGCCCTGCCCGCCTTTCGAGGCAAAGATAAGGTAACTCCCGTCGGGAGCTACGCAGGGCCCCGCCTCCACCGATTCGGTGTTGACGGCCGCCGGCAGCCTGCGCGGCTTTGAATACCCCTCCCCCGACGGCGACGAGCTCCAGATGTCGGCCTCGATGCCGGCGCCGGCCCTCCTTACGATGTGGTAATATACCGTCCCGTCCCGGCTGACGCTTGCGTGCTCGGCTTCCGCGTTTTCCAACCCGGCCAGCACTCCCATGTTCACCGGTTCGCTCCAGCCGGCGTCTGTCCTGTCCACGAACCAGATATCTAGGACGCCCCTTCCCTTTTCCGGGCCGGGGGGCCTGTTAGAAGTAAAGAAGAGCCTTCGCCCGTCGGGCGAGAGGGCGGGATAATTGCAGTTGTATTCGACGGAGAAGGGGGTTATCTGCGGCGGAGTCCATCGCCCCTTCTCCTCCCTCATGTACCAGATCGCCTCGTATTTTCCGGGATCCGCGGAGGCCCTTGCCCAGTATATCTCCCTGCCGCCCGGCGCCGCCGCCACGCTGCCGTGCGGCCTGAAAAGGTTCATCACCACCCCCGGAAGAAATGCCTCGGCCCGTCCGTCGGGAGGCGTCGCTCCGAGAAACGGCCCCGAGTGGACCGGGTATTGAACTCCGTCGAGTTTCATCCCCTTGTACATGAAATAAGCGACAAGCTCGTCCCGGGCGCCGGCTGCGGCGAGATGAATGGCGGTGGAATTGTCGGAACATCGCAGGTTCATGTCCGCTCCGTTGTCGACCAGCACCTCGGCCACCTGGCCGAATCCGAAGGCGGCCGCCAGGTGAAGCGCCGTCAGGCCGTGTCTTGCCCCTTCGTTGACCGAGGCCCCGGCCCCGAGAAGCATCATCGCGATATACGGCTGATCCGCGGCCGCCGCGATATGAAGAGGCGTGAACCCGTCCTGGGCCCGGACGTTCGCCCCTGCTCCATGCCTGAGCAGAAGATCGACGGTGGCCGTCCTCGCGTTTCTCACCGCGTAATAAAGGGGGGTTTCGCCGCTCGCCGCCTTCGGGTCGACGGCTGCACCCGCCGCCAGCAGCAGGGCCGCCACCCTCTCGCTGCCGGCCGCGGCGGCAAGGTGCAGAGGGGTGTTCATGAAATTGCTTTCGTCTCGAAGATCGACGATCGTCCCGTCCTTTTCGAGAAGGGATCTTACCCTTTCCAGGTCGCCCCTTCGCGCCGCCTCGTGTATGTCATGCGCCAGGACAGCGGAGAAACAACTTGAAATCAAGGTGGCAACAATTATGCATATAATACGTTGCGTCACTGCACCCATGATCCTTCGAGACACCTGGTTTTTCCTTCCGCAGACGGAACAGGCCGGCCGGCAACCGCGCCGCGGCACCCGTGTTACAGGTCCATCTCCATCTCGTACTGGCTGACCAGCACCTCGAATCCGAGGCTGATCAGAAATGCCGAGAGCCCTTCGTCCGAACGGTCGATGTTCATGATCTTCACCCTCTTCACGGCATGGCCGATCAGCCCCGCGAGGCGGGCGAGAAGCGCCGTCCCGACTCCCGCCCTCCTGTATTCCTTCATCACCGCGATCGTCATCACCCAGTTGATCGCAGGGTAGTAGACGAGGAGCCCGGCCGGGCCTTTTCCGGCGTCGGCGGTGAGAATCAGCACGTCATCCGGGATCCGCCTTATCGAAGGGAAGGAGTTCTCCCACGAGGGCCGCCGGTCGAGGGCCCCCTCGAAACGCGCCAGGATATCCTTCCCGGCGGGGGCCACTTCGATCCCGTCATTCGATCCGCAGGCATCGGAGAGTTCCCCGATATCCGCGTGATAGCAATCGAACTCCCTCGTGACATGGAAGCCGGTCTTCGTGTAGGCCTTTACGGCGGGGGCGTTTTCCCGCAGGACCTCCAGGACGAAGATCTCCGCCCCCCTCTTCTTGATGCCGGGGAGGGCGCGGTCGAACATCGCCCGCGCTATCCCTTTTCCGCGGTAGGGCTTGATTATGCCTGTCGTGATGTCGAAAGCGGCTGTCGCGCCCTTCCACGTGTCGATGCCGACGAGGGTGTATCCGACGAGCTTTTCTCCGTCGAAAGCGCCGACGGAGAGGTTGAAATCGACGCCGTTCTTCTCGGCCCTGTTGAAGACGATCTCCTCGGTCATGTAACGCATGTCCATCGCATAATCGGAGAAAGCCTCGACGAAGGTCGAATATATGCGCGGCTTCATGCCGGCGGAAAGATTGTCGTAGATGATTCCCATTTGCCGTCTCCCGGCCCGGAGGCGATAAAACGTCGATCCCGGCTCCATGGCCGGCCCGTAAGGAAAGATTTTATCCCGCGTGGCCGCCGTCAACCTGAAAAATTCGTCGTGCCTCGCGGCATCCTTCGCGGTTCGGCATATTCCGGTGAACGCAGACCGGCCACCCACATAATGAGAAATCCCCCTCGTGCCGGGCGATACGGCGATCCCGGATCTTCTAGAAGGCGACGACCGACCTGATCCACGCCTCGCTCAGCTTGAAATCCCTGCCCCCCTTAACGTCCAGGGTGATGCTGGATTTTCCCTTCCTGATCGTTATCAGCCCCTTCCATCCGCCGCTTGAGAGCGTCATCCTGGTCTCGTGCCTCGGGCCCTTGTGGGTGATCTCGCCCGAAATGGATCCTTTCGCGAGGTCGAGCCTGAACAGGGCCGACTTGGACAACCTCGATTTTATACACCCCGATATCCTCCCCTTCCCGTCCAGATCGAGCCTTATCTCGTGATCGGCGCCCTTCAGCCTTATCATGCCCGTCGCGGGGAATGCGCCCTTCGAAACCCTGGCCACGCCGGCTTCGATCTCCAGTTCGAGCCCCCCGAGGTCGTCATCCCTGTACGTGCCGTAATATTTTCCGTCCTTGTTGAAATTGAGCCTGAGGGAATGCGATTCCCCCGAATGAACGACCGAGCCCCCGAGCCGTCCTTTCGACACCTCCAGCCCGACGAGCGAATTATCCGAGTAATTGTATACGGCGCCGCCGGTGACCGTCTTTTTCACCGCGTCTATATCGAGAGACAGCTCGTGATTCCTGCCGGAATCCTTCAGTTGAAGATTCGATTTCGCCATGGCCCCCCCTTTTTTTTCAACGCACGATCCGCCGGGCCGGCCGTCGCCGCGCGGCCCGGCGGAAACAAGAAGGCCCGCTCTCTTCGAACCTCGTGTCCTTCAGGGAGCGGGCCATGACTGCTGGATCATCCGGCAGC
>JALOPX010000162.1 GCA_025453655.1 Candidatus Krumholzibacteriia bacterium
GCCGCCGCGATGGGGGAAGGTTTCGTGGAGGTGCTGCTCGCGAGGGGGTACACCCCGGAAGCGATGGAGCTTTTCGGCCGGAGGAAGAACCTTCGCATTCTTACCATCCCGCAGGCGGAGTGGGACAGGGACCTCTCCGGATGGGTGGGGAGGGAAGCCGGCGACCTGCTCCTGATGCAGGAAAGGGACACGGGATTTCAAGAGCTGGAGAAGCTCGAATTCGTCACCTCGCGCAAACCCTCGCCCGTGGAGATGAAGGCGATGGCCCTTTCATGGAAGATCGTGGCTCACGTCAAATCCAACGGGATCGTGTTGTGCGATCAGTACGGCACAGTGGGGGTCGGTGCGGGCCAGATGAGCAGGGTGGACTCCTGCAGGATCGCGGTGGACAAGGCGGAGAGACAGGGTTTGACCATCGAGGGAACCTCGGCCGGGTCTGACGCATTCTTCCCGTTTCCAGACGGGGTCGAGATTCTCGCGAAGGCGGGGGTTAAATGCATCATTCAGCCGGGAGGCTCGATAAGGGACGCGGAGGCGATAGAAACGGCCGAGAAGCTCGGCCTGACCATGGCCATAACCGGCGTAAGGCACTTCAGGCATTGACGGAGGCGGATTTGACGGACAGGGAATGGGAAGGCGAATCGATCGTAATACTTGATTTCGGCTCGCAGTACACGCAGTTGATCGCGCGGAAAATCAGGGCCGAAAAGGTGTTTTCCACCATCCTTCCGAACTCGGCGAACCTAGAGGAGATAAAGGCTTCGAATCCGGTGGGTATCGTCCTTTCCGGGGGCCCCGCGAACGTGACCGAGACGGAGGCTCCCGACCTTGCGGCGGACATCTTTTCCCTCGGCGTTCCGATACTGGGGATATGCTATGGAATGCAGCTCATCTCCATTCGAAGAGGGGCCGACGTCGACAGGTCCGATCACAGGGAATTCGGGAAAACGATGGTTTCGGTCGACACGGGCAGCCCGCTTTTCCGGGGAACCCCCGCCGGACAGAAGGTATGGATGAGCCACGGGGTAAGGGTCAACACGCTTCCGGCAGGTTTCGAGGCCGTCGCTTTCTCGGAAGGATGCCCGATAGCCGCGGTTCAGAACATCTCGGAGATGATATTCGGCCTGCAGTTTCATCCGGAAGTCTATCACACCGACCATGGCAGGGAGATTCTCAGGAATTTCCTATTCACGATATGCGGCTGCCGGCCGGTCTGGACGTCGGAATCGTTCGCCGACCTCGAGACGGCCCGTATCCGGGAGAAGGTCGGCGATTCCAGGGTCCTGTGCGCGGTGAGCGGTGGAGTCGACAGCTCAGTGATGGCCGTTCTGGTGGATCGCGCGGTGGGGCGGCAACTGTGCCCGGTATTCGTCGACAACGGGCTTCTGAGGGACAGGGAGGCCGAAGAGGTGATGGACCTGCTTTCGGAGTACCTCACGGCCGATCCGGTCTTTGTCGACGCGTCGGATGAATTCCTGAAAAGGCTCGATGGAATCTCCGACGCCGAGTCCAAACGCAAGGTGATAGGGAAATGTTTTATCGACATTTTCGAGGAACAGAGCAGGATTCACGGCCCCTTCGATTTCCTGGCGCAGGGGACTCTCTATCCCGACGTGATAGAGAGCAGGTCGACCGGCGGGCCTTCTTCGACGATCAAATCCCATCATAACGTCGGAGGGCTCCCGGAGAATATGCGATTCGAGCTGATAGAGCCCCTGGCCCTCCTTTTCAAGGACGAGGTGAGGGAAGTCGGCCGTTTTCTCGGGCTCCCGGAGAAACAGATAGCAAGACACCCGTTCCCCGGCCCGGGCCTCGCCGTGAGGGTTCCTGGTGCGATCAGAAAACCCGACCTCGACCTGCTTCGAAAGGTCGATCGCATATTCATCGACGGCCTGAAGCGCGAGAACCTTTATCATGAAGTATGGCAGGCATTTGCGGTGCTATTGCCGGTAAAGAGCGTGGGGGTCATGGGGGATGAGAGAACGTATCAGAACGCCGTCGCCCTCAGGGCGGTGACAAGCACCGACGGGATGACGGCAGACTGGGCCAGGCTTCCCTACGATTTTCTTCAGGACGTTTCAAACGAGATCATAAACAGGGTCGATGGCGTCAACAGGGTCGTTTACGATATAAGCTCAAAGCCTCCAAGCACCATCGAATGGGAATAGAGTCCGCCTGACGGGACGGAAAAACCAGGCTCTGGCATTCAATTTGCCCTTCGCTTCCCCCGTGGCTTTCACCGGAGTAACCAGGCTGCAGGATTAAGATGTTCAGAACGGCTCCACATGTGACCATGGCGGCGATCCTTCTCGCGGTGTTCCTCGCGCCCCGCGCCTCGTGGGCACAGGATGCGGCGCGTTCGACTGCCGGTGATAATGGAGTTTCTGAAGCCGGAGGAGGCCTTAAAGCAGCCATCGCCTCTTTCAACGCCGGCGAGTGGGAATCGGTAATTGCCATAACCGGCGAGCCCGAGAAGAATCCCTGGCTTGAAACGTACAGGATATACATACGCTCGAGGTCTTTTCGCGAGTCGGGGAGAAGAGCGGATGAAAGAGGGGAGCTATCCGGACTTTTCTCGGATAAAGATTTTATTTCGAGCATGCGCGGGCACCATCTTTTCGGCGTGCTGCTTGATTCCTTCGTGGAGTCCTCCCTTGAAGATACCTTATGGAATGTCCCGCAATTCATATGCGACGGGGAGTGGCGGTCGCTCTCCGGGGAGAATCTTCTCAGGATATACATCCGCGGGGAAGACTGCGGGAATGTCGCGACCGGCGGGATTTTCCTCGCCGAGGCCCTGAAGAGGGACCTCGGCGAAGAGGGAAAAGACATTCTGGAAGAACTCGTGGCAGGGATGTTAAACGGCAACATCGCTCTTTCCCGCGAAGAGGCGATCCTTGTGAGCAGGAAGACGATAAGATGCCGCCTGTATGAGTCCGCCGGGAAGATTCTTTCCTCGCTTCCGGCCATGGGCGTGCCCCGCTGGGACATCGAATTTCTGAAAGCGTCGCTTTACGAGAGGAAAAAGGATCTCATTCCGGCGCTTTCCGCATATGAGGAGATACTTCATTCAGACGCCCGGACTGAATTGAAAAAGGACGCGCTCCTGAGGATCGCCTCGCTGAACGGAACGTTGGGGCACCCTGCAAAATCGTACGATCATCACATGGCCTTCGCGGACCGTTATCCGGAGGACGCAAGGGCGGAAAAATCGCTCGACACCGCGGCGCGGATAATGATCGCCGAATGTGAATGGGACAAGGCCATAGAGGCATGGGAGACGATCAGAAGAAGGGGGCCGGCGACGTACGCCGGAAAAGCAGCCATGCTGGGAGAGGCCGTTCTGATGCGCAGGCTGGGCAGATCCGTCGAGGCGGCCGGGATTCTAAGGGAACTTCTTCCGGGCGCGGATCGCAGGCTCAGGGCCGCGATTCTATACTGGCTGTACAGAACGTCTGCCGACTCATCCGGCTCGGAGGAATGGAAGAGGACGCTTTTACGGGACCACCCATTATCGTTCTATGCAAAAGCGCTCGTGGATGCGAAGGCCTGCCTGGATTGGGATATGGGCCGCGAAACAGGGTCGTCGGCCGTTGACTCCATGGAAGCCGCCGAAATGGCGAGATTCGCTTCGATCGACACTCTGAAGGATGCGCGGTCGGCCATGTCGGATCACCCCGCGTGGGAGGGATTCAGGTACTTCCTCGACAACGGGCTTCTCCCCGAAGCCGGCGGCTGCGCCGCCTCTCTGTCGACCCTTTACAGAAACGACATCAGGTCGATGCTCATGCTTTTCGGCGAAACACGAAGAAACGGAATGACCGATCTCAGCACGCGGCTCCTGAGCCGCAACCAGGCACTGTCGAAGGCCGGGATGCCTCCCGGCCTTTTGTATCCGGTCGCCTACGCGGGCCTCGTCGGAAAGGCCGTCGAAAAATACCGGGTCCCGCCGGACCTTGTCCTCGCAGTCATGCGCGAAGAAAGCTCTTTCGACACTCGCGCGGTTTCCGGCGCAGGCGCCTGCGGGCTGATGCAGTTGATGAGGCCGACGGGCGAGTGGATCGCGGGCATACTGAAAATGGGCGACGCGGAGAACGTGAATCTTTACGATCCGGAGATGAGCATAGAAGCGGGGACCTGGTACCTTCGTTTTCTCCTTGAAAGAAACGAAGGATCATTCGTGGGGGCCCTGGCTGCGTATAACGCGGGAGCCGCCAGGATGT
>JALOPX010000054.1 GCA_025453655.1 Candidatus Krumholzibacteriia bacterium
ACGAACTGCAGCCAGATGATCCCGGCCCCGTACATGCAGTACACGACCTGGATCTGGGTTCTCCCGAGCGACAACGGCATGATGTGCGCCGAGTTCAAGCTGGTCCAGCCGGCCTGGAACCTCAGCATCGGGACCGTCATCAACCCGGGCTCCTCGGTGGCTCTCGGCGCCCCCTATGACGCCGGCGGCGTATCGATCTGCTTCGGCATGTGCCAGACCTCGTGGACCTGGCTGTATCAGCTCATGCAGCTCCCGACCGCTGCGGGTATCCCGGCTTTCATCACTATCGTCGAACGTCCGGATGCCGGCGCCTACCAGGTTGCCAACTGTCTTCCCAAATATCCGCTGGAACCGCTCACGGTCCTCAACAACCTGGCCCTCAACCAGGCCTGCGTAATTGCAAACGAGGATGCGAGCTGGGGCGCGATAAAAGGGATGTACAACGAATAGAGAATGTCCGGCGGATAATTATCCGCCGACATGTCTGAAATGGAAGGGGAGCCTTTTGCAAGGCTCCCCTTTTCATTTATGGACTGCCATGTGCGAATCGTGGTATAATCTGCCTTGTAAGGAGCGGCAGAAAATAAGGGGGATCGACATGAAAAAGATTCTTTTTTTGATCCTTGCGGCGGCCGCTCTTAAGGCATCTCCTGCGAATGCGGGTCCCGTGGCATACATCGGCCTCTACACTGATGCCATTCACTCCGTCTATGTTCGTTATATCCCGGAGCCATACGTGCAGTACACCACCTGGGTCTGGATCCTCCCGGGCGACAACGGCATGATGTGCGCCGAATTCAAGCTGGTCCAGCCTTCGTGGAACCTGTGTATCAGCTCGACTCCTAATCCGCTCAACTCGATCATTCTGGGCGCCCCCTATGCCGACGACGGAGTGACATTCTGCTTCGACGCATGCCAGAGCGGATGGGTATGGCTCTATCAACTCGGCCAGCTCCCGACCCTAGCCAACATCATCGATTGCATATATATCGTCGACCACCCGGAAGCCGGCGCCTGCCAGGTTGCCGAATGCACGCCCGGTTATCCCGTCGCTCCGCTCATTAAACTGAATTACCTCTATCTGAACGAGACTCCGGGCACCAACGAGGATGCGAGCTGGGGCGCGATAAAAGGGATTTGCGATAATTGAGATAATAGCCGCGGGCGACCCGCAGTTTTTTGTATGTACCGGGCCAGCCGTTTTGTTATATTGAAGAAAACGCCGTTACAGACAACTGCTTTTTCCCCCCCCTGGGAACAGGAGTGGTCTTCTTGAATACAGCCAATCCGACTCTTTTCAGGTCACTTTCCATGTCCGGGTCGTTCTTCGCTCCGGCGATCGCTATCGTGCTGCTGGC
Organism: Candidatus Krumholzibacteriia bacterium; assembly: GCA_025453655.1. Lineage (GTDB taxonomy): Bacteria > Krumholzibacteriota > Krumholzibacteriia > Krumholzibacteriales > Krumholzibacteriaceae > JALOPX01. Next base: position 1,359 of record JALOPX010000054.1, read on the forward strand.
CGCGGTCATCATCCTTTCGGCGGCTTCCGTCCCTGCGTACGCCGCCGGAACGAAGCTCTTGTCCTCGGACGGCTCGACGATAACCTTCGAAATTTCGGTCCCCGCCGCAGGGATCCTGAACGCCCCGCAGGGAGGGGTCAGGGTCCTTCTCGACGGGTACGGATCGTTCTCCCCCGAGGGCGCCTTCGAGGTGCCGGGGAGGACATTCCTCGTGGCGATTCCCGCCTGGGGAAGCGCGCGGATCGAGGCGAATGTCGTCGAAGCCGACGCGCTCGGCGAATTGACTCTCGCGAGGGTGATGGGCAGGAGGCTGGTCCGCGGGGAGGACGAGATGGCCGCGACCGAATACTTCGCGCCGCAGGGCGATCCGTGGGAGGGCCGGATCATGGCCGGCCTGGCCGAAGCGGGCGAACCGTCGATGATGGGGCGGCAGAGGGTTCTCCCGATAAGGATCAATCCCCTGATAGCCGGCGAAGGGGGATACAGCCTGGCAAGGCGTATTTCGGTCACAGTGCGCCTCGATTCGCCGGAAAAAATCGGCTTCTCGACCGATGAAACCCCGATCCCTGTTTCCAGGGCGTGGAAGAAGATATATGACGGGATCCTCGTCAACCCCGCCGACGCGGAGAGGTTCGTCACCCCCGCGAAGGGGAGAAGTTTCACGGTGTCGCCGGCTGCCCCGGGGAAACGGCTGAAACTGAAGATCCCGGAGACGGGGGTCTATTCGATAAGGGCCGACTCCCTGATATCGAAGGGATTGTCGCCGGCCCTTTCCAACACCGGGTTCGCGCTGAAGAAACTCTACTACGACGAAGGGGAGGGCGACCTCACAAGGGAATCGGCCATCCCGATGAAGGTGATAAAGGGAACATCGTCGACGCCCGGCATCTTCAGCGGCGACGACAGGGTCGTCTTCTTCGCCGAAGGGATAAAGGACGACGAGGCCGCCGGGGATGTATTCGCAACCTTCACCGATTACAACGTGATATGGCTCGAGGAGGACCTCCCGGGGAGCCTGATGAGGGAGGCGGCCCTCCCTCCCGGACCGGGAGAAGCGGCTTCGGGGTTCAACGCCGTGTACAGGGGGAGGAAGGACGCCTGGTACCACAAGAACATAAATGCCGGGACATGGGATTTCTATTTCGTCATGGGCCCGGTCTCGGAGGCGGTCATCCCCTTCACCCTTAATTCCCCCGCTCCGGCGGGCACCTTTTCACTCGCCGTGAGGGTGATGGGCGCCGCGAGCACGATCTCCAGCCAGCGCATCACGGTCAGCGTCAGGAACGGGTCGGGGACCCACCTTCTCGGAAGCGGCACGGTCACCTCGACGAACAGCGCCGTTCTGTCCTTTTCGGGCCTCCAGTCGTCCCTTCTCGCCGACGGGCAGAACGAGCTGGTCCTTTCGAGCACCGTCGCGTACGGCTTTCTCGTGAACGATTTCGAGATAAGGTATTCGGCCGGTTTCTCGGCGCGCGATAATATGCTGGAATTCACCCTGCCCGTGATGCTTCCGCCGCAGAGGGTGGTAATCCCGGGATTCACGACCGATCAGGGATTCATCATCGACATCACCGATCCCTCCGATCCGGTTTTCCATCAGCTCGCCGCGGGGAATTTCCAGCTCGAGGGGTCGACTTACAAACTGACCGTCGACCTTTCGACCCCCGCCGAGAGCAGGTTCGCGGCGCTCGGGAAGGAAGCGGGGAGGCACGTGTACAACGACTGGATCACGGTCGACTCGAATTCCAGCCTGATCGGATCGCAGGGCGCATGGGACGCCGTGGTGATCGCTCATCCCGATTTCCTGCCCCCCGCGATGAACGTGTTGACGGAATACGAGGCGTGGAGGGAGCAGCAGGGGTACAGGGTCATGACCGTCGACGTGACCGACGTGTACGACGAATTCAACGGCGGCCTCAAGTCCTGCGACGCGATAAGAAGATTCATCCGGTACGGGGCGGAAAACTGGGGGACCGATTACGTCCTTCTTGTCGGGGACGGGAACGAGGACCACAAGCGCATATTCTACGACGCGAGCCTTCTTAAGGGCTCCCCGCCCGATTTCATCCCCCCATTCACCTTCTCCGTCGACGTGGTGGGGACGACATACGAGGACGAGGTGATCGCGAGCGACAAGTACTATTCCCACCTCGACGAGGAATGGCCCTCGGAGGGGTATCCCGACGTTTTCATAGGGCGGTTCCCGGTCGGCAGGGATGTGGAGCTGCAGGCCCTTCTCACAAAGCTATACAGGTTCGAGACTCCTGGCGCGGGGGACGCCTGGCGAAAACACATCGCCCTCTTCGCGGACGACGCCTGGTCCGGGTACCCCGATTACAGGTATTTTTCATCCGAACTGCAATTCGAGGGGGGGATGGAGAAGGCCGCCCTCGACATCGAGGAATCCCTTCCCGGCGGCTTCGATATCGAGCGGCTCTTCCTCTCCCGCTGGAATGACGACATCCATGAGATCGGGGAGTCGGGGGTACAGGTCTTCAGCGAGGCGACCGATTCGACGCGGGCTTATTTCACGCCGTACCTCATCGACAGGCTGAACGAAGGGGTGCTCTTCTTCTCCTTCCAGGGGCACGCGCACAGGGCTCACCTGAGCAGCGAATCGGGATTCTCGATGTTCAGCCAGTACCGCGACCTCAACCGCCTGACGACCGACAGGAATTTCATATTCATGGGGGCGGGCTGCCACATAAGCCAGTTCGCCCTGGTATCCGAGCTGGGCCGTCTTACCGACGGGCCGAACGGGGACTGCATCTCCGAGCAGATGCTCTTCAAGTCCCGGTCGGGGGCTATCGGAGCCTACGCGAGTACGGGGTTCGAGATCCTGGACCAGAACGAGAAGCTCTTCGAAACGCTCCACCAGTCGATCTTCCAGAGGCCCCCTTCCGATTCGATTCCTCCGGCGATGGAGGGGACGGGAGCCCACTGGGTGGCCGGCGGGATGATAACGAAGGCCGAGATAGAGCATGTCGGGACGACCTATTACGGATTCGAACAGCTTTACCGGTACCTCTTCCTCGGCGATCCCATGACGAGGATCGATCCGGGCCCGCCGCGAATGGCCCTCGAGGCCGACTGGGGCTCGGGCTGGGAACCGGTCGAAGCCGGGGCCCTGCGGTCGCGCAGCAGGACGAACGAGTGCAGGCTGAGATTCTCCGCGAGCGACGTCGTCGCCCTCGGCGGATTGAGATTCGAGGTCGACGGGGACGACAGGACGGGAGAGATGGCTGTGGAGAGGCTGGGGACGGACACGGGGACATATCCGCGCGGCTGGTCCGGCGAACTCGATTATACGCTGACCCTCGAAGACGAGTCGCTTCTTTTCAGCGTCCTGACCCCCGAGGGGCGCCTCTCCGGATCGCTCGCCTTTTCCATGGGGATCGGGATAAGGATGTTCCAGGAGGGCGGCTCGGAGATCCTCCCTGGCGGGGATTGCCCGGCTGAAGGGGAATTTCGCCTCGAGGTCGTCATCCCGGTCCGCCTCGACGAGGCGCCCGTGCTCGAGCTCGACGGAATCGAATTCGCTGCGGCGGCCCTCTCGATACCCGATCCGCAGGATTCGACCGCCTGGCAGGCCATCTTCAACGCGGATTTTCCGGGCGGGGAGCACGTCTTCACGGTCAGGACGGGGGAATATTCGGCCGACTTCATCTTCCAGGTCGGCGGCAGCGAGCTCGTCGCGGACAGTTACCTCCTGCCGAACCCTTTCAGCGGCGGGACGAACCTCTGTTTCACCCTGAACCTGCCCGCCGACAGGGGCGAGATACTGATCTACAACGTCAGCGGCAGGCTGATAAGGTCGATCCGTGTCCCGGCCGACATGCTGGACGCGGCGAATTATTCCGCGCCGAACGTCGTTTACTGGGACGGCCGCGACCTCGCGGGAGACAGGGTGGCGAACGGCACCTACATCGTTCTTCTGACGATCGAGAAGGACGGGCGCGAGAAGCGGCTTACCGGCATGTCGGTCAAGCTCGAGTGATCCGGCGCGCGCGGCCGGCATGGAACGCCCTTTTCAGCCCGGCGCGGTCCGGGGCCTACGACCGTCAGAAATATCTTTACCTTTTCAGCCATTCATTATTAAAATGGCCGTGGTTGGATCTCGGGTTCAACTCACGGAGGTTGCATCTTGAATGAACTCCTGAAGGAGATCAGGGAAAAGGACAACAGGCTCATCGTCGGGATCGAGACGGGCAATGTTCCGGGCAGGATAGGAGCCGCGGTGGTGGATGTGTCGGGCAGGGGGGACGAGACGCTCCTCGACGTATATTCTTTCAAGAGTCATTCGCTTCCGAGGGAGCTTGTCGCCACGATCGAGGCGCTCGGGCGGAGCGGGGATTTCGATTCCGAGGAACTTGCGGGGATCAATTTCCTGCTGCTCCACCACATCAACACCCTTTTTCAGGATCTTTTCGACGATATCGAGATAGATCCGGAGAACGTGGACCTGATCGGGCTGAAGTGCCTGGAGATCGGCGGCAGAAGCTTCCCCGAGAACCCGTCGGTCCTCAGCGAGATGACCGGCCTCGTGGTGGCGAGCCATTTCAGTATAGGCCCGGAGAGCGGGGAAGGCCCGGAGATCGACGTGAACGAACCGATCCTGAGAAATATGGTCGGGGAGATGATCGACAGGATGGGGCTCGAGAAGGACGAGGGGGAAGCCGTGGCTGTGGCTCTTATGGCCAACGAGGCCGTCTGGCACGGATCGGTCGATTCTGAAAAAGGCGCTGTAAAGAAAAAGGGCGCCGGCAAAGGGCGGACCGGGAAGAGAGCGGGCAAGCCCCTCCTCATCGGCGGCGAAATCGCCGGGCTTTACGCGGAGTTCTTCTTTCCATTCTGACGCACTCCCGGGGCGCCGCCCGGCTGAGTTCAGGCTCCAGGGAAAAGAAAGGTCTTTTCATGTCCGCGGGATTCCACCATGACGAAGCGCAATATTACGGGCGGGGCGCCGCGGCGGCGGCTGTGCTGGTCCTCGCCCTCCTTGTCCCGGGCTGCGGGGGACCGAAGAGCGTCCCCATGATGCCCCCCGCGGAGACGGGCGGTCAGGCGGAGCATGACGGATCGAAGGCGCCCCCCGGCGCTGAGGATGAGCCCTGGTGGCTGAGCGGCGGGTCGCCGGACAGCGCAGTCGCTCCGGAAGGGGTCTTCCAGGCCGTGCCTGGCGGCTCGATCCCCGAGGTTCGCGTCCTGATCCTCGAAACCCGGAAAAGCGTCCGCGTCCATGTCGAATCGGGCGAACTTTCCATTATAGACTCGCGCGGCGACACGGCCCTTTCATGGCCGGTGGCGGGAGAGATCCGGTTCGGCGCCAGGGGGGACGAAGTGAGCGTGTCGGGCGGGGGAGGGCCGGCCGGGCAGTCTTCATCGATATTGATAACGGGGACGGAAGGGTCGTTCGTCCGCATCGAGGGCAGGCCTTACAGGGGGAGTTTATGCATGGCCGCGGACGGGCAGGGGGGACTCCTCGCGATCAACATACTCGGGATGGAGGATTATATCAGGGGGGTTCTCCCCTCCGAGATAGGATACCTGAAGGAGGGCCAGTACGAAGCCTTCAGGGCGCAGGCGATCGCGTCGCGCTCCTACGCCCTCAGCAAGATGCCGGGGAAGAGAGCCGAGCGGTTCGATCTTCGCGCGACCGTAATGGACCAGGTATACAAGGGGGTCGAAGGGGAGAACGCCGAAGCGTCGAGGGCGGTCGACGAGACGAGGGGGGTCGTGGGGCTGTGGGAAGGGGTGCCGATCACGGCGTATTACTCGTCGTGCTGCGGCGGGCACACGGCCGATTCCCGGATCGGCTGGCCGTCGAAGGCATCCTATCCCTACCTCTACGGCGTGAGGGATGCGGACAGGTCCGGCATGTCGTTCTGCGCGGACTCCCGCCATTTCAGATGGGAGGAGAGCTGGCACGGCGACGCCCTTCATGCGATTCTCGAACAAACGCTGCGCGCGGAATTCGGGAAAAGCGCCGCCTCGTTTGGCAGAATCGTCGACATGGAGATCGAAGGCTTCTCCGAAAGCGGGCGCGTGATCGCTCTTGATATCGTCACCGACAACGGTTCGTACAGGGTCGAGGGGGACCGCGTCAGGTGGGTCCTCAGGCCCCGTTCGGCCGACGGCCCCATCCTCAGAAGCACCCTCTTCAAGATGGATGTCGACCGGTCAGGCGGGCGGGTCGCCGCCGTGAGGGTCAGGGGGGCGGGGAACGGCCACGGGACGGGGATGTGCCAGTCGGGGGCGATCAGGATGGCCGGGCTCGGCTACAGCGCCGTCGAGATCCTTGTTCATTACTATCCCGGCATCACGATCGAAAGCGTCTATTGACCGGGAGAGGGGGGCCTCGTTTCATGGCTTCGAGTCTGCCGGAGATCATCTCCCCGCACATCGTGACGGGCCTCGAGGGCACCGCGCTGAACGCCGCGGAGCGGGACCTTCTCAGGGCCTTTCCACCGGCAGGGATCATTCTTTTTTCGAGGAACGTCGAATCCCGCAAGCAACTCAGTGCGCTCTGCGCCGAAGTGATCGAGATCATCGGAAAGGCGTCGGGCCTTGTCCCGCTCGTGATGGCCGATCACGAGGGGGGAAGGATATCGGTCCTCGCGAGGGCGATAGGGGTTCCGCCGACGCAGATGACGGCATGGAGGGCCTTCGCCGAAACGGGCGATCCGGGCCTGCCGGCGGCCGTTTTCAGGGAGAGCGCGCGAAGGATGCGCTCGTGCGGGATAAACATGTTTCTCGGGCCGGTCGCCGACGTCAACTCCGAGTATCTCAATCCGGTGATAGGGACCAGGGCCTTCTCGGAGGACGCGGACGAGGTCGCGAAGGCGGTCGCCGCCGCCGTGAGAACCTTCGCTGAGGAGGGGATTCTCACGTCGATCAAACATTTCCCCGGCCACGGATCGTCCCTGGAAGATTCGCATCTTGTCCTTCCGACCCTGGACAGGACGCTCGACGAGTTGAGGCAAGAGGATGTCGTGCCGTTCATGAAAGGGATCGAGGCGGGGGCCGACTCGGTGATGACGGCGCACGTGGCGCCGCGCGGAAGAAATATCCCGGCGTCTCTCGATCCGGCCGTAGTCAGGGGGATCCTCAGGGAGGAAATCGGCTTTGACGGAGTGATCATCACCGACGGGCTGGAGATGTCCGGGATATTGACGGGGGCGGGGCTTGTCGGCGCGGCGCGGGATATTTCTGAGCGCGACGAAAGCGCGTGGACGCGAACGGAAGAGAGAATATACGGGGGATTCCGGCGTGAATGGATCATGCGGCTGAAACCGGCCGTCGTGGCGAGAACTGCGCTCGAGGCGGGAAACGATCTTCTTCTTTTCTGCCGCCCGGCAGCGGAGGTTTACCGGGAGCTCGATGATATCGGGCGCTTTCTCGAAGGGGACGGCGATTTCTGGAACGGCGCATTCAGGGAGAAATACGCCGATTCACTGAGGAGAATAGAAGCCCTGAGGCGGAGGGCGGGGATCTTCCAGCCGCCGGTTCCTGCGGAATGGCATTACCCCGCGACGGCGGGGGCCGTCGTTGAAATCGCGAAGGATCCCCTGAAACTTCTGCCGTTCGGCCCGGGGAAAGTGCCGGCCATTCTGTTTTATGGCGAGGAGGAGGATTTCGCCCGGTATCCCGTGACAAGGTTCATCGACCGTCTCATCGAGCTCGTCACCGCGGGAAGGGAGCCGAGGGTCTACAACGCCCGGCATCTTGTCGCGATGGGCATGGCGAGGAGTGCCGTCAATCCCGAATGGATCGATCTTTACTCCTTTCAGGACAGGTCCGTGGAGAATTCGCGCGTTCTCGTTCTGCTCTTCAGAAAGCCTCTGGCCCCGAAAGATATCGGGCGTATCAGCGAAGGTTTCGAGGTCGTGATCGCCGCGGAGAGACCCTGGGATTCGTTTTACGTAAAGGATGGCAGGACTGCAATAACCTGTTATGGAATATCCGATTCCACCGCCGAAGCGGTGGCGCGGATTCTGGTGGGGCAAGTGGCGCCGGCCCCGGTAAAATTCGATTGACTTTATAAAGGAACATTGTTATAAATATTGATGCTTCGCGGAGCGGATAGACGGTGTTTACGGGGCTTTTAAGGCCTGAGCCGCCCGGCGAAAGCGGCTGGATGATGGTATTATACGGGGTCGTAGTTCAGTTTGGTTAGAACGCCTGCCTGTCACGCAGGAGGTCGCGAGTTCGAGTCTCGTCGGCCCCGCCATAATAAGCCTCCGGTTTTTTCCGGGGGCTTTTTTCTTAAAGGGCCGGCTCCCCTCCCTGCCGGAGCCGGAAGGCCTTCGAACGGACGGACCGGGGCTGAAAAAAAACGCGGCGTCATGGAAGACGCCGCGTTTTCTTATCTATATAATATCGTTCCGAGGGGCCTAGTAACTGTCGCGGCCGTAACCGCCGCCACCGCCGCCTCGTCCGCCCCTCTTCTCCTCGCGGGGCCTGGCTTCGCTCACCTTGAGGGCGCGCCCGTCGACCTCTTTGCCGTTGGTCGCCTCGATGGCCTTGTCCGCCTCGTCGTCGTTGTCCATCTCCACGAAACCGAAGCCCCTGGAACGATCCGTGAACTTGTCCTTGATGATACGGGCCGAACTGACTGAACCGTATGGGCTGAAAAGCTGATTAAGATCGTCATCAGTCGTTGAAAACGGAAGGTTTCCAACATAAATGTTCTTTGCCATTGTCTTGGGAATCCTTTCTGAGCAATGATACTGGAACGGGAACAGGCCGCGGCCGCTGTTGCGACCGCACCAATCTCTTATCTTTCCGCCCGGTCACCTCTCTTCCGTCAGCCTCGGCTGGTCGATCGTGGTGGTTCTTCTTTTCGAATAACAATTTACCGGACAAATATACAAGAGCCGGGAAATCGATTTCCAGTCTTTTTTTGCCGTTTCGCGCCTGCCTGTGAGCCCGGGACGCCGCATAGATTGCGATTGCCCGCAGCGGCCGGCGCTGCTATCCTGCGCAGTGAAAGCGTCCGGGGCCGGCGCGGTGCGGAGTGAAGGGGCAGCCGCTTCGGGCCGGAGAGGATGGGCCGCGGCTTCGGCGGTGCGGGATGAGGGAATAACCGCTTTAGCGCAGCGCTGAATGGCCGCGGTTTCGGCGGGCAGTTGGGAATTCATGAAGGTATCATCCCAGGGGAGGATCGATTTGAGATTACGAGGGAATATCGTGGGCACGGCTCTCGCGGCGGCGATCGCGCTCTTCTTCGCGGGGGCCCTCGACGCCTGCACCTGCATACTCGTCGGGAAAAAGGCTTCGATCGACGGGTCGACGACGACCTCGCACACCTGCGACAGCCGGGAGGACAGGACCTGGCTCGAGGTGGTCGCGGGCTCGAAACATAAGGCAGGCGCCATGTGCGGCGTCTACTCGGGGCTCCGCTTCATGAAATTTCCCGGCGACACCTCCGGCGTGAGGCTCAGGATGATGATCCCGCAGGCGCGCGAGACATTCGGCTATCTGAACTCGGCCTACCCCTGCATGAACGAGCACCAGCTCGCGATCGGCGAGTCGACCTTCGGGGGGCGCGAGGAGCTCAGAAACAAAAACTCAGTCTTCGGGTGCGAGGAGCTCTGCCGCTTCGCCCTCGAGAGGGCCAGGACGTGCAGGGAGGCGATAAGGCTGATCGGCGGTCTGGTCGCCGAGTACGGATATAACGACGGGGGCGAATGCCTGATGTTCGCCGACACCGAAGAGGTCTGGCATTTCGAGATCGCCGGATCGGGAAGCGACCGCACGGGAGCCGTGTGGGCCGCCGTGCGGGTGCCGGACGACCATGTCGGCGTGACGGCGAACGCCTCGAGGATAATGGAGATCGATCCCTCCGACACCGAAAACTGCATGGCCTCAGCCAACGTCTTCGACCTTGCGATCGAACGCGGCTGGTGGGACCCCGATTCGGGCGAGCCCTTCAGGTTCTGCTACGCGTACGATCCGGAAGGGCGCCGGAGCATGGCCGCGCGGCGCAGGGAGTGGAGGGTATTCGACCTTCTAGCCCCTTCCCTGAAGCTCGATCCCAACTCGGAGAATTATCCCTTCTCGGTGAAGCCCGACACACTGGTCCGTATCGACAGGCTGATGGAGATCTTCAGGGACACCTTCGAAGGGACCGAGTTCGACATGACCAAGTTCATGCTCGTGGAGGGCGAGAACGGCTCGTTCGTCAAGAGCCCCTATGCCAACCCCTTCATGCATTACGACATGATGCCTCTTTTCAAGGTGAACGGCGGCTGGGGAAAGATGGGCGAAAGGTGCATAGCGAGATATTACTGCGCGTACATCACCATAACGCAGTCGCGCGGATGGCTGCCCGACCCCGTGGGAGGGCTCGTCTGGTTCGGATGGGACAACCCGGCGATGACCGCGTTCGTCCCGCTTTACTGCGGCATAAACGACGTGCCGGCCTCCTGGAAACTCTCGGGCAGGCACGAGTACAGCGAGGATTGCGGCTGGTGGGGATTCAACCGCGTGGCCGATCTCGCCGCCCAGAAGTGGGGGTACATGAAGGCCGACGTCGATTCGGTGCGGGTTCTATTCGAGGAGGAGGGGTTCAGGAATCAGGCGGGAATAGAGGAAAAGGCCGCCGCCATGCATAAGAAGAATCCCGACGCCGCGAGGAAATTCCTGACGAAGTATTCGATCGATTACGCCGAAAGGGCGACGGCGGCGTACTGGGATCTCGGCGATTTCCTCTCGTGGAAGTACACAGGGACCTTTTAGAGAGGCGGGGGAATAGCCGATCGGCGCCGGAAACGCCGGCGCGCCGCCGCGGCCGTGATCCACGCAGTTTCATTCGACGCAAAGGAGCGATCTGATGGAATCCGCGACACAGGAACAGAGGCACTGGTATCGCTGGCTCGTCCTTTTGATCGTCAGCATGGTCCTCTTCGGCTCGTACTACGTCTACGACGCGGTGACGCCGATCAACGATTTCATCCAGGAGTCGATGGGGATCGACAACTCCCAGTACGGCCTGCTCTTTACCCTTTACTCCCTGCCGAACCTTTTCTTCCTGGTCTTTTTCGCAGGGATCATCCTCGACAGGGTCGGCATAAAGAAGGCGGGGATCATATACGCCGGGCTGTGCGTACTCGGGTCCCTCGTCACGGCTATCGCCGCCGACAAGTCATTCGTGTGGATGCTGGTCGGACGGGGGATCTTCGGCTTCGGATCGGAGGCGGCGATACTGGTCGTGAACAAGGTGATCGCCAGGTGGTTCAGGGGGAAGGAGCTTTCATTCGCCTTCGGGCTCAACATAACGGTCTGCAGGTTCGGCACATTCCTCGCGATGGGCACCTCCGCCATGATCAGGAACCGGCTCGGCTCGTGGACCTGGTCGGTGTGGGCGGGCACGCTCGTCATGTTCCTCACCTTCCTCTTCTTCCTCGTATACCTCGCGATCGACAGGAATGTCGGGAAGAAGGAGGCGGGAGGAGAAGAACAGGTCGGGGTCGTGCGCATTTTCAAGGAGGTCGGAAATTTCGGACCTTCCTTCTGGTACGTGAGCTTTCTCTGCGTCACCTTCTACTCGGCGATGTTCCCCTTCCTGTCGCACGCCCCGCGCCTTCTGCAGAAGGAGTTCGGCATGAGCGCCGAGGCGGCCGGATGGTATACGTCGCTCGCTTCGGGGAGCACGATGATATTCACCCCCCTGTTCGGGCTTCTGGTCGACAAGTTCGGAAAACGCGGGACGATAATGGTCGTCGGCTCCCTGCTCCTGATCCCGGCGCACCTGCTTCTCGGAATCGGAAATGTCCATCCGGCGATCCCGTTCATCATCCTCGGCCTCGCCTTCTCGCTGGTTCCGGCGGCGATGTGGCCTTCCGTGCCTATCCTGGTAAACGAAAAATATCTCGGCACGGCCTACGGGATGATCGGCTGGATACAGAACGCGGGGCTTACCCTTTTCCCGTGGCTCGCGGGGCTAGTCGTCGACCGAAGCGGCTACCAGCCGATGCAGATGATGTTCTCCTCGCTCGGGGTCGTGGGCATGATAAGCGCCTTCCTGCTCCTGAGGGCGGACCGGATCTACAAGACGGGGCTCCAGCTTCCGAGCAGGGAAGCCCAGGCCTAGGCTGCCCGGATTCTTTCCGGGCGTCTGCCGAATAAAGAAACGGGAAGCGCTGCGCACGGCGGCGCGCTTCCCGTTTAGCTTTCATGCCGTTCCGCGCCAATCGCGGCGCCTGTGCGGCATTACTTCGACGAAAGTATCTTCAGAAGGTCCTTCTCGAGCGATTCCTCGGGCGTCTCGACGATCCTTCCGATCTCCTTCCCGCCGCGCGAAAGGATGATCGTAGCGACCCGTTCGATCCCGTAGTATTCCCTCAGCTTTTTCGACCAGTTCAGCACCCTCGCCGGAACCGGCGTCTCCGTCGAGAACCTCGAGCTGCCCACGGCGAAGATCGACACCTCGGACAGGGGGTACTCGAGCTCGTCGAGGATCCTCCAGAGCCTCGGGATCTCCCGTTGCGAGTCGGAGCACCAGGTCCCGAGCACGCAGACGATATCGACGCCGTATATCAGTTCCTGCAGGGACGGGAGAAGCTCCGCGTCGGGAACGTATGCGTCGTATTCCGCCTCCCATCCGCCGATCTCCGTTGCGATGTCCCCCCTCGAGATCTCGCCGAACAGCACGGGGCCGCCTTCGTCGGGCACGGCCTTCACGACGCCGATGCTTTCCGGTTTTTTCTTCACCGGCTCCTCGATCGGCGGGTACATGTCGTTCCACCACTCCGGCTGGTCCTTGAGCCACTTGTCGAACCACGCGAGCTGGGCGTCCGACCATGCGACCCGTTTCCTGTAATCGAGGATGAAATGGTTCTGCCCCG
>JALOPX010000163.1 GCA_025453655.1 Candidatus Krumholzibacteriia bacterium
TCCCGCAGCGACTCGATCACGTATTCGATCTCGTCGTCCGTCAGCCCCGGGTAGAACGGTATCGTGATCGTTCTCGCGCCGATCTCCTCGGCGACGGGGAACATCCCGCGCCGGAACCCGAACTTCTCCCTGTAGTAGGTCATCAGGTGCAGCGGGTGGAAGTTGATCGACATGCCGATGCCGCGTTTCTGCATCCCGTCCATTACGAGGTCGCGCATCGATGGATCGACCAGCAGGGTGATGATGTGGCAGGCGTGTTCCGCCTCCGGACGGATCGAGTGAAGCTCGACGCCGTCCATCTTTTCGAAGGCTTCCCGGTAGGCGCGGTAAATCTCCCTGCGGCGCGCGAGCATGCGCTCGAGCTTTTTCATCTGCTCCACGAGGATGGCGGCGTGTATGTTGTCCATGTTGTATTTCCATCCGAAGGTCTTTATGTCGTACTGTTCGAAGCGGCCCGTGTACCTCTCCATCGCCGTCCTGTCGAAGCCGTGAAGCCTCAGCCGGCGGAGCAGCTCGTTTTTCTCCGGGTCCTTCGCGGAGATCGCCCCCCCCTCCCCCGAGGTGATGTTCTTCGTCGCGTAGAAGCTGAAGCAGGCGTAATCCCCGTAGTGCCCGGGCCTTTTCCCGTTCCAGGAAGCCTCGAGGGAATGAGCGGCGTCCTCGACTATCGCGAGGCCGTGCCGGTCGGCGACGGCGCGAAGCGATTCCATGTCGCACATCTGGCCGTAGAGGTGGACGGGCAGGATCGCCTTCGTCCGCGCGGTCACGGCCGCCTCGGCGGCGGCGGGATCGATATTCGCCGTGGCGCGGTCGACGTCCGCGAGAACGGGGGTCGCCCCGCACATGATGACGGCGTTCGCCGAGCCGATGAAGGTCATCGGCGTCGTGACTACCTCGTCGCCGGGCCCGACGCCGGCCGCGAGAAGCGCGAGATGCATCGCGGCGGTGCAGCTCGTTACCCCCACCGCGTGGGGAAGGCCGAGGTATCCGGCGAGGCCGCGCTCGAACAGGTCGACCTCGGCGCCGGTCGTGATGAAAAGGGATTTGAGCACCCCGGAAACCCTCTCGATCTCCTCGGGCCCGATGCTGTGCCTGTAGAACTCGACCTTTCTCACCTGTTCTCCCCCCTGTCCGGATCGACGTGCACGAGGACCTTTTCGACCTCCGGGTGTTTCGCCGTGATCGCCGAGACCACCTCGTCGATGACGCCGTGCGCTTCGAGCACCGACATCCCCGGATCGACCACGATATGTATCTCCATCCTTATCCTGTCGGCGTAGTAGCGGGCCATCATGTCGTGGCAGGCGAGCACTCCCGGCACCGAGCGGGTGAGCGAATCTATATCGCAGCGGAATTCGCGCGACGGCGAGGTGTCGACGATCTTGGTTATGGCGCCCTTCGAAATGTCGAACGCGACCTTGATTATGAAAAAGGAGACAAGGAGCGCGGCGTAGGAATCGAGGACCTGGAGGCTCGGGACGTAGATGGCGAGCGCGATGCCGATTATCACGACGATGGAGGACCACGCGTCCGACCTGTGGTGCCAGGCGTTCGCCACCATGGCCTCGCTTCCGATCCTTCTGCCTATCCTGACGGTAAGATGGTACAGCGCTTCCTTGAGCACGATCGAAAGGGCGGCGATGTAAATCGTGTAGACGTGTGGGATCGACAAGTCCCCCCTGTGGATCGCCATCGCCGCGTCGATCCCGATGTCGGCCGCCGCGAGGAAAAGAACGAGCCCCACCACGACCGCGGCGAGGGTCTCGATTTTCCCGTGGCCGTAAGGGTGCGATTCATCCTGCTTTTGCTTGAAAAAATAAAGGCCTATGAGCACGATGATATCGGTGATGAAATCGGAGAGCGAATGAATGCCGTCGGCGATCAGGGCCTTGCTCTTCCCCGCGAATCCTCCGTAGAATTTCAGGAATATCAGCACGATGTTCACGGCCATGCTGATCCAGGTGATCCTGCTGGCGGATTCCATTCCGTGGTCGTGATGATGTTCGTGACCTGCCATCGGCCAGCCTTTCCGCGCCGTTCCATCGAACGGGGGCCGCCCTCGCGGACAGCCCCCGGAGAATAGTCATGAAGAGAGGCGGTTCCGTATCAGCGCATATAAATGATCTTTTTGGTCTCCCGGAATTTTCCGGCTTTTATCCTGCAGAAGTATACACCGGAGGAAACCGCCCTTCCAGCGTTGTCTTTGCCGTTCCACGACGTCGTATGCCTTCCAGGCTCGCGCTCCCCCTGGGCGATGCCCCGCACCAGCCTCCCGGAAGGATCGAAGATGGAGAGCTCCACCGCGCATCTCTCCCCGATCGTATAGGCGATCGTCGTAAGGCCGTTGAACGGGTTCGGGTAATTCTGCTCGAGGGCGTTCACGTAGACCGCCGGAGGGGCGGGCTCGTCCCCGTCATCGTCCCCGACCCCCGTTATATCCTTCACCGAGAAGACGCCGTCGCTCGCGTCGAACCCTTCGTTCAGCGAGGTATCGTACGCCCTGACCATTATCAGGCACGAATCGGATATGGACGAGGGGGCGATCCACGCGAAGACCGAATCGTTCGGTTCGCCGCCCGCGATGAGCGCATAATCCGCGCCGTTGTTTTCCGAGAACCAGATCGAGACCGAATCGATCCCGAACCCGTCGGTCGCGGCCCACCGGACCATTACGGTATCCCCCGTTTCGATGTACTCCCCTCCGTCGGGGTATATCACCGTCACCGACGGCGGCGTCGTATCTTCGCCCCCGGCGCAGGCGCCCGCCTCGGGGGAATATCCGCCGGCGTAACCGGCGAGGTTCGCCGCCGATACGCGGTAGTAACGGCACCCGGCGACGGGGTGATGGTCGAACGACGAGGTCCCCGCGGCGACCAATCCGACGAAGTCGGCTTCGTCCGGAACGAACCCGTCGATCAAGGAGGCGTAGACCGCGTAATATTCGATCCCGGGCGAAGAGGGCGCGGTCCACTCGATATGGATCAGCGAGTCCCCGGCTGCCGTGGCCGAGAGCGCAGGCACGAAATCGGGGGCAGCGAAGGCCGCCCCGGGGCCGCCGAAGGCACCGATGTCGGCCCTCGATCCGTCGGGATCGAACGGCCCGTCCGGATCGCCGGTGTCGATGGCGCCGGAATGAAGAGCCGGATGATAATCCATCGAGGCCGCGTCCGCGTAGCGCGGATCGCGGCTGATGTTGGTCGAATCGATCGTCACCATGAAGGTCTCCCCGGGGGAGTTCCCGAAGATGTCGTTGTACCGGATCGTCACCTTGACGTTGTTCGTCGCCTGCAGGCCGTACCCCGAGCCGTGCGTGACGAGGTTGTTCCTCACATCCGTCGTTTCCATCGAGCCCCCGAGAAAGATGTTGCCTCCCGCGTAGACCGCGGAGTTTTCGACGACGGTATTGTTGCTGAAGGAGCCCCACGCGCTGTCGGCGTAGACGCCTCCTCCGACGAAGGCCGCCTCGTTGAGGGCGACGATCGAATTCGTCACGTCCAGCCGCGCCCACTTGTGGTAAATGCCGCCGGCCTGCCCCGCCGAGATGTTTCCGGCGATGACCGCCCCGGACGCGCCGAGCTCCGAGCGCTCGGTGCATATCCCCGCGCCGCCCATCGAGACGGCGTTGGAAGAAATGGTGTCGGCTGAGATCGCGATGTCGCTGAACCAGCCGTAGATCCCGCCGCCGTACCGGTACCCCGTGTTGCCCTCGATAACGTTGTTCTCGAGGACGAGCGTGGAATACAGCGCGAATATGCCTCCGCCATTCTTCGTGCCGGTGTATTCGGCGTTGGGCCGTGATCCCGCGATGCGGTTGTTCCTCGCCGTCACGGTCGCCCGGAAGGCGTAGATGCCTCCTCCGCTCTGCGCGAGGCTGCTTTCGATCAGGTTGTTCTCGATGACGACGTTCCCGTCGTGGCAGCAGATCCCGCCGCCCCCGCTGAAAGCGGAGATCCCGGCAGAGCCGCATTCCCGGATGATGTTATTGGTGATGACGGGGGATGCCCGGTAGGAGAAGATGCCTCCCCCGTACGATCCGAGCTGCGGGAGCTGGGCCTCCCTGCCTCTTCCCCTCAAAAGGGTGAAACCGTCGATTCCGCAATATTCGCCGTAGGTATTCATGAAGGAGACGGCGGAGCTTATGTTGGTAATCGTGGTGACGTTGGCGACCGGGTCCCTCTCGGTGAAG
>JALOPX010000055.1 GCA_025453655.1 Candidatus Krumholzibacteriia bacterium
GGTGAAGAGGATCCAGGTGAACTGGAGGCTTTCGGGCCCCGAGGAGATGTCGCTGAACGTCTTGAGCAATATGCTCGCGAGCCCCGTCAGGACGAAGATAGCGAGCATCAGGGGCCAGAAACCCTTTTTTGCCCCCGCCCCGCCGCTTCGCGACGAGATCCCCATGCCGAAGAGAGTTATCGCGGCGATCCCCAGCGCGATCCCCCCCCACTGGGCCGCCGAGGGATTTTCGCTCCACAGGAAGATCGAGGCGAGGACCGGGACCGCGACCGAAAGCCTCATCACGGTGACCGGCACCGCGAGAGGGCCTCTCGATATCCCCGTCATCAGGACGAGAATGGCGAGGACGTAATCGATCCCAGTCACGGCCCCGAGGCCGAGGGCGGCCGCCGAGGGAGTCCCCGGGTTTCCGCCGAGAAGCAGAAGCCCCAGCAGGGAGGCCACGATGTAGTTCGCTCCCGTCAGGAGGAGCCTGTCGCCTCCGCGTCCCTCGTTGATCTTGAGGATGGCGGCTATCAATATCGAACAGGCGGCGGCTGGAAGAAGCCAGATCAATCCTTTTCCTCCACGAACTGCGCGACGAAATATTTCGCCGTCAGCGGTTCGCCGGTCACCTTCTCCACGTGCTCGTCCCACGGAAGGATGTTGCCCGGACCGTAGACGACCTCACGGAAGAAATCTCCGACCGCCCTGTTCCCGTAAACGCCCGTCTCCCCGCCCCGGCCGGCAAACCGCCTTTTCAGGCAGTCTCCGAGCTGCGAGGCGATCATCTCGCCGAGCATGTAATTATGATAGTAGGCCGGCGAGGAGATGATATGGATCTTGGCGGCGAAATCAGGCTCGTCGCGCCCTTCGGGCCTTTTCACGAACTGATACTTCTCCTTGAGGTCCCACCAGAGCGCGTTGAGATCCTGATCCGGATCCCTGTAAAGCTCCCTCTCGAAATTGAACATCACCTGGACCCAGCGCGCGAAGACGAGCTGCTTCGCCCTCAGGGACTTCGCGAGAGCCGGCGCGATCCTCGCCGCTTCCTCGTCGCCGAGCCCCAGGGCCGCCTTCATCCATCCCGGATCCTGCGAGAGCCGCCCGAAGAACATCGCGGACGCCTCGGTCAGGCACAGGTGCGGGAAGGTCCTGAGAAGCCAGGGCAGCTCCCTGTCTATATACTTGTCGTAGACGCCGTGCCCGAGCTCGTGGAGCATCGTCTCCATCCACTGGCCGTTGTCGACGAGGTTGCAGAGGATCCTGATGTCCCCCGACCTGTCTATGTTGGTGCAGAAGGCGTGGGGATTCTTCCCCGCGCGCTCATGGAGGTCGCTTCGCGAGATGATATCCTCGACCGGCATCCCGAGCCCCGCGTAGAAAACCGTCGCCAGCTCCGCTATATCCCTGCCCTTGTAATACGCGTCGAAATCGACCTCACCGACCGAGGGAGCCTCCTGGAAATAAGGGTCCTGATAATGCCAGGGACGCATCTCCTCCGGATCGATCCCGTACCTCTTCGCGAGCTCCGAATCGAGCTCCCTCTTCATGGCGAGAAACGGCTCCCGCGTCAGCCTCTCGAGCTCCTCGAAGACCGCGGCCAGCTCCCCCTCGTCCTGTTCCGAAAGGGTCAGCGACATCCGGTAGTAGTTTTCGAATCCCGCGGCCCTCGCAGCCTCGTTCCTCGCCCTGACGAGCTCCATGAGGTCTTTGATCACGACCGGGCCCACGCTCTTGCTCGCCTCCCAGACCTTTTTCCTGTACGCCCCGTCCGTGCTCTCCCTGAGCGCCGTATAGACCTCGTTCGTCGTCATTTCCTTCCCGTCGACGACGGGCCTGAAGACGCTGAATTGATTGTCGATCCTGCCCGACAGGTCGACGATCCTCTGCAGGATGGCCGGATCGACCTGGTTGCCGACGTATTTCAGGTATAAAATGTCCGCGATTCTTCTGAGCACGGGATCCTTAAGCCGTCCCTCCGCCCTGACCTTCTTGATGTATTCGAAATCCTCCCTGCTCGTGTATATCTTCTCGAGTTCCATCTGCGAGCGCGAGAACGCCAGGTAATCCTCCTCCCTGCCGCTCCTCGAAGCCTCCCAGTAGGCGAGGCTCCCCTGTCTCTCGAGCAGGCTGACCCTCGAAGTGTGGTCGTCGACGAACTGCCTGAATTCCATGTTTTCATCCTTCCCGCATGAGACGAATCCGGATGCGATCGAAAGGGCCGCCAAAAGGGCCGGCAAAGATCGAAGCACTCTCACGGCATACCTCCTGTTCAGTCATCGACAGGCGGATATCGTACTTTTTCCCGCAATGAAGTGAGGAGGGTACCAAAAGAAGGCTCGGCGGTCAAGGGGGGGGCGGTTCCCGCGGGCAGCAGACTCCGGTCGGACGGCAACCATCCGTCCAGCCTCCTCCTTGACCGCGCCGGGCCTGAAATGTATCTTTCGGACGTCCTCAAGGGGGAAATGTATGAGACACGGCCGAATTTCCATAATCGCACTTCAGTGCATGTTCGCCGCCGCCATCGGCCCCGCCGGAGCGGCCGCCCGCACATGGTACGTCAACGCGAACGGCTCGGGGGAGATGCCGACGATACAGGCCGCGATCGACACGGCCGGCGTCGGGGACGTCATCCTCGTCGGCCCGGGGCTATATTCATGGACGAGCCAGGGGTCGGGCGAGGAGGCGGGGATGATCAGGTTCATGGAAAGGGACATCTATATTACCCTTCGAAGCGAGATGGGGCCTGGCGTGACGACACTCGACGCCGAGTACCAGTCGAGGGTCATTTACTGCCACGGGATGAACCACGTCACGGTCGAAGGATTCACGATAACGGGCGGCGAGGCACCCGAATTCGGCGACCAGGTCGGAGGCGGCTTCTTCACCCACATCCCGGACGAAGTGGTGCGCGACTGCGTCTTCGTCGCCAACCGGGCCCTCCACGGCGGCGGCATCTCCTGCGTCATCAACGACCGCACCTTTGCAGCGCAGAACTGCGTCTTCATAAACAACACCGCGTACAACTCGGGCGGCGCGATATCGCTCTGGAACGGCACCGGCTCGATAAGCATTACCGGATGCACGCTGGACGGAAACACGGCCGCCGAGCGGGGCGGGGCCATCTTCGCCTACAACTGCACCGCGGGGGTCGCCGATTGCGTCTTCTACGGGAACAGCGCCGGCTCCGGAGGCAGCGCGTTCTGCGGCTACGGCGGAGGCAACCTCGACATGATCGCGTCGACCATATGCGACAATTCCGGCGGCGAAGCGGTAATCCGGGCCTACGGCTCTTCGCGCGTCGACATCCACAGGTCGGTGGCCGCGTTCAACAACGGGATCCTTTTCGATCTTGCCGAGGGGACGACCGGCGGAATCGGATGCTGCGACATATTCGGAAACAATGGAGGGGACGCCCTCCCTGCCCTTCTCCTAGACGAGGGCTCCAACATCTCGGCCGACCCTCTCTTCTGCGGCACCGTAGATTCGAGGAATTACCTGCTGAGAAGCGACTCCCCCTGTTTCCCCGGCAACATACCGGACGGCCCATTCTGCTCGATCATCGGGGCGTTCGGCATCGGCTGCTCGTCGGTCGCCGTGGAGAATTCCTCCTGGGGAGCCATCAAGACATTGTTCCATTGAGACCGGAAAGCTAATTCAATTCGACCCTGACCGTCGCGCTGTCTCCCTCCTGGGAAACGACCGAAGCGCCTATCGGGCGCGTTTTCCCGAGCCTTTCGATCTCCCCGAGAAAGATTTGCAGCGAATCGGCCGGGATGACGACCGTCAGCGGCCGGATCGTCCGCCTGTCGCTCATCGCCGCCCTGATCGAAGTTTTAACGGCGGCCGTTTCCCGTTCCGGGACGACCCTGCCGCCTATCTTCACGGCGAATGCCCCGATCTCCCTGCCCACGACTTCGAGCGACGCGAGGAGGCTGTCCAGGCCGTCAGAGGGCGGGTTGACGGAAAGGGCGAAGCTTCGCGTAATGCTCTTTTGCTCCACCTTAAACAACTCCGCCGATTCGTTCGCATCCTTCCCTTCGGCCACCCGCGCTGCCGCCACCGTTGCGGCCGTGTCTTCGCCCGCCGGCGCCGGCTTTTCTTTCCTCGAACCGGCAGGGCCGGCGCTGCTGCTTTTGATCTCGATCCGCTTCGCCTCCCCTTCGACGACTATCTCCTCACCGACCACCATCTTCTCCACACTGCCGGCGACCTCCTCACCCCGCGGGCCCGCTCCCTTCTTCTCCATATCCGAGGCCTTCTCCTCGGGGGCGGCAACCTTCTCCTCCGCACGACCTGCGGACTTCTCCTCCTCTGCGACGGCCTCCGTCTCCCGGACCGAACCCTTCTCCCCCGTCCTGCCGGCGTCCGGCACTTCTCCCGCCCCGTCCGCGCTGACCTCGGATGCCTTTTCGAGGGGCGGGCGCGGCGACATCTCCTCCACTCCCTCCCTGCCGAGGAAACCGGAGACATATACGATCAGCACGACGGCCGCGGCGAGGCCCGCCAGCTCGAGCGGAAGCCTGAATCCACGAGGAACGAAGATCCGGCGAAGACGCTCCGCGGCCGTGGAGCCGCGCTCGAGCCTCGCGTTCACCTTTTCGAGAAAATCGGCCGGAGGAGGCACCCTCTCCATCCCGTTCATGCAGGCGATGATCGCGTTCATCGAATCATGAACCTCCCGGCACTCGCCGCATTCCCCGAGATGTTCTCTCACGGCTTCCGCCTCGGCGGCCGTCAGGGCGCCGTCGATATATCCGGACAGCATCTTCCGTATGATCTTACAGTTCTTCATCGATCTTCCCCCGAAGCGCTTCCCGCAGCTTCAACCTCGCCCGCGACAGCTTCGATTTCACCGTGCCCTCGTTGAGCCCGGTCACCCTTGCGATCTCCTCGTAGGAACGGCCCTCGATATCCCTCAGGACGACCACCGCCTTCTGGCTTGCCGGAAGGGCGTCGAGCGCCTCCTGGATGACGCCGCCGGTCTCCCTCCTGCGAAGGGCGTCGAGCGCTGATTCCTTCCCGTCCGGTATCTCCGCCGGGGCCGCCCGGCCGACGTCCCCCGGGTCCGCGTCCAGGCGGACCTTTCTCCTTCTCATCCGGTACTCCAGCGAATCGATCCTGTTCCTGCACGTGTTCACCGTCACCCTGTATAGCCACGTCCTGAACGACGACTCGAACCTGAACCCCTTGAGGTGCCTGTGCACCTTTATGAATACCTCCTGCGCGCAGTCGTCGGCGTCGTCGTAATCTCCCGTCAGCCTGAAGCAGAGGCTGAAGACCATCTCCTGGTGAAGCAGGACGAGCCGGTCGAAGGCCCGGCGGTTGCCTCCGAGAAAATCCGCCGCCAGCCTTTCGCTCTCCCTGTCGATGTCCGTTCGTTCCGTCCCGGATTTTTCCATCTAATGAATCTACATCCATTCACGTTCTTTTTCCAGTCAACCTTCCCCGGCTCCATATCGATTCGACAGGAGGATCCCCCCCGGGGTTCCCCGGATTAAAAAAAAATAAAAATAATGTAAAGTTCGCTTGACAATTTGCGAACGGGATATATAATTGAAATTGTAAAGTCGACTTTACTTAAATCGGCGCGGCGCGAAAGGCCGCGGACAGGTCAAATCAAGGGTTTCGGAAAGGACAATGCGATGCTTTCAAGACGTTCACAGAACGATTCCAGGGTCTGGAAGGTATTCACCCCCCTCGGCGCCCTCTGTGTCGGGCTTTCCCTCCTGCTCGGCAGGTTCAGCGCCTCCTTCGGGATCGGCGCTTTCATGGAGGGGCTTTTTCTGGGGCTCGGCATAACCGCGAGCACCGCGGGATTGATCCATTCAATAAAAAAAGAGGGGGCCTGCGACGGCAGTGCTCGATAACGGCGGGACGGCGCGGGGAAAAGCGCATGAAATCCCGGGAAAGGAAGCAAGACTGTGAGAACGGCAATATTGAAGAACACTGCGATGGCGATCCTCCTTGTGATTCTCCTCTCCGGCCGGGTTTTTGCCGTGGAGGGGATGGTCAGGTCGGATGACGGACTCGCGATAAGCTACGAGGTCTCGGGCAAGGGAGAGCCGGCGCTCGTATTCGTGCACGGCTGGTCCTGCGACAGGGGTTACTGGAAGGACCAGATATCCCATTTCTCGAAGGAACACGTGGTGGTCGCCATCGATCTCGGCGGGCACGGCAGGTCGGGACTCGATCGCGGGAACTGGTCTATCGAGGCTTTCGGAGCCGACGTGGCGGCCGTCGTCGAGGCCCTCGACCTAAAGAAGGTCATCCTCGTCGGCCATTCGATGGGCGGGCCGGTCGCGGCCATCGCGAGCAATCTGCTGCCGGGGCGCGTCGCCGGCATAATCGGAGTCGACACATTCAAGAGCCTCGAGTCGAAATTGCCGGAAGGACAGATCGCCTTTTTCCTGCAGAACTTCCAGACCGACTTCCGGTCCTTCACGAAAAGTTTCGCGGCCTCGATGTTCCCGGCCGGCGCCGACACCGCGCTCGCGCGTTCGGTCTGCGACGACATGGCTTCGGCTCCGCCCGGGGTCGGCATCGGAGCGATGGGAAACATGCTGAGGCTCGACGCCCGGAAGGTCTTCGGCCGGGTCACTGTCCCCGTCATCGCGATCAACACGGACCGGCCCCCGACCGATGTCGAGGCCGGAAGGCGCCTGCTGAAATCGTTCGAGGTAAAAACAATGACGGGGCGCGGCCATTTCCTGATGATGGAAGATCCGGCGGGATTCAACGCGCTCCTCGAGGAGGCGGTCGAAGAGATGGCCCCGGGGAAATAAGCCGGGCCGCCCGGGGATTCCGCCGCCCGCCAGGGTATCGGAATCCCCGGGCCTCCCGTCCCCCGACACCCATTCTCACTTGAGAAGCCCTGCCCCCCTGCCTTCCACGAATCCCCTGGCGACCTCGAGGGCCTTCTCCCTGGTCGAGATATCGGGATAGACGGGGGCGCCGTAAAATCCTTTTGCGGCGAGCAGCCTGGCCGCCAGGAGCCTCGCCTGCTGCGCCCCGTCAGCCGCGGCGCCGGATATCCTCATGTACTCCTGCGGCGAATGGAATCCCATCCCGTTGTTGGATGAGACGTAATCCCACCTGAACTGGGCGTGGCGAAGCAGCCTCCTCGCCGGCTCGAGCTCCCCGTCCGTCGCTCCCGCCTGAGCGGCGGCCGCGACGTCGAAATGAGCCTTCACCAGGGCCTCCTCGGCCGCCATCTTCGATTCGAAGCAGGCCGTCTGGATGCTCTCGACGCGCCCGCGGATCTCCTCCTCGGTCCACCTGTGGCAGACGGCGCAGCTGTTGGAGATATTGAGAAGGGGGCTGCGGACATGATGATCGGAGTGCTTCATGCCCCCCTCGGAGACGTACGGCATGTGGCAGTCGGCGCAGGAGACGTTCCTGTACGCGTGGATTCCAGAGGAGTACATCTCGTAATCGGGGTGCTGCGACTTGATCATCGGCGTCCCCGACACCGGATGAATGAAATCGGAGAACCCGTATCCGTCGTAATAATCGATCATCCCGTCGACGCCCTCCCCGCGCTCCCACGGCAGGGTCAGGTAATCCTTCTTCCCGTCCCGCTCGTCGGTCAGGAAATAATACTCGACGTGGCACTGCGCGCAGACGAGGGAACGCATCTGCTGATGCGTCGCCTTCCCGAGGTCCATCCCGGTCGATGCCAGGGCCTCTTTCAAGGCGGGCCTCGTTATCACCAGCTCCATCGATTCGGGATCGTGGCAGTCGCGGCACCCGATCGAATGCGTTATCTCACCCTTGAGGTCGTGGAAATTTGACCCGTAAAACGCCTTCTCCCCGATCTTCGCCATCAGCCGGGGCACATCGGGGCTCTTGCAGGTCCAGCATGAAGCGGCCTGGTAGGGAACGTTGATCCTCTTCGTCGACGTCACGTCCTCGATCGCGTGGAAATGGCCCCTTCCCTGCCTGTACTCGCGGCTGAAGCCGTATCCCGCGAAAAGGATGACCTGAAGCGGATCGGCCTCGAGGTAATCCCTCGGGAAGGCGCCGCCGAACTTCGTTTCGCTGTCGTCGATCTCCGTCGAGAGGTACCCTTCGTATTCGCGCGGGTAGTTGGAGCCCCACACGGCGCTGTCCATCTCCCATTCGTCGACCGGCCGAAGGGCGATCGCGGGGCGCCGGGCTTCCCACCGGTGCTCCATTATCGAGACTCCGAGCATCCCGAGCAGGAAGACGACCGCGGCGGACAGTATCACGATGGCGACAGCCGCGCCAACCGGCAGTCCCGGCCTTGCTGGATCCTTCATTACATGGTCTCCTTTCCCGTCCGGCGCCATCCCGCGGAAGGGATGCGCGGCCTGAGCGCAGCCGGCGAAGCCGAGAGGCTCCTGACCTCCTGGTGAATGTTAACGTGGCAATCCCAGCAGACACGCTCGCCCGAGGAGGCGAGCCGTATCATCCCGAACCGGTCGATATGGCATTTCATGCAGCTTTCCTTGATCACCCGCACCGCGCTCTTCGAAGGCTCGAGCACCTGCGGCTCGGTTCCCGCGGTGAAGACGAACGAATGCTTCAACCCGTCCATCCCCTTGAAGGCGGTCTTGGCTACGACGTTTCCGTGAGGAAGGTGGCAGTCGGTGCAGACGGCGACCGCCGAGTGGCTTCCCAGGCGCCAGCTCGCGTAGGCGTCGGTCATCACGTGGCAGTTGGCGCAGGTCTCCGGCTTCGTCCCGAGGTACGACGCGGCGCCCGACACGCGGAACAGGAGAGCCGCCATGCCGGCCGCCATCCCGAGCGACGAAAGGACGGCGATCTGCCACCGTCTCGAAAGGCCCTCCAGCGTGACGATTTTCCTGACGAGAGAAATCATGCCCTGATTTTAAACCGAATCGCCGGCAATGACAACTCCGGTATTTCAATCCGGATCGCCGATGATGACAACCGCCGGCAGCGGCTTGATGAACTGCTGGCGAAGGCTGTAGGTGTAGGCGCCCTGGCACGGCAGAAGAAGGACGTCGCCGGGCCCGACACCCTCCCCGAAATAGCTGAAGCCCCACACGTCGTGCGGCGTGCATAGGGACCCGAGCACGAGGCACCCCCGCTCGGTCAGGCCCGGGCGGCTGAGGTTCAGGATGGGGAAATAGTCCGTCTCGAACCTCTCCCACCCGATCGCGTTCGTCCCGGCGTCGGTGATGACGAGCCCATCCCCCTTGCGGTCGATCACGGTGAAAAGCATGTGCATGGCGTCGTTGCAGACCCAGCGCCCGGGCTCGAGGCATATACGGCAATCGATCTGCGGGAAGATATGCCTTCGCGCCGCGTCGCCTATCGATGATGCGAATTCCTCTATCGGCGCGGCGCCGACCCACCTGTGGTCCGGGACCTCGCCCTGCGCCATCCGGTTTTCCCCGGGCTCGAGACGGTCCATTATCCCGGGCGGATGAAGCCATTCGCCCTGCGGCGGCCAGTACCCTCCCCCGATGTCGATGAACTCGATCAGCCCCCTGTCCGCGGACGGAAGGCCTGCGAGGGCCTCCCCGACGCGGGCGATGAAAGCGGTCTGTTTTCCCGGATCCATGTTCCAGCTCGAATGAAACTGCAGCCCGCGAAGGCGCACATTCCCGAACCCCGACGCGTGCCGGAAGAACCGGCCGAGCTCCTCGATCGGTATCCCGAATTTCCTCCAGAGCCCGTGCTCCCCCGAGGTCAGCCTGACCCCGGCGCGGATTATCGCGCCGTTCGCGCGCGCCTCCTCGTCGATGCGGCCGGCCTCGTCGAAACTGTCAATGAGGATCGTGACGCGGCCGGCGTTCTCCGCGGCGAGCCGAAGCTCCGCCGAAGTCTTCCCGGGGCCGCTGAAGACGATGTCGCGGGCTCCGAGATCGAGGGCCGCCTGCAGCTCGAGCCCGCTCGACACGTCGATGCCGAATCCCCCGCCGATCAGCGTGCCCGCCACCGCCGGAAGGTTGTTGCTCTTCATCGCGAAATAGTAGGAGGTCCGCGGAAGGCTCTTTTCGAAGGCCCCGCGGAACCGGCGGGCCCTCGAGACGAGAACGTCCCTTTCGAGTATGTAGAGCGGGGATCCTCTATCCGAGGCGATCGAGAGGAACTCGTCCCTTCTTTTCAGGAAGCCGCGGACGTGCTCCTCGAGGACCCCGGCTTCCAGGAGGGAAGGCCGCGGGAGGATATTCGAAGATTCATTTTCCATCATGCCGTCCATTCATGGCGCCGCCAGGCGCGGTCGACCGCCGGGTTCGCGCCCCTCTACGCGTCGCGGTCAGGCGTATTCGACGCGCAGTTTCGCCATTATCTCGGCCATCCCGGCGTCGCGCGGCCCGCCTTCCGCAGGCTCGAATATGACATGCCCGAGGATGCGCGAATCGTAATCGAGGGGCGGGAGAACGATCCTGTCCCCCGGCCCGCGTTTTAGATGACAGGAACGGACCCTGCCGTCGGAAGCGACCTCGCCGCAATCGATGGTCTTCAGGATCCCCTCCCTCCGGGCGATGAGCCTCAGGCCGGTCAGCTTTCGCCAGCTTCCGGCCGGCGGGATCCCGAGCTTCTTCCCTTCGGCGAAATCGAGCGCGGCGCCGAGGGTGTCGAACCCGCTGCTCTCCATTATCAGGTCGGGGAGGCAGTCCCCGCCAGGTCTCGGGGTCATCTCCAGAAAATTTATCCCGCCTTCCGAGACTATGAAATCGACCATCGCGATCGCGCGCCCAAGGCCCAGAGCTCGCGCCGCCTTCATGAGCGCCGGGGCGAGGTCCTCCCTGCCCATGCCGCCGGGGAGCTCGCCCGGCAGCAGGTAAGCGAGGGTGGTGCCCATAGATTGATCCGGGGCCATTATCTTCCCGGCCACCCTTATTATCTCCAGATCATTCCCGTCGACGGTGAAATCGCAGCTGAACTCCGCCCCGGAGACGAAGGTCTCGACGACGAAGGCGGTTCGCGGATCGGTTCCGTCCCCCGTCCCAGCGGAAGGATACATCCTCGCGTTGGAATGCGCCGACATCCTCTCCGAAAGAAGGGCGAAGGCGCGTTCGCATTCGGACCTGTCGCGGCAGAGGGTGACGAGCTCGCTTCCGCTGCCGGAAAGGGGTTTCATCACGACCGGTCCCCCGGACCGTTCGAAGAAATCGACCGCCTCGCCGGGCGTCCTCGCGAGCGCCGCCTCGGGGCACGGGACTCCCTCCTCGGCCCATCTTTTCCTCGTGGCGTATTTCGACCGGCAGAGCGAAATGCTTTCGGGCGAGGGATAGGAAAGGCCGAGTTCGCGCGCGATGAGCGAGGCGAGCATCAGCGATTCGCAATCGAAGCAGGCCACCCCCGAAGGTTCGAAACCCCGCGCGGCGAGATGAGCCTTGAGCGCGGCCATGACCCGGCCCCCGTTTTCGAGGCCGCACAGCAGCTCCCCGCCGGCCCCGGGAGCGTTCCCCGGATGCCGACCTCGTTCGGCCGGATCCGTTATGAAGAGAGATCGCCCCGGATAACGGGTCGATATTGTCTCGATGTAGTCCGCGGTCGTCCCGACCACGATCACGCGTTTTTCGGACATCGCGTCAACTCCGGGCCCCCTCGGCCGGATCGCCTGCGCCGGGCCGCCGTGCCCCGTCCGCGCCGAACGAACCCAGCAGGGCCTCGTCCATGTTGGTCAGTTTGAAAAGCGGCCTCGCCGTAAGATGAAAGGTGTCCTTCCAGGCGAATTCGCCGCAGAGAAAATCGACCGATTCGAACCTCTCGCCGCAGGCGGTGCGGATATGGTGAAGGTTTATGTATTTCGCGATCCCCGGGAACCGCGCGTCGGTGCCGCCGGCGAGGAGTGTGTAGGCCCCCTCGTACACGCAGCCGAGATCGACCGCCGCGGGGACGCCTTCGACGGTCACTACCGTCATGCGCATCCATCCCCTGTCGTCGAGCAGATTCATCAGGTCCCGGAATCCTCCCGCGAACCGTTCGTCGGCGAAATAGGAATCGTTCCCGTACCGTTCGATGTTCATGCCGACCAGGGTCTCGAAGTCATCCCTTCCGCCCCGCCTGACCGCCAGATCCCTCGATTCGAGCCCTTCCATCTCCCGCCTTATCTTCTTCGCCCTTTTCCCCGAAAAAGAGCCGAAATAGCGGTCGAAATCGTACCCGTGCTGCGCCCCGTGGAAAAGATACCCGGTCTCGTCGAGCAGGCATTCCTTCGGACAGTCCTCGCAGGCGGCGAGAACGGGGACAGCCGCAAGTTTATCGCAATTTTCGCGATCGGAAACCGCCGCGGAGAATCCGTGATGCGGGGGGAGAAGGTATCTCAGGTGATAATCGGCACCGGATCCGTCGAGGCAGCCGAGCATCCCGTCCAGGACGCCGCGGTCCCTCGCGATGATACGGTTCTGTTCGAGCCAGGTCTTCCCGTGCCAGGTCTCGCCCGGGAAAAAGGCGTAACAGCGGCTCTCGGGAATCCAGCTCATCGGAATGAGGCCGACGACTTTCCCTGACTCCTCCGCGACGATGAAATTGGAATCGCGGCCGAAACGGCCATGGAAGCAATCCCTCACGGGCCAAAGATCGGTCACGACCCGTTTGGGCATATTCTCTTCCCACAGCGACCGGCACTGATCCTGATCGGTCACTGAATATGTGCGGACCATCCGGCTAACGCCTCAAGGTTACATTGACCGCACAATACTCACCCTTGAAGAACCGCTGCGCGAATTCCTCGACGACCTTAGGGTCGTAAGGCTTGCAGCTGAACACGTCGAGATAGGTCGTATTCGTCTGGTTCGCGAAATGGGCCGATATGAGCGACGTTTCGATAAGCTGCAGCATCGAAAAGCCGGCAACCTTTTCGTCTTCGCCGAAATGCACCACGACCGTCTCGCCGAAGCGCCTCATCTCGATCAATTCGCAAAGTTCCCTGACGAACTGTTTTATTTTGTCAGCGTCCCGGATGATTTCCGGATCGCAACCGTAGATATCGATACTTGAGGCAATGCCCCAAACGTTCTGCTCGACCGCCTCCATGAAAAAGTCTCTTCCGGAGGCGGGCCTCTCAGCCACGAGCGTGCTTTCTTCCTGCATTTATTTGGGCTCCAATCTTTTGAGAACCACTCAAGGTTGCTCCCGCCCGTTTGACGGAAGCGGCTATATCTGGACTTACAATAATGATTGCTGCGTTTCGGCTATTTTGGGTATCGCCTCCTTGATAAAACGTGAGAGACCGACAACAAGCGCTTTGCGCACGGGTTCCAGGGTTTCATCCAGCTTTTCCTCTTCGTAAGAGATCACGGCGAATGAAAAATACCCCGAGACGAATCCCGCCACAGCCCACGCTATCCTGATTAATGTATTCCTCTGAAGATGGTACATGATCACATCATCCAAAAGGTCCGCTATATGGTCGAGGTATGCAAGAATCGGTTCATCTATGCCCTCGTAACTCTCTTTTATCGTCAGGTCCGCCCTGCCCTGGAAGTAGAGGATGAAATCGTCCATCCTGGTCGCGAAGAATTCGAGGTGCGCCTTGATCAGGGCGTCGATCAGCTCCTCGAGATCCTCGAGGTCCCTGCACTTGGCGTCGATCGCCTCGGTGAGCTCCTCCATGATCCTGCCGAGGAGCTCGAGAATGATCTCGTTCTTGTCCTCGAAATGGTAATAAAAGGTGCCTTTCCCCACGTCCGCCCTCTCGGTTATATTCTCGATCGTCGAGGAATCCATCCCCTTCTCCGCGAAGACATCCTGGGCCGCTTCCAGCAGAACCTGCCTCGTCACCTCGGACTTCGAGCCGGCCCTGTTTTTCCGGACTGTCTTCTTTTTGGCGACCTTTTTGACTTCCTTTACCAATTCCTTCTCCGTTCCCGTTTCGACCGTCCGGTCAGAACTGACCGGTTAGTCGGACGGAATTATTATACTCAACTTACACGAAATCAAGAAAAATATTCGATTTTTTTAAAATAATTTCAGGGTGCCCCCGGGGGGTCGTTTTTCAAAAGGTTTTGACCGGGCATGACCGCATCTGCTATGATGTTGCTTCCGTGACCGGACGGGAATCTTGCAGGGGACAAAAAACATATCAAAATGCGAGGAATTCATGAGAAATCCAGGGCTTTCCATCAAAGAAATCGACGCCCTTCTCGAGCAGCTCT
>JALOPX010000056.1 GCA_025453655.1 Candidatus Krumholzibacteriia bacterium
AAATATGCGGAGCGCAATGATGACGGTCTGCGAATAAAAACAGGGCCTCCCACTCTGGGCAACATAGCCGAGTCCTTGAAAATGGAACCTTTCACCATCCTTCTTCACGGCCCGTGGGAGCCGGCGCAGGGTTGCGGGAAACGCGAGGTATACGCTGCGGACGGGTTGATGGACATCCTGATATCAAGGCTTCCCGAAGGTTCGCTTCCATTCGGCGTGGAGACAACGGATACTCCTTTCTACGTCCTGACAGGGAATACCTGCATATATAAAACCGGGCATCCTTATTTCAAGCTGAGGGATTTATGCCGGGGATACATAGTCCTCAGCCCGCTCTGCGAGCTTCGGGGCCCGACGCCCGTAGAGGGTTTCATCAACGAATCGAATATCGAAAGGGCAAGGGAAAAGGTTTACGATCCCGGGTTGAGGAAAGCCTCGCCTGAGGAGTTCGGCGAGGCGCTGAGACGGGGGGCGGAATTCAGTTTCCCGCATCTCGGATGCTCGGGCCCGAAGAGCCCGTGAAGGCTTCGCCGGTTTTTGCGGCATTATGTTGATTTTATAGTTGTTAATTAGTTCCTTAAGCTGTTACGATAATCGAAATAATCATTATTGCCGATGGCTGGAACTTCCAGGAGGTCCTAGAGTGATCGATATCCTGCGGGATCTTGGCGCATTCGCTTTCGCGAGCAGGTTGAAGAGGCTGAGCGAAAGGTTGAAGTCCGAGGTGTCCCAGATCTACGAGGAAGAAGGGATAGATTTCAGCGACAGCTGGTTCCTCGTCGGGTACATGCTGTCGAAATACGAGAGGGTGACAGTGACCTACATGGCCGACGCCCTCGGGATCTCCCCCCCCGCCATAAGCCAGATCTCGAGCGTTATGGTTAAAAAGGGCCTGATCACGGTGGAAACGGGGGAGGAGGACAAGAGGCAGAGGATACTGTCGCTGACCCCGAAAGGGAAGAAGACGATTCAGGCCCTGGAGCCGATATGGGACGCCGTCACGGAATGCACCGACGATCTGATCGAAGAGACAGGGTTCGACATCCTCGGCGCCATATGCGCGATGGAAAAGGGCCTCGAAGAAAAGAACATGGTCGAGAGGTTGAGGGAAAGGCTCAGGGGATGATCGCCGCGCGGGCCATTCGCTCCCCTGCGTTCCTGAATCCCTCCTCCCGGCCGGCCGGTCCCGCCGGCCGTCAGATACTCTCGACGGTCTCCCTGTACACGACCCCTCTTTCCCCGAGCCCCTCGAGCATGAACGCGACGCATTCGGGCTGTTTCCCTATATATTCCGGAGCCGATACGCCGGTTCTCGTGTAGAGGCCTCCCGCTATCATCCTGAGCGCCATCGTGGCGGTGTAGCCGGTCGTTCGGGCCATCGAATGCACGCCCGTTTTCTTGTCGAATCTGTCGAACAGGTCGTATGTGTATCTGAGTCTCTCCCCGCCGCGCGTCCCTTCGACGATCACTCGCATTATCGTCATGTCGATATCGCCCTCGCGCATCTCCCATTTCGGGAAGAGGAGCTTCGCGGTGAAGTCGAGCGGCCTTATCATCCGCCCGCCGATCTCCACCGGTTCCCTGCTGAAAAAGCCGGTTTCCCGGAGGACCGCCATCTTCTCGATATGTCCCGGGTATCTCAGGGTCTTTTCCTTCAGGTTCGGAGCCTTTATCGTAGTCGCCATCGTTCTGAGCCCGTCGCTGTTGAATGCCTCGAGCGTCCCCGCTTCCGGGAAATGAATGAGTTCCGGGTCCGACAGGGCGGGCTTTACGACCATCACGCCGTTCTCCACATACCGGGCGGGCCGCGTATACTCCTCGATCACGTCGACGGGAGAGAAGACGGCCTTGTAATCGTAAGGCCACTCCCTGATCAGCGGAAGCCCCCCCACGTAGGTTATCGCCGTTTCAGTGGCGTCGAGGAGGTTGTCGGCGTAACCGGTCAGTATGTTGCTCATCCCCGGGGCGACGCCGCAGTCCATGATCGCGACGACCCCTCGTTCCTTCGCAAGATCGTCGAGCGGGAAGGGATCCTCCGGGAAGAAGGCTATGTCGACGACGTTCCTTCCGGCCCTTATCACCGCTTCCAGGGTCCTGTAACCCATGAATCCGGGGACGGCGCTTATAACGATGTCGTACCCTTCGACGAGCCTCGAGACGTCGGCGGGATCGGAAAGGTCGGCCTGCACGGTCCTGATCGGCAATCCGCACTCGAGCCTTTTCAGGGCTCCTTCGTTGATGTCCGCCTCGCTTACGTCGAATCTGTCCTCAGCGGCCAGGTCCTTCGCCATCGGACCGCCCACCAGCCCCGCTCCGAGTATTATTACCTTCATGTCTCTCCGTTTGAATTAAGGTTGCTGACGTCCAAAACCGTTATTTGCCGATTTTATCCCTGAGCTCCGATACCGATCCCAGCGATCCGCCGATCGAGTGAAAATTTCCGCTCCCCGTCGCGAATACGAAGGGATCGACCTTTGCCATGTCGGGGACGCCCCTGCCGTCAAGGACGGATTTGTCCGCCTTCACGTCGACGATTTCCCCGATGAGCATCACGTGCGATCCGACGTTGTAGGTTCCCGAGAGCCTGCACTCGACCACGAGCGGGAATTCCCCGATGTACGGGGCGTCGACGAGGCCGCTCGGGACCGCCGTCAGCCCCGTGGCCCGGAACTTGTCGACGTCCCTGCCCGAGGCCGTTCCGAAGAAGGCGGCCTCGGCGGCGAACCTCGTGGACGGGATATTCACCGTGAAAGCCTTGCGGGCCATGATGCCGTCGAAGGAATACCGGGATTCGCGAAGCGACACGGTAACGCTGGCCGGGTCCGAAGAGCAGATCCCGGCCCACGAGGCGGTCATCGCGTTCGGCCTGCCCGAAGAGTCGTAGGAACAGATTATCCAGACCGGCGCCGGCAGGATCAGCGTCCGCTGCCCGAGGGATATTTTCCCCTCCCCGGGCTTCTGAGCAGCGGCGGATTCTGGCGCTGCGATCGAGGCGGCCGCCAGGGTTGTGAATATCGCCACGGATGTCAGAACGCGTTTCCACGAAGCTGTTTCACATTTCGATTTCATTTCACGCACCTCTCTTTTCATGCATCAGGCTGCGGCCGGTTTCCCGGTCTTCACGAAGGACTGCGACAACACTATACCGGCGAGGATGAACGCGCATCCAACGAGCCCCCTCGGGGGTATGACTTCATCGAGGACCACCCAGCCGCCTAGGGCTGCGAAAACGGTCTCGAGACCCAGTATGATCGCGGCGTGGGAGGGGGGCGTATTTCGCTGGGCGAAGACCTGGAGCGTATAGGCTATCCCCACCGAGAGGAATCCGCCGTACAGTATCGGTATGGCGGCCCCCCGGATCCCCGACATGGTCACCGGTTCGAACAGAGCCGCGGCGGCGAGGCTCAGAAGGGAACAGGTGCAGAACTGAACCGTTGCGAGAACGAGCGCGTTGAATCTCGATGTCATCGCACCTATGAGCAGAACGTGCGAAGCCCAGAAGAAGGTGCCGCCTAGAACCATCAGGTCCCCGGGGCTTATCGAGAATCCCCCCGTGAAGCTTAGAAGGTAAAGCCCGACAGCGGCCAGAAGGATGCCGAGCCAGGTCCCGAGGCCGGTTTTCACTCCGATGGGAAGCCCGAGGATCGGTACGAGCACCACGTAAAGTCCGGTGATGAAGCCTGCCTTGCCGGCCGTCGTGTAGACGAGGCCTGTCTGCTGAAGGGATGCCCCGAAAAAGAGGATCGCCCCGGCGATCGCCCCCACCACGAAAACCTTCCTGCCGCCGGCCGGAGCACCCTTCCTCAGAGACCGCAGGGTGAAGGGAAGGAGCGCCAGCGCTCCGAGCCCGAAGCGTATTCCGTTGAAAATATAAGGGCCGACATGCTCCATGCCCGCTCTCTGGGCGACAAAGGCGAAACCCCAAATGACGGCGGATGTCAGGAGAAGCGATTCCGATTTCAACCCCGACATTTTCATATTGAACGCGCCCTCCGGCGCCCGCGCCCGAAGCGCGGATTCTTACCGTTTTGCCGGTGAACCGGAACCCCCGCGGTCCTACCTCGAAAAAGCCCGTACGATCTGTTTCGTCAGATCGAGATAGATACCGACATTATTGCTTCGGTAATTGTCGTATGTATATCCGGCGATCTGCTTCGGCACCGCGGGTTCGATCTGCGTGCCTTCATGCCAGCCGTTGAAGGACGAAATGCTAAGGAATGGAGTGCCGGCGGCGAGGGCGCGCCGAAGCGTTTCCCTGTAATACTCGCCGGAATCCCGGTCTCTCACCGCCCTCGTGTTCCACGGCCTGATCCTGGTGTCGTCGTAGCCCGGCGAGAGGGTCGGAATGAAGAGCATCCCGTTGTCCCACGCGAACTGCGACATGTGAGGCCAGTTTTCCATCGTCGAGCCGTAGGTGGAGCCGTGAGACCCGAAATAAGTGAAAAATCCGTCGAACCCCGCGGCGCGCAGGGCATCCCCGTCGTCCGGGCCGTCCCACATCCCTATGACCAGGGCGTCATGCGGAGTTTTCCTGATGGTGTTCGAACCGGCCGGCAGAAGGATCTCCCCCCACTGATCCGGGGCGTGAAGGCTTGAATCCCTGACATAGAACATCGGTTTCTCGCCGAATCTGTCCGTTCTGTAAAACGCCCGGTGTGAGCCGTACTTTTCCATTATATGGCGTATGGCGTCCCCGGCGGCCGCGGGTGTCCGCCCTTCGAACGGCTCGATCAGGAAATCGACCCTGAGGCCGGCTTCCCGGGCGGCGTCGAGAATTCCCGGCACTGCCTTGTCGGCGTATGAATCCCTTCCCCACCACGATATGCACAAAACGCCCACCTGGGCGGCGGCGAGCTGGGACATGTGTATCTTCAGCATTTCGGGATCGTTCGAGCTGTAGCATCCGAAAGCCGGGTAAAATGTCGAGGCGATATCCTGATCGCCTATGTATGAAATCCTCCGGCCGTCCCGGGTCTCGGCGTCCACGTTCCACCCGTGGAAGGCGCCATCCTTCCCGGGGGTGCCGTACCAGGCGTAGTAGAATATGTGCACGTCCGAGGATCGCGAGGCCATTTCGGGCCTGCTCCTCTCAGGTTCCTTCCCGCCGGAACACGAGAGGAAGGAAAACGTCAATAATATGGCGAGCGTCGAATTTTTGATCATGGCCTTTGTCTCCGGTTCATCAAGCGCGCGAAGACGCCCCGCGGGCGCGTCATTGAAAGGCGACGATTTCAGACGGATAACGATAATCCAGACCCGGGGCGATGTCAAGCTCCGCACTCTCCGGACCGGGCTGCCGCGTCAAAATCGTCATTCCTCGGAAAAAAGGTTTTGCCGCCGGGACCGCCGCGGTTACAATAAGCGCGTCCATCATAACCGGCCGTTCGCGAACAGCGTGGCAGGGAGGGCTGATCCCTTATGCGCCCGATATATCTCGATTACAACGCGACGACGCCGATCGATCCGGAAGCGGCCTCTGCGATGCGTCCTTTCCTGGAGGATAATTTCGGGAATCCTTCCAGTTCCCACTGGTACGGGTTGCAGGCTAAAAGGGCGGTCGCATATGCCAGGAGGCAGTTGGCCGACCTTCTCGGCTGCGGTCCGGACGAAATCGTTTTCACCAGCGGGGGCAGCGAATCGAACAATATGGCGATAAAAGGGGCCGCGTATTCCCTGAGGGAACGGGGAAATCACATAATAACCTCGGCCATCGAACATCCCGCCGTCATGGAGGTCTGCGCCCACCTCGAGAGGGAGGGTTTCAGCGTCACGCGCCTTCCCGTGGACGCGGAAGGGATGGTCTCGGTCTCCGACCTCGGTGACGCGATGACTCCCTCCACGATACTCGTTTCGATAATGCACGCCAACAACGAGGTGGGGACGGTGCAGCCCGTGTCCCGGCTTGCCGCCGCCGCCCATCGGGGAGGAGCGGTCTTTCATACGGACGCCGCGCAATCGGTCGGGAAGATACCGGTAAACGTGGATGAACTGGGAGTCGATCTTCTCTCGGTCGCGGGGCACAAATTCTACGCTCCGAAGGGCGTCGGGGCCCTTTACATAAGGCATGGGATAAATCTCGCCAAGCTGATCCACGGCGCCGACCACGAACGCAATCTCAGGGCCGGGACGGAGAACGTCCTCGAGATCGTGGGGCTGGGGGCGGCGGCGCGCGTGGCGGCGCGGGAC
This sequence comes from Candidatus Krumholzibacteriia bacterium, assembly GCA_025453655.1. GTDB lineage: Bacteria > Krumholzibacteriota > Krumholzibacteriia > Krumholzibacteriales > Krumholzibacteriaceae > JALOPX01. The sequence continues at coordinate 6,187 of JALOPX010000056.1, forward strand.
CTCGGAAATAACATGGAGCACATGAGAAGGATGAGGGACCGCCTTCAGGACGGGCTCAGGGCCGCGTTGCCGTACGTCAGGATAAACGGCAGCCCCGAAGCCCGGCTGCCGAACACGCTGAGCGTCAGTTTCCCCCTGGTGGAGGCCAATACGCTGCTCGACGGGATGGGCGAAGAGGTGGCGGCCTCGGCGGGAGCCGCCTGCCATACCGATTCCGTGGACATCTCCGCCGTGCTCGAGGCGATGAAGATACCCGTCGACGTTGCAATGGGGACGGTGCGTTTCTCGACTGGAAGGGGTACGACCGAGACCGAGATCGACAGGGCTTTGGAAGTGATCGTCGACGCCGTGAAACGGTTGAAGCCCGGCGACGGGGAGAGCCCGCAGGCGACGGCGGCGCTCGGCGCTTCGGTGAAGCTCACCCGTTTCACGCGCGGGCTCGGATGCGCCTGCAAGCTCCGGCCGCAGGACCTGGAGAAGGTGCTCTCGGGGCTTCCCCGGTCCGAAGACGGCAACGTGCTGGTCGGGCAGGACAAATCGGACGACGCGGCGGTGTACAGGCTGACGGAGGACCTCGCGATCGTTCAGACCGTCGACTTCTTCACCCCGATCGTCGACGATCCGTTCACATTCGGAGCGATCTCCGCGGCGAATTCGCTGAGCGACATTTACGCCATGGGCGCGAGGCCGATCTTCGCGCTGAACATCGTCGGGTTTCCCGAGAGGAGGCTCCCGCTGGACGTCCTCAGGCTTATTCTCGACGGAGCCCGTTCGAAGGCCGACGAAGCCGGGATATCGATAATCGGGGGGCATACGATAGAGGACAGCGAGCCGAAATTCGGGCTTGCCGTGACCGGCACGGTCGATCCGCGCGAGGTCCTGCGCAACTCCGGCGCGAGACCCGGAGACGCCATCATACTGACGAAACCGATCGGAACCGGTATAATAGCGACAGCCATGAAGAGGGGGATCGCCGGCCCGGGGATAACCGCCAGGGCCGTGGAGGTGATGAGCTCGCTGAACCGGGCCGCGGCGGAGGCGCTAGAGGGATTCGGCGTGAGCGCGTGCACCGACGTCACGGGATTCGGATTGATGGGGCATCTCAAGGAGATGACGCAGGGGGCCGGCGTGGACGCCGTGATCTGGAAGGACAGGGTCCCGGTCATAGAGGGGACCTTCGAGCTCGCCGCGGAAGGCGTCGTGCCCGGAGGAACCGTGAACAACCATCTTTTCACCGCTCCGGTCACCGACTGGGATCCATCGGTTTCGGAGACGGAGAAAATGATTCTATGCGACGCGCAGACCTCGGGAGGTCTTTTAATCGCGCTGCCGGAAGTGCGCGCGGAGGAGTTGCTCGCCGGGCTGATCGAGAGGGGAATCGAGGCGGCGACGATAGGCGGATTCACGAAAAAGGGAGCCGGGCGCATCGCCGTGCTTCCGGGATGATCACGCCGGGAAGGCCCGCCCCGCGCCGGTGAGCGCGGACGCCGCGGGGCCCGGCGTTGACGGAGGTCGTCAGTTGAAAAGGATCGGTTCAAGGACCCTCGGGGAATATTTCTTCATCACTATCGGGGCCGCCGTCATGTCCCTCGGCGTGGCGGTCTTCCTGGTCGACGCGAAGGTGGTGCCGGGAGGGGTGACCGGGCTGTCGATGGCGGTCCATTACATATCGGGGGGAACCCTGCCCATCGGCCTTCTGATGTGGGTGATGAACCTCCCGCTGTTCGTCTGGGGAATAAGGGAGCTGGGAAAATCGTTCGGGTTCAGGACATTCTGGGGATTCACCGTCAACTCGTTCTGCGTCGATCTTTTCAGGGGGAATATCATCCATTCGATCAGGCTGCAGGATACCGGCACGATAAAGTATCTCCTCGAAAACGATTTCTTCTTCCTTATACTGATCGGGGCGATACTGATAGGAGTCGGCCTGGGGATAATCTTCAAGTTCAAGGGAACGACCGCCGGGAGCGACATCGTCGCGGCCGTCGCGAAGAAACGGTGGAGGGCGAAACCGGGGGTCGTGATAATCATCACTGACTTCTTCGTCATATGCGTGGCGGGAGTAGTCCTGCAGGTGAAGGGCCTTTCACCGGAAAAGCCGGTCGTCCTTCTGATGCTCTATTCCTTTTTCATGCTGTTCGTCTCTTCTCAACTGATCGACATGATCATCCTCGGCTTCGATTACGCCAAATCAGCCTTCATAATCTCCGACAGGTACGAGGAGATTTCGAAACAGATATTGCACGGGATGGGACGCGGTGTTACGGCGTTCCACGGCCGGGGGCTTTACAGGGGCGTCGAGAGGGACATATTGTTCACCGTCGTGAGCCGCAGGGAGATCTACAGGCTCGTCGACGAAGTGAGGAAGATAGACCCGAACGCTTTCGTGATAATAAACAAGGTGCACGAGGTTCTCGGCGAGGGGTTCATGGCGAGGGGCGAGGTCGATATCAACAAGCTCGGGTTCCAGAAGGCCAAACCCCCGAAGAGGCCGATCGAGCCATGACGCGGCGGGAGACCCGCCGCGCCGCGGCCGGGAGCCTCATTTGGCGGCGTAAAGCGATATTATCCCCAGGATCACTTCTACGGCCTTTTCCATCGAATCGACCGGAATATATTCGAACCTGCCGTGATAGTTGTGGCCCCCGGTGAAGATGTTCGGAGTCGGAAGCCCCATGTAGGAGAATCTCGCCCCGTCGGTGCCTCCCCTGATCGGCGTCTTCCTCGGCTCGACCCCGGCGTCACGCATCGCGCGCTCGGCGAGTTCGACCACGTGCATCACCGGCTCTATCTTTTCCCTCATGTTGTAGTACTGGTCCTCGAGCTCGACCGAAACCGTTCCCTCGCCGTGCTTTTCGTTGAGGAACGCGCCGATCTTCCGCATCAGCTCCTTCCGGGCGAGGAATTTATTCATGTCGTGATCCCTCACGATGTATACGAGCTTCGCGTTCTCGACGTCGCCGCTCATATTGGTCATGTGGAAGAAACCCTCGTATTTCTCCGTGTTGAACGGGGTCTCGCGCACCGGGAGCATGGAGTTGAATTCCATCGCTATGATCATCGAGTTGATCATCTTGTTCTTCGCGTAACCCGGATGCACGTTGCGCCCCTTGACGGCGATCGTCGCCTTCGCGGCGTTGAAATTCTCGAACTCGAGCTCGCCGAGCCGCCCGCCGTCGAGCGTGTAGGCGTATTCGGCCCCGAATTTCTTAACGTCGAAATGATCGGCGCCCCTTCCTATCTCCTCGTCCGGCGTGAAACCGATCTTGATCGTGCCGTGCTTGATCTCGGGGTGCTTGTGCAGGCGCTCGAGCGCCGTCATGATCTCCGCGATGCCGGCCTTGTCGTCCGCGCCGAGCAGTGTCGTCCCGTCGGTCGTGATGAGGGTCTGCCCCTCGTAGAATTTCAACTCTGGGAAATCCCGGGGGGAGAGAACGATATTTTCAGCCTTGTTCAGGACGATGTCTCCGCCGTCGTAGTTCTTCACGAACTGCGGTTTCACCCCGGCGCCCGATATGTCCGGGCTCGTATCGAGATGAGCGACGAACCCTATTACGGGGACCTTATTTTCGATATTCGCGGGAAGGGTGGCCATGACATAGCATTTTTCGTCGACGGCGGCGTCCCCGAGGCCGAGCGCCTTCAGTTCGACGACCAGCTTCCTTGCGAGGTCGAATTGCACGGGCGTGCTCGGATTGGCTGTCGAATCGTAGTCCGACTTCGTGTCTATCTTCACGTATTCGAGGAATCTCGCTGTGACATCGGCCATAATCACTCTCCACTTCCGCCTCGGCCCCACGTCGGGACCGGGGCATGAAAACAAAGCTTGAACAGTCGTCACGTAATAAATAGTATGAAAGCTCCCTTCCGTTCAACTGTTATTATTCCGCGGATCCGGAGGGACCTGGATGAAGATGGAGAGATACGTTCCGGACGGCGCGAACTCGTGCCAGTCCGTTGTCAGGAATTCGAGGTTCCTCGCCTTCGCCGTTCCGGTGTCGGACGCGGCCGGGGCGAGAAGGCTCGTCGCGGAGAAGAGGGCGGAGCACCCCGGATGCAGCCACGTCGTGTTCGCGTTCATCACGGGAGGGACCAACACGGAGAACTCGGGGATGAGCGACGACGGCGAGCCGAAGGGCACGGCCGCGAGGCCCGTCATGGAGGTGCTCAAGGGGAGCCTGATAATCAACGTCCTCGTCATGGTGGTCAGGTATTTCGGAGGCACCAAACTCGGGACCGGCGGGCTCGTCAAGGCCTACGGCGATTGCGCGAGGGATGTCCTGGCAGGCCTCCCTGTCAAGAGGCTGGTGCCGAGGAGGGAATTCAGGCTGGAGATGCCGTATAGCCTGCATGAGAAGATAAGGGACGCCATACTCGAGGCGGGCGGCGAGATCGACGGAGTGGAATACGCGGACCTCGTCGTGCTGACGGGGAGGGTCCCGGAGGATTCGCTGGCCGGTTGCAGGGGCAGAATCGAGGATATTTCAAGGGGCGCGATATCGTTGTGATCGCCGAGCGCGGGAGGGTGAGAGGCGGATGGAAGCCGCGAACGAAGCCTTTACAGTCATGCTTATCATCGCCAACGTCCTTTTTTCATGGAGGGGGTTCGGCGACAGGAGATTTTTCGAACGCAACGTCTTCTCGGTCGGGGATATCCTCGGCCGCGGCGAGGCCGTGAGGATGGTTTCGTCGGGATTCCTCCACGCCAACGCCGGGCACCTGCTCTTCAACATGATGGCCCTCTACTCTTTCAGCGTCGGCGTCGGAACGGTCTTCGGATTCATGCCGTACCTGGCCGTCTACTTCGGGAGCCTCCTCGGCGGAAACCTGCTGGCGCTCTATATTCAGAGAAACAACCCGTCTTACCGGGCCGTGGGCGCCTCGGGCGCGGTATGCGGCGTGATATACTCGAGCATCCTGCTCTTCCCGGACAGCTCGATATCGATACTATTCCTCCCGGTGGCCATGCCGTCCTGGCTGTTCGGGATACTTTTCATCGCCGTCTCGGTGTGGGGGATAAGGACGGGCCTCGGAAACATAGGCCATGAGGCGCACCTCGGAGGCGCGATATCGGGGATATTGATATCGGTCCTTATCAAGCCGCGGCTCCTTCAGGACCGTCCCGTCCTGATAATGGCCCTGCTGTCCATTACCGCCGCTTTTCTGTACCTGCTCGTCAAGCGGCCCGGGCTTCTTCGGGCGGGAGGCGGGGGCCGCGGCGGGCGGCGGCCGGGCACATGGTGACGGGGCGGGAGACGAAAGGAGAATAAGATGGCAAGGAAGAAGCGGGGCGCCGGTCTCGCCCTCGGATCGGGAGGGGCCAGGGGCCTTTGCAGCATCGGCGTCCTGCTCTGGCTCAAGGAACACGACGTCAGGATAGAATGCGTCTCGGGAAGTTCGATCGGCTCGATAATCGGAGGTGCGTTCGCCGCCGGCTTCACGCCCGAATTCATGAAGGAGATCGCGACGAGCTTCGGCTGGAAGGACTATCTGAGCGTCGTGAAGTTATCCTTCGGCGGGAAGAGCATCCTCGAGTGGAAAAAGATAGAGAAGATCATGCGCACGAATCTCGGAGATAAAAAGATCGAGGATCTCGAGATACCGTTCGCCTGCGTCGCCTCAGACATAGATTCGGGGCGCGAATTCGTTTTCCGCGAGGGGGACCTCGTCGAGGCGATGAGCGCTTCCGCCTGCATGCCGGGGATATTCCCGCCCGTCAGGGCGATGGGAAGGCACCTCGTCGACGGGGAGATCCTGAATCCGGTTCCCATAAACCTGGCGAAGGAACTGGGCGCCCGGAAGGTGATCGGCGTCAACGCCTCCAGGTCGGTCTTCCCTGAGAGGATGTCGCACAATGCGGGGCGCATAGGCCTTCTCGAAAAGGTGGACGACTGGATGAGGGAAAGCGTCGCCGGGAAGCCGCTCTTATCCTCCATCAATCCCGGAAAGTGGAAGGCACTCGTCGAAAAGGAGAAAAGGGGGCGGCGAAAAAGAAACATCATGGATATCTTCACCGACAGCCTCGCGATCACGACGGCGAGGGTGCTCGAGCTCACCGAGCTGAAAACGGGCCCGCACTTCATGATCAACCCGGGGGTGGGAGCATTCCAGACCTTCGATTTCGACCGGGCAGGGGAGATAATCGACCTCGGATACGGGGAAACGGAGAGGGTGAAGGACGAGCTGTTCCATTTCCTCGATTCACGCAAGGGTTGAAACGAAGCCCCGTTCATCTGAGGAGAACGAGGCGCCTCGTGGCCGAATAGAGGCCCGTATCCATCCGGCAGAAATAGACGCCGCTCGCCGCGCGGCGCCCGGAATCGTCCCTGCCGTCCCACGAAACGCTGTAGGAGCCGCCGTCATGGACCTTGTCCAGAAGGGCCCGGACGCGCCGGCCGGCCACGTCATAGACGGTCATCTTGACCCTCGAGGTTCCCGATACGCAGTATTGAATGCTGGTGGACGGGTTGAAGGGATTGGGATACGCGCCGCGAAGGGCCGTCGCCCGCGCGGCCGAAGGAGGGTCGTCTCCGTCCCCGGTCAGCCGCTCCGTGGTCACCGAGATGTCGTCTATGAACCAGCCGGAGAAGCCTATCTGTTCATTCGTCGCGAAATGGAAACGGATCAGAACCGGCCCCTTCCACGCCGAGAGGTTGAATGTCTCGGATTTCCATCCTATCGTTCCCGAATAGCATCTCTGGTACGGAGGGAATGAGATCGTGTTCGCCGCGCTCGCCCGGCAGGGATAGGTCACAGTCGGGTAGACGACCGTCCACGTCGAGCCCGCGTCGGTCGAGATCTCGACGATCGCCCCGTCCTCGGCCCAGTATGGATAGACGGCGGTCGCCTCAGCCTGCATCCTGTGCGTGAAGGTGAGAACCGAGTTGTCGTAAAGGCAGAGGGGCGGCGTGACGAGGACGGCGTTCATCATGTTCGGGTAGATTTCGCCTTCGCCCCCCCCGCACTTCCAGCTCGACGGGGCTGAGTGGAAGTCCTCCCCGGTGACGTGCCATCCGTCGTATCCGGTGAGGGCTCCGTGGGTCCAGGGGCCCTCCGCCGAAACGTCGTCCTCCAGTCCGCTCCCGCATGTCGTGAACGAGAGGGTTTCCGCGCGGGCCGCGATATTGTCGGCCTCGAGCGTCAGGAAGAAGGCGACCTCCGAGAACGGAGGGGTGAATTCCCTCACGAACAGCTCCAGCTCCCCCGACGAGAAGACGGTCTCTCCGACAGGGATGTCCGGGAGCGTTTCGTATTTCCTCACGACCCTGCTCCAGCCGTCCTCCGGAGCCGTTATCGAGATCACCGGGTTTATGATGTCCGAGCTCCCGTCGTTGAACCAGGAGCAATGCACTTTCAGATACTCCCAGGCTTCGATGCAGCCGTTCCCGTTGCCGTTCGGCAGGTCGCTCACCGACCATGAGGCCAGGTCTACGCCCGGGGCGTCGATGTCGATCGACTGGCGCACGCTCCACGCCTGCCCCTCGCAGGAGAGGGTGAAATCCAGGTCGAACGAATGGCCGTCCGGGGCTCCGTCGGAGATGCTTAACACCACCGCGTCGTCGAGGAGCAGCGTAGTGTTCCTGGGCATATCGCCTATGCGGCAGGTGTCGGAGAGTATCGCCACGAAAGGGTCCGAGCATCGGGCCGTAAGGCGCGAATCGACGGCGGTCGAAATCCCGTCATTTCGAACCGCCATGTCGAACCCGATCGTTTCGCCGCTTTCGATGATACCGTCCGAATCCCCCGTCGTGCCGCCCTCCTGATCGTCGTCGATGGAAAACCAGGC
>JALOPX010000164.1 GCA_025453655.1 Candidatus Krumholzibacteriia bacterium
CCACGGCTTTCTCCAGGACCTTGTTCAGGTCCGAAGTCTGGACCTCCTTCTTCCTCTCCTCCTGAATCTGAAGGCAGAGGGGAAATATCTTCTGCAGCCTCGTTCCCTCGAGGGCGGATATCGTGAGAACAGGCGCGTAATCGATAAAAGGCATGGTTTCCCTCACCCTGCGGATGAACCTGGTGGAAGTCATCTCATCCTTTTCCACCAGATCCCATTTGTTTATGAGTATGACTATCCCCTTGCCCGCCTTGTGAGGCACCGAAGCCAGCCTGGTGTCCTGCCTGGAGATCTCCTGTTCGGAGCCGTCCAGCACTATCAGCGCGACGTCGCAGTCCTCAACGCTGCGAATGCTTTTAAGGCTGCTTATCGAGTCGAGCCCGCGTTCCGTTTTCGAGCGTCTCTTCACCCCGGCCGTATCGATCAGGATTATGTCCCTGCCGTGGTATTTCAGCCTCAGATTGATCGAATCCCTCGTGGTGCCGGGCTCCTCCGACACTATATGCCGGTCTTCGCCTATCAGGCCGTTGAGAATGGAGCTTTTACCGACATTCGGTTTGCCGGCTATCGTTATTCGTATGTCATTTACGATTTTCCTGGGGACGGGCTTTTTGGGGAGCCTTTCGACGATCTCGTCCAGGAGCTCTCCGACGCCGTGCCCGTGAAGGGAACTGATCATGTGCAGGCTTCCAAGCCCGGTGCCGTAAAATTCCGTCGCGTCGATCCTGTCCTGGCCGCTCTCGACCTTGTTGACCACCAGGATCATCCTGTCGCGGTAGGCCCTGAATGTCTTCAGCAGATTCTCGTCCTCCGCGGTCATGCCGGTATCCACATCGACGAGAAGTATGACCAGTTCGGCCTCTTCAACGGTTTTTTGTATCCGTTCCGTTATGAGTGGCTGAAGGGGATCCTCGTCCCCCAGAAGAAATCCGCCGGTATCGACGAGAAGGAATTCGACCCCGTTCCATACTGCGGTCTCTTCCATCCTGTCCCTTGTGACCCCCGGCGTTTCGAAGGTGATAGCCTTCCTCGAGCCGACTATTCTGTTGAAAAGGGTCGATTTTCCGGAATTCGGCTTACCGATGATCGCTACAGTGGAGTATCTTTTCACGGGCATCCTCCGGCCAGGCACTTCCTGACCACCTTATCCTCGAGAAATGTCATTTCAGGGACCACGACCCTGATGCCGAGTTTCCTGCCGATATCGGCGGGTTTCATATTGTCCAGAAGGAGATTTTCGTGGTTGACGCAGTTCGGCGGGAGGATCAGGCAGCGTCTCCGGCCGGCCTTTTTCTCCGCGGCCGCGATGATATCCCTCCCGCAGAGGAGCCCCGAAACCCCTACATTCCTTCCCATGAGGCGGTTTCTGACGACAAGAATTTCTATTCCCGCTTCGGGCAGCTTCCTCCTCAGGACCGGGGCCAGATGGTCGCGGATCAGCCTTCCTCCGAGCTCGCCGGTGACGACCGTCATCTTGAATTTCCCGAGGCCCCTGCGCCTGAGTCTCTCTATGTCCCGGTTTAACTCGTCTATAAAGAGCCTGCACATCCCGACGCCGTTGGACAGTTGCTCGAAATCCCCGTAAAACCGCGCTTCCGGGAAGGGGCGGCGCGCGAGAAGGTAGAATTCATCCGACATGTAGAGAAAGGGGTCGCCTCCGCCGCCCGCCATGAAACGGGATCGCTTCTTTTCGGCCCAGTCGAGGAGCTTCCGGGCTTCGTCGCCGCTGAACCTTCTGAGTTTCGTCAATCCCCTCCTGTTGGCCGTGAGGCCGACTGGAACCACAGCCAGTGTGCGGCAGGCCGGGTAAAACCGCCGGATATCTCGGACCGATTTCTCCAGGGTCCTGCCGTCGTTGACCCCGGGAACGAGCACGATCTGGGCGTGCATCGTGATTCCATTGTCCGAAAGGCGGCGAAGGTCGTCGAGGATCTCCCTTGTCATCGGCCGCCCGAAGAGCCTTTCCCGAGATTTCCTTGCGGTCGAATGGATCGAAACGTACAGGGGAGACAGGTTGTATTTGATGATTCGATCCAACTCGTTGTCACTGATATCGTTAAGCGTGACGTAGTTTCCAAACAGGAAACTGAGCCTGTAATCGTCGTCTTTTTTGTAAAGGGACTGCCGGAGTCCCGCGGGCATCTGGTCGACGAAACAGAAGATGCATCTGCTGCCGCAGGATTTAAACCTCATTTCCTCGAGCACGGGAGCCGCTTTCTCGAAGGTCGAAAATCTGATGCGCCTTGCGGCTTTCCCGCCCGATTCCCTCCTGACGACGAATTCAGCCGATCCCTCCTCGGAAACGAGAAAAAGAAGGTCGAGCTGGTCGTTCACCTTTCTGCCGCCTATCGAAATGATCTCGTCTCCGGGATGGAAGAATCCGCTTTCGCCGCTTAGATATTTTATCCTGACCGACATCGCTTCCTGACAAAATCCCCGCGGACCTCTCGAGCCCGCAGGGATTCCGCGAAGTTTAAAAGCGGGCAACGGGAGTCGAACCCGCGACCCTCAGCTTGGGAAGCTGATGCTCTACCAACTGAGCTACGCCCGCATAATTTACGTATCAGAATGATAAATTATCAGGTAATACCGGCACTGTCAAGCAACTTCAATACGGCTCCGGGAAGGTCCGCCGACACCGGATCGATCCATCTGACCTCCCTTTCCTTCCTGAACCACGTCATCTGCCGTTTCGCGTACTGCCTGGTCCGGGCCGATATCCTGTCGGTCATCGCATCGATGGTCATCTCCCCCCTGATATGCGCCACAACGTCGGGATACCCGAGGGTTTTCATTCCCGGCCAGGAGGGATCGGCCCCGTCGCGCAGAAGGCCCTCAACCTCAGCTATCCATCCTGTCCCGATCATCCCGGCGGTTCTGGAGTTTATCATCTTGTGGAGAATCCCCCTGTCCGGATCGAGGCCGATTTTTAGGCAAGGGAAAGGGACTGCAGGGGTCGTCGAATCTTTTTGAATCCTGAAATGTCCGCTCAGCGTGGTTCCGGACAGAGAAAGAACCTCCAGCGCGCGCGTGATCCGGTACCTGTCGTTGGGATGTATCCTGGCGGCGCTCTCCGGATCCGCCTCGATCAGCCGTTCCCTGAGTCTTACGGTCTCCTCACCGGCGACGCTCCGGGCGAACGCTTCCCTTTCCGAAGGATCGAGCCCTATTTCAAAGAGCCCTTCGAGGAGTGCGCGCAGATAAAGGCCGGATCCTCCTACCAGGATCGGAAGGCGCCCGCGGGAATTTATCGCTTCAACCGCTTCTCCCGCAATCCGCGCGAAGCTGCTGGCGTTCGATTTCTCCGAGGGCTCCAAAATGTCGATGAGGTGATGCGGAACCCTGCGTCTCTCATCCATTGAAGGTTTTGCGGTTCCTATATCCAGTCTTTTATAGATCTGTCTTGAATCGATGGATACTATTTCCGAGTCCACCCGGGCCGCGATATCCATCGCGAGGGCGCTTTTGCCGGAGGCAGTCGGGCCGATGATCGCAAGGGCGCGCATCATTTTTCCTTCGTGACCGTTCTTTGAAAGCGCCTTTCAAGATCGTCAAGATCGACCCTGAGCATCGTCGGTCTTCCATGGGGGCACGTAAAGGGGAATTCCGTGGCGAAAAGCTGATCGCTGAGGCTTTCCATCTCCTCCTCGCTCAGTTTTTCCCCCGCCTTTACCGCAGCCCGGCAGGAATATGACTTCATCATCATCTCGACTCCGCTTTTACCGAGGCCCTTTTCGCCAAGGATATCCTGGAGAAGCCTTCCATCGTTCCAGTTTTTTGTTCCCGATGGGATGGCCCTTACTATGATCGACCTGAATCCGAAAGGTTCCACCTCGAACCCCATCGACGGGAGAAGATCGGCCACGCTTTCGTAGTTCTCGAACTCGTCCGGCGTGAGTTCGAGGGTGGCGGGGAATAACAGCGATTGGATGGACGGCCGCCTTCCCGAAAGGGTCTTTTTAATTCCATCGTACAGTATTCTCTCATGGGCCGCGTGCTGGTCGATGATGACCAGCCCTCCCCTTATCTGGATGAAGATATAACTCTGGTGAAGCTGCCAGTACAATCTTCCGCTTTTCGACGCCGAGGGAGTCTCATGCTCCCCGCCCTC
>JALOPX010000057.1 GCA_025453655.1 Candidatus Krumholzibacteriia bacterium
AAAATCCATACCATATACAAGAAATTGAAAATACATCAAAATTTTGATCAACCGAAAACATATATACAAGTGACCAGGGTTTTCTGGAGGTAATATCCTATCAGCTTCTCGGTGATGACGAACAATACTGCCGTGACGGCCGCGCCGAACCAGACGTCGCGCCATTTTATCTTCGCGTCCGGAAGGATCGTGTACAGGACCGAGAAAAGCAGGGTGTAAAGCAACGGAGACAGAAGAAACGGAATCCGCGGAACGTAATCCGCGAAACGCGGGAAGGATTCGACAAAGAACCTTTCGGGGATCGCGGCCATCGATTTCGACAGCAGCAGAAGGTAAAGCCACAACCCGAGCCCGATCAGCATGAGAAAGGCGAGAAAATGCCTTCGTATCATCCTCAGGACTCCGCCGCTGAATCCGCGCCGCGCGCCGGTGTCAAGGCCCCATATGGCGTTCAGCGAACCTATGAGCTGCTTGAATACGCCCGTTGCGAAAAGGACGAGCAGCACGAGGGAGCTTCCTCCGAGGGCGAGCGCTTCGGAGCGGCCCTGCTCCATATCCTGTATGACGTTCTGCACCGCGGTCGCGGCACGTTCGCCGACGGAGATCCCGATCTGGGTTATCACCTCGTTCTCGACCGCTTCGATGCCGAAGATGATCCTGAACGTCCCGAGAATGACAATAAGGAGGGGCGCGAGGGAAAGCAAAGCGTGGTATGCGAGGGCAGCCGCCATCGCCGGCACGTCGTCGCTCACCCATTTCCCGGCGGCGTCCCCGAACAGCCTGAGAATTCCGACAACCGTCCTGAACCTTTTCAAAACCATGGATGACCAGCCGGTTGAATGATATCCGCGCCCGCGGAGCGATCCAATTACTTTATATACGGGTGAATATTAACATCAATCGGAGGATTTTCATCCAAAAAACTCATTGCGGCTCCGTAAGGAAAAAATGTGGACACGAAATGGGGTCTCTGTTAGAATGCCTTTCCGTATGGTTTGAAGGGCATCGGCCCGATGCCATAGGTTTTTATTCAAAAAGAACAAGCTCCAACGGCTTGTTCTGTCAATTTATGAGATGATCCCATTGCCGGACTGGCAATTAAACCTGAAAGAAAAGGAGCTCTGACGATGATCAAGTTCAGCCAGCAGCAACTGAAGGTCCCTAAACTGATGCGCCCCGTCTATCTGGTGACGGCCGGACAGTCGAAATTCGACCGCGCCATCCCGGAAAAAAGGACGGAGGAACTCTGCGTTGACGCCTTTACCATGGCCTCCGGCATGTTGAACATCTCCGCGGCTGAACTGAAGAGCCATATACATTCCTGTTATTACGGGCATTTCGCCGATCATTTCGGAGACCAGCTTCTCGGCGAAGCCGTCATTCATGACAGGCTCGGGCTCGATCCGCTCGGGAATATCGGCGTGAAGACCGGCGGGGCCACGGGCGGATCGACGCTGTGGGAAGCCGTCAAGGCCGTCGCGTCAGGATACTCGGACTGCGTGCTCGCGATGGGGTGGGAGAGGATGGACGAGGTGCCGACCGACGAGGGCAACTTCCTGATATCCTGCGCCGCGGACAAGGACTGGGAATCGCCGCTCGGTCACATATATACCGGATATTACGCAGTGATGGCGCAGCGCTACTGGCAGATATTCGGGAAGGCGGAGGAATCGTTCAGACGGACCCTCGCCGAGATCTCGGTGAAGAATCATGGGTACGCGAGAATGAATCCGTTCGCGCAGTCTCCGATGAGCATAACGGTAGAGGATGTTCTCAAGTCGCCGGTGGTCGCCTATCCGCTGAGGGCGCTCGATTGCTGCCTGATGAGCGTCGGCGCCGCGTGCGCGATCATATGCGATGAAGAAACCGCCGTTAAACTATGCAAGGACGCTCCGCACAAGCCCCTTCGCATATGGGTCGCGGCCGGTTCCCACACCCTGCGACCGGCGGACAGGCGCAACATGGAGATCCCCCTTCTCCCGAACGAGAAGCCGGATCAGTACAAGAATCTCGGCAGGGAATTCCCCGGTGGGGAGAGGTATCCCGGATTCTCAGGATTCTTGGGAGCGAGAATGGCGGCCTGGTATGGCTACCGGATGGCGGGAGTGACCGACCCGACGGAAGATCTAGACCTGCTGGAACTGCATGACGCGTTCACGATCAGCGACGTGCAGACATACGAGGATATCGGCGTGAGGCCATACGGTTACGGAAGAGATTACGTGGAATCGGGGGACTGCTACCATACGAATCCGAAAACGGGAAAGCCTGGAAAACTCCCGTCGAACATCTCGGGCGGGCTTATCGGATGCATGCACGCCGTAGGGGCGACGGGCATAATGCAGACATTCGAGGTGGCGACGCATATCTGGAACAGGTGGGCGGAAATCCACGGAGACGAGAAGAGATGGAAAGAGTTCAACCGCAAGAAACCGGCCGACTGGAAGGACCTGCAGGTTAAAGGGGCCAGGAGAGGGATGGCGATCAGCCATGCCGGCGTCGGTTCGCACGTCACTTCCACGATCCTGATGGATCCCGATCACCTTATAAAGAAAGAGATGTAAAGGAGAATCGTCATGAGCATGTTCGGACAGGTTTACGTGAGCAACGGAAAGTACAGGTTGAAGGGGGATTTCCATCATATGACCCCCAACATCCCCATACGGAACGCCGAGGACGGCTGGAAGCTGATGGGCGTGACGAATCCGCGATCGATGACCTACATTCACACCTACGGGGGGGAAGCCCCCTTCTTCGAAGCGCTCGGCAAGGGAAAACTGCTCGGGACGCGTTGCGACAACGAGGGCTGCGAATACAAGGGGAGCGTTTATCAGCCCTTCAGGATACACTGCCCGGATTGCCTTGGGCGGAACACGATCATCGATATGACGGCAACGGCGAAAAAGACCGCGAAGGTCCACACCTTCATGGTATGCGAAAGATCGGGTGCCTTCAACATCCTCGACAAGCCGATCAAATTCATCAACATCGAATTCGAGGGCGTCGACACGATCCTCATGAGCTATCTGTCGCTCGGCGACCCCGAGATCGGAATGAAGGTGGTGCCGATCTTCAGGAAGCAGAACCCGACATACACGATCCTCGATCTTTCCTGGGTGCCGGAGGGAACCCCGGAAAAGGATCTGCCGGAGAATTTCGGGTTCTAGATAATACTTTAGGCGTTATTATTAACAGGGGGAATTAAAATCGATTACGGACTTACAGAAGAGCAGCGAATGCTCAGGAACAGCATAAGGGATTTCGCGGAAAGCGAGATTCTGCCGAAGGCCATAGAGCTCGACGAGAAGGAGGAATTCTCGATCGAGCTGACGCGGAAGATGGCAGGGATGGGTCTTTTCGGCATCACTGTTTCCGAGGAGTACGGCGGCTCCGGGATGGACTACCTTTCCTACTGCATAGCCGTCGAGGAGCTGGCGAGGGTTGACGGGTCGCACTCCGCGACGGTCGCGGCGGGGAATTCGCTCGGTATAGGCCCGATAAACTACTACGGCAGCGAAAAACAAAAGAAGGAATGGCTTCCAAAGCTTTGCAGCGGCGAGATCCTCGCCTCCTTCGGCCTGACCGAGCCGGACGCGGGCTCTGACGCCGGGGCGAGCAAAACGACGGCGAAGCTCGAAAACGGAGAGTGGGTGGTTGACGGCAGCAAGATTTTCATAACCAACTCCACCTCCGAGCTCTCGGCAATCTGCACGGTGCAGGCGGTCACGGGGCAGCGTTCCGACGGGAGGAAGGAGATGTCGTGCATCCTCGTGCCCAACGGAACCCCCGGTTTCGAAGCGAGGAAAATGACCGGGAAGATGATGTGGAGGGCCTCCGATACGGGCGAGCTCTTTTTCGACAACTGCAGGGTCCCGGAGGAAAATCTTCTGGGCAAACGGGGCGAAGGGTTCAGGCAGATGCTCGAAACACTGGACAACGGCAGGCTCGCGATCGCGGCAATGGGGCTCGGCGGCGCCCAGGGAGCGTTCGAACTGGCCCTGAAATACGGGCGGGAGCGCGAACAGTTCGGGAAGCCGGTGGCATCGTTCCAGGCCAACGCCTTCAAGCTCGCCGACATGGCGACGACCATAGAGGCGGCGAGATGCATGCTCTACAAGGCGTGCGCACTCAAGGACGCCGGCAAGCCGTTCTCGAAGATCGCCGCGATGGCGAAGCTCTACTGCGCCGAGGTCATGGGCGCCGTGGTCGACAACGCGGTGCAGATATTCGGCGGATACGGCCTGATGAAGGAATACCATATCGAGAGGTTTTTCCGCGATTACAAGCTTCTCACGATCGGCGAGGGCACGTCGGAGGTTCAGAGGATAGTCATATCGAGGCATATCGGATGTTACGGGGACTGATCCCGACTGCATGTCATTTTTGAAAGTGCCGCCCGGGGCGATGTCCCGGGCGGCTTTTTTTACACACTATGCAAAAAGCGGGCGGGCGTGCTATCTTCGTGGCCGGATGATGTCCGGCAGTCAATAAACAGATCGAATGCCGATTCGCAATCACTCGAGAGAAAGGGAGACCCGCGATGAGCCGGAGACGGTTACTTGCGATTTCATTGCTGACGGCGGTAAATGTTTTCCTTGCTTCCGCTTTTTGCGCCGGAGCACCCGGCGCCACGGAGGCGGTCCCGGAGCCCGAAACCCATTTCGGATTCAGGCCCGGCGCGGACGGCATGCTGTTCGATTACGAGGAGATGATCGCATATCTGCGGATTCTCGACGGAGCCTCCCCGCGGCTCGAGCTGCGTGAGGCGGGAAGATCCCCGATGGGACGGCCGATCTACATCGCATTCATATCATCCGAAAGCAATATCGGGAGGCTGGACGAGCTGAAAGAGATGAACAGGATGCTCGCGCTCGACACCCGGATCCCCGTCGAAAAACTGGCTGTATTTCTGGATAACGGCCCTGTTTCGCTGCTCGCCACCCTGTCCATGCATTCAAGCGAAGTCGGCCCTTCGCAGTCGGCCCCGCTCATAGCGTGGGACCTTGCGACGACGACGGATCCCGAGAAACTCGAATGGCTGTCCGATGTGGTGTTCATGATGGTTCCATGCCATAATCCCGACGGGATGGACATGGTCGTGGAGCATTACAGGAAATACAAGGGGACGAAATACGAGGGCAGCAGCCTCCCGGGCGTCTACCACAAGTATGTCGGGCACGACAACAACCGTGATTTCGTGACGCTCAGCCAGGAAGACACAAGGGCGATCTCCGCGATATACAGCAGGGACTGGTTCCCGCAGGTGATGGTGGAGAAACACCAGATGGGCTCTTCGGGGGTCAGATATTTCGTCCCGCCCAACCACGATCCGATCGCCGAGAATGTGGACGCCGGGATCTGGAACTGGGCCGGCGTCTTCGGATCGGGACTTATCAAGGATATGACCCGGGACGGCTGCGCGGGTGTCGCCCAGCGTTACATGTTCGACGACTACTGGCCGGGCTCGACCGAGACGTGTATCTGGAAAAACGTGATCGGGTTCCTCACGGAGTGCGCGAGCGCGCAGGTGGCCAGGCCGGTCTATATAGAGCCGGGCGAGCTGTCCGTGCACGGCAAGGGGCTTTCGGAGTACAAGAAGAGCACGAACATGCCCGATCCCTGGGACGGCGGATGGTGGAGGCTTTCCGATATCGTCGATTTCGAGATCAGCTCTACGATGTCGATCCTCAAGACCGCATCGATGCACAGGCGCGAGATCCTCTCGTTCCGAAACGAAATATGCCGCAGGGAGGTCGAGAAGGGGAGCACCATGCCGCCCTTCTATTATATCCTTCCCTCTGAGAGCGGACGCCAGCACGACATGAGCGAGCTCGCCGAACTGGTCGACCTTCTGGCGCTCCACGGCGTGAAGCTTTTCAGGGCGGGGGCGGACGGAGTGACGAAGGGGGGAGAGATCTACAGGAAGGGGGATTTCGTGATACCGCTAGCGCAGCCGTTCAGGGCTTTCATCAAGGAGGTCATGGAAGCGCAGGTATACCCGGTAAGGCGATATACCCCCGGCGGGGAAGTAATAAAGCCGTACGACATCGCGAGCTGGTCCCTGCCGCTGCACCGCGGCGTGGTATCGCTCGAGATCATGACGAGGGAGACGGCCATCGAATCAGACTGGGTGGCGGTGGACGGATTCGGGAAGGAGACGACGGGCCGGCCCGCCGGCGCAACAACCGCCGTGTTCAGGGCGGGCAACAATGAGAGTTTCAAGGCCGCATTCATGGCGATGGGTGTCGGGCTGGATGTCCGGAGGTTCGGCGGCGGCGAAGCGGAGGGCGGCTCCGGCGTCGAAACGGGAAGCTTCATCGTATCGGCGCCCGAGAAAAGCGCGGGCGCGTTCGACAGGCTGATCGACGCTTTGAAAATCGCCCCCGAATTCATAACCGAACGAGGAGCCATTGAAAGCGTCATCGGCGCGAGCCGGAAGATCGGGATTCCGCGCATTGGATTGATAGAGACGCATCAGCACGACATGGACGCCGGATGGACGAGGTATCTTTTCGACAGCTACGGGATCCCCTTCACGGCCGTCGCTCCGGACAAGCTGGCCGACATGAAGATCGCCGGCAATTATGATGTCATCATCATCCCGGATACGGACAGGGATATTCTGATGACGGGAAAGATGAAGAGAGGGGACGAATACTTTTCGGGCGGATATCCGCCCGAATACGTAAAGGGGATGGAGAAGAAGGGGTTGGGGAATCTCCTTGCCTTCGTCGACGGCGGCGGCACGGTCATATCCTGGGGACGTTCCACCGCTCTGTTCATGGGTGAGCTTACGATCGAAGGCGGCAAGAACGGCAGCGAGTATTTCAACCTGCCGGTCTCGGATATTTCAGACAGGCTCGCCGGCGAGGGCCTCTATTGCCCTGGATCGCTAGTGAGGATCGTCCTTGCCCGGGATCATTCCCTGACTCTTGGAATGGGGGAGGAGGCAGGGGTGTTTTACAGGGGGCGGCCCGTGTTACGGACTTCGACGCCCTATTTCGACATGGATCGCAGGGTGATCGCGAGTTTTCCGGAGAAGGATATCCTGCTCAGCGGTTACGCGGAAAATATGGAAAAGTGCGGGAAAAGCCCGGCGATGGCCTGGATAAAAAAGGGGGAAGGCCGGATCATTCTTTTCGGATTCAATCCGCAGTTCAGGGCTTCGACCGGCGGCTGTTACAAGCTGCTGTTCAATTCCATTCTGATGCCCGGGACGGAATAGGATCCGGCGGTCCAAAATTTCCCGGCTCGCGGCGCGAGGCTGAAGATCTGGAGTGGCGGAAATGCCCTACGTTCCTTTGCATGTCCACAGCGTCAACAGCCCTTATCACGGCATGCTCACGCCCGAAGAACTGGTTTCGAGGGCGTCATTCCTCAAAATGCCGGCCGTCGCGCTCACCGACAGGTGGACCACGTACGGCCATCACGAATTCCACAGGCGCGCCCGGAAGGCGGGCATCAGGCCGATCCTCGGCGCAGAGATCCAGCATCTATCCCTGACAGGGAAGCCGGGAACCTATCATCTCACCCTGCTGGCGGAGAACCTTGAAGGATACAGGAACCTCGTGGCCCTCGTCAGCCAACACTACGAAAAGGAAAAGGGGCAGTTCGTCACGGAGAAGGAGATGGCTCTTCAATCCGCTGGACTCATCGCACTCACCGGATGCCTGAAGGGCGAGACGAGCCAGGCCGTGATTCACGGCAATCTCTCGCGCGAAAGAGAGGTGGTGGAAAAACTGATCGCGATTTACGGGCGGGGGAATGTCTTTCTGGAGGTTATGAACCACAATCTTGAAGCCGAGATGTTCATCATCGATCAGTTCCTCCCGCTTTCGAGGAAGCTGAACATTCCGATGGTCGCGACGAATAACGACAGGTTCATGCTGAGGGAACAGGGGGAATATTACGGTCTCCTGAGAAAACTGGGTCCGCCGGAAGGGGAAAAGGACGGGAAGGAGAACCTCGACGAGTACCACCTCAAGAAGGGGAAGGATCTTGAGCCCTATTTCTACGTGGCCGGGGAGGCTCTCGAGGAATCGGGAAGAATAGCCGGGCGCTGCGACGTGGAACTGGAATCGTCTCGAAGGATAGTTTTCACCGAAGCCCCGGACCCGGACGGGACCCTGGCCGAAATGGCCTCGAGAAGGTTTCTGCTGCGATATCACAGCCGCGGCTACGCGGAGAAGAAGGAACTGGAGAAGATCCTTTCGGAGGAGCTTCGAAGCGCCGCCAGGGAGGGGCTGTCGGGATTCGTTCTATTTCTTATGAGGTTTTTTCACAGCTGCAGGAGCAGGGGATTGAGGCTGGAGCCGATGGGAAGCGAGATACTGCAGAGCTTCACGGCTCATCTTCTCGGCGTTACTCCCCTGGATCCCGTGGAAAACGGCCTGGTTTTCGAATCGTTCAATTCGCCGCGGGCCGGCGTCCCGGCTCAGCTCGAGCTGCTTAAGCCGAGGGGAGCGTGGAAGCTGTTGATGTCGATGCTCGAGGGGCTTCTCCCGGGTCATGAGATAACGGGGCAGTTCGTGCGCGAGGAGATGTCGTTTACGACCCTTGTCAGGGAGATCGCCGGGATTGTGGAAATGACCGGCGCTGCGAGGGAGGAGCTGTTCTCCGCCCTTCCGACAGCCAAGAAGAAGCCTGCTCTGCAGGAGATGCTCGAAGGTTCGGAGCCCCTGGCCCGGCTCTACAAGGGGGATGATGCGGCGAGAAGGATTCTGAATTCCGCGCAGGCCCTGTCAGGAAGGGTCCACCACTACAATCAAAGCACGGCCAGGATAATCGTGCTTCCAAGGGGAGCAGGCGAGTATGTCTCCCGGGTGGCGGGGCAGGCCGGGGAGCGTTTCCTTATGCTGGACAGCATGGAGGTCGAGGATGTGGGAGGATGGGTGCTCGCGGTGCAGAGATCCCATTTCCTCTCGGCACTGGAGATGACCGTCAAAAATCTCAGGAATAAGTCCGCCGCGGTCGACGCGGATGCAGAAGCGGATTCACGGGCAGCCGGATCTCCGGAGCCGGAACATCTCGACGACCCGGCGGTCTTCGACCTGATCCGGTCTGGAAACACGTCGGGGATCTACCTCCTCGAGAGCAGGGGCATCAGGGATCTTCTGACCAAACTGGCCCCGAACGATTTCAACGAACTGGTCAACGTGATCTCACTGTACAGGCCGGCCCCGCTCGAGGGGAAACTCTGGCAGAAATACGTGGAGAATGCCGGGAAAAAGGGGAAGGTTTATCTGCCGCATCCTTCCCTCGCGGCGCATCTCGAGAAGACGAGGGGGCTGCTTCTTTACAGAGAGCAGGTCAGGGAGATTATCAAGGCCGCCACCGCCCTTACGGGAGCGAAGGCGAAGCGCATAGAAAAGGCCCTTCAGACCGTCGAGGCCGGCAGCCTCTTCGGAGCAAGGCTCGATTTCATAAGGGAGGCGATGGAGAACGGGATCGACGAGGAAAACGCCCAGAAGATCTTCGATTTCCTGCTGCATAACATCAAATTCACATATGAGAAGGGATTCAGCTGCGCGCAGGCCTACATAAGCTACCGGACGGCCTTCTTCAAGGCCAGGCATCACGACGTGTATTTCGCGGCCCTTCTGAACTGCACCTCGGATGTGAGGGAGAGGCAGAAAAAATACATGGAGTATCTGGAAAGCGTCGACAAAGCCGTGCTGCCCGCCGACGTCAACTCGAGCTTGATGGAGTATTCCGCGGTTCGCGGGGGGATAAGAATGCCCCTGAACGAATCCGGGACCCTGAACGATTCCGAACTCGAAAAGGTGATCGCCGAGCGGGAGAAGAACGGCCCGTTCGCGTCCATGGAAATATTTCTTGAAAGGATGTCGTCCGAACTTCCGATGATATCGGTCAACAACATGATAGACGCGGGGCTTTTCGACTACCTTCTCGCGACGCGCGCCGAGATGAGGGACGTGTGCCTTGGATTCTACGAGAAACACGGCAGGGCGGGGGATTTCTTCCGTCCGCCTGCGGCCCCGCCGAGAAACCGCAGGGAGGATTCGAGCAGACAGCTTTCGTTCTTCGACGACGACGGGGAAAACGTGTGAAAAAGGCCCTCGAGCCGCCGCGGCTTCGGAAAAGGGCCCCCAGTCCCATTTTAACGTTGACTTTGCGTATTCACATTGATAGATTCCAGCAGTCCAAAATATTGCGACGCGAATATTCCGGGCGTCCCCATCGTCTAGCCCGGCCTAGGACACCGCCCTTTCACGGCGGCAACACGGGTTCGAATCCCGTTGGGGACGCCATTATCTCTCAAAGACAAATCTCCGGAGCCATGGAAGAGACGGTGCGATTCCTGTCGAAAGGACGCGGAGACCATGAAAAACGCAAAGTCGATCCTGATTTCGTCAATTACATGGATGCTGATTATCGGAGCGGATGGAGCCACCGCGCAGGAGGATCCTGCGCTCCCCTTCGAGGTCGAGATGGAGGGAGGCGTCGTCTGGCAGAATCGCAACGAGGTCAGGATACCGAATAACTCCGGCGGCACGAGATTCTCCCTCGTCGATGTTATAGGCAGCGGTCCCTACCCGGCGGCGCGCGCATACGTCACATGGAACCCGGGCGGACGCCACGGTTTAAGGATTCTTCTGGCCCCATTGTCCATCACGGGAAGCGGAAAGCTTGGCTCACCCGTCGATTTCGCGGGAAAATCATTCCAGGAGGGGATTAAGACCGACGCGGTGTACAGGTTCAATTCCTGGCGCGCGACGTACCGGTACCTCTTCAGGAAGGGCGATCGATCCTCCTGGTGGATCGGATTCACCGGAAAGATCCGGGACGCGAAAATCCAGCTCGCTCAGGAAGGAGTCACGGCGCGCAAAACGGATCTCGGGTTCGTCCCGCTGCTCAACCTGAGGTGGCTGTACCGCATCGGCGACGGATGGCATCTGGCGTTCGACATCGACGCGCTGGCGGGCGGGCCCGGGAGGGCTGAGGATGCTTCTCTCGAGCTGAGATACGAAGCAGGCGACCACTGGCGCTTCTGCGGCGGGTACCGAACGGTGGAGGGGGGAGCGGACGTCGACGACGTGTACACCTTCGCCTGGCTCAATTACGCGGTTCTTTCGGCTGAGTTTCTGTTCTAATACGCCCGGAAGGCCCATATTACCGTTGAGAAACCTTTCTTCATGTTATAGTATTGCCACCCGTGGCGCGCAGAGCCACAGCCGCGCCGCCACTGACATGTCTGCGTCGTATTTGCGAGAAGGGAGATATCAGTGAGCATGCATAAATGGATATTGGTCTGCCTTTCCGTGGCGACTCTGTTGCCTTCGGCATCCCCGGCCGCTGAAGGAACAAGGATGATCAGATTCCCCGACATCGATCCGTCCGGCACAAGGATCGCATTCGCGTACCAGGGGGATATATGGACGGCGGCCGTCGACGGAAGCGGCGCTCGAAGGATAACCGTTCATAAGGCCTACGAGAGCCATCCGAGGTGGAGCCCGGACGGAAAGCAGATAGCGTTCTCGAGCAACAGGTACGGCAATGACGACGTTTTCGCAGTCCCGTTCGAGGGGGGGATACCGAAAAGGCTGACGTGGCATTCGGCGGGCGACGAGGTTACCGACTGGAACGGCAGGTACGGGATAGTCTTCACGGCGAGGAGAGACTACCGCCAGGTCGAATGGGACACGGAGATTCACAGGATCGATATTGACGGAGGCACCCCTTCAAAGCTGATAGGGGCGCTCGGCAGCGCGGCGGCGGTCTCCCCGGACGGGCGCTACATCGCGTTCGTAAACGGTGCGTGCGGATTGGAGAGGGAAAGCTACACGGGGCCGGCCGACAGGGAGATATGGATATACGATACGGACAGCGGGAAATACACCCTGGCGGCCGGTTCGGCGGCGCAGGATCACATGCCGAAATGGGCCGGCCCCAGGCGCCTTTTCTACCTCAGCGCCCTCCCCGGGAACTATAACGTCTTTTCGGTTGAAATCGACGATGCCGGACGTACCGGAGTGCCGGCCGCAGTCACCTCCTTCGAGGGGGACGGGATAAGGTATTTCGACGTCAGCGAGGCCGGCGGTCTGATCGTGGCGGAGAGTGGGACGGGGATCTTCACCATGGATATCGAAGGTGGGAACGTCAGGGAGCTCGTGATGGAAATAGGATCCGATTATCACGAGGACCCGGTCGAGCACATGACGTACGACGGGAATATCGACCAGTACTCGATCTCACCGAACGGGAAATACGCCGCGGTGTCGATTCACGGAGAGATATTCGTGACCGAGAACCACAAGACCAGGGCGCGGGCGGTCAACGTGAGCGATTCGCCGTGGCGGGACATCGATCCCGTGTGGACCAGCGACACGACACTGGCGTTCCTTTCGGACAGGGAAGGCCAGTTCGACGTCTACACGGCTATCTCGGGAGATCGGAAGGAATCGGACCTATTCAAAAGCCTCAAGCTGAAAATCGCGAGGGTCACCTCGAGCGGCGAGGACGAGTCGGCCCTCAAAGCCTCTCCCGACGGCAGTAGGATATCCTTCCGCCGGGGAAACGGAAAGCTGATCGTCGCCGCCGTCTCGGCCGCGGGGGAGCTGTCCGGCGAGAAGACCCTTCTCGAGGGATGGTCGTCTCCGGGCGGGGTGTCGTGGAGCCCCGACGGCAGGTACCTCGCGTATTCCCTCGAGGATCTCAATTTCAACTCGGAAATATTCATACAGGCGGTCGACAGCTCGATGGATCCCGTCAACGTGAGCATGCATCCGAGGGGGGATTACAATCCGGTCTGGAGCGATGACGGAGGAAAACTGGCCTTCGCGTCCAACCGCAACAACCAGAACAGCGACGTGTGGTTCGTCTGGCTTGCGAAGGCGGACTGGGAAAAGACCGCCCAGGACTGGGAGGAGGAGGAAGACGGGGAAGCCTTTATGACCGACGGGAAGGCCGGGAAGAAAAGCGGCGAAAAGAAGGATTCCGGTGAGGATGACGGAAAAAAAGAGGCGAAACCGGTCAGGATAGATTTCGGGAAGATTCACGAGCGGCTTGTCCAGGTCACTAGATTCCCCGGAGACGAGAGGGATATCGAGATTTCGAAGGACGGCAGGACCTTTTTCTTCACCGCCGACAGCCCCTCGGGGCGCGGGCGGGACCTCTTCTCCGTCAAATGGGACGGGAAGGAGATGAAGGAGCTTACGAAGGGCGGGCAGAATCCGGCTTCGGTGAGTTTCGATCCTTCGAAGGAATGGCTCTACTCGCTCAAGAGCGGCAAGCTGTCGAGGATGAAGAGCGGCGGCGAGAACCAGGAAAACGTCGCGATATCGGCGCGCATGACGATCGATTTCGCCTCGGAACGGCGGCAGATATTCGACGAGGCTTGGAGAGCCCTCGACTCGAACTTCTACGATCCCCTTTTCCACGGCAGGGACTGGAAGAAGCTCGGGAAGAAATACAGGCCGTGGGCCATGGCGGCCTCGACCAAACGGGATTTCAGGGACGTTTTCAACCTGATGGCCGGGCAGCTCGACGCGAGCCACATGGGGCTTTACTACGGGGATCTGGAGCCGGACCTGCGCGAGACCACGGGGCTTCTGGGTGTGGAAATCGAGCCTTCCGGCGAAGGCGTGAAAATAATCAGGGTCATCCCAGGCTCGCCGGCGGACAGGATCGACAGCAGGCTCGAGCCCGGCGAGACGATTACGGCGGTGAACGGCAATCCGGCCGGCGGCGGAGTGAATTTTTATTCGCTTCTCACGAACACGGCCGACACGAGGATTCTCCTTTCGGTAATGGACGGCAAGGGAAAGACCCGCGAGGTCCCGATCAGGCCGGTTGCTTCTCTCCAGAGGGAGCTTTACGAGGAGTGGGTTCTCGGCAGAAGGGAGTT
>JALOPX010000058.1 GCA_025453655.1 Candidatus Krumholzibacteriia bacterium
CGGCGTTTTTCCGCCGCCGGAGCGAAGACAGCCCTCGAGCGCCGCGCGCATCTCTCCGGCGCTTTGAAACCGCTCTGCCGGCGACTTCGCCATCGCCTTGACGACGACGCGGTCAAGATCCTTAGGAACATCAGCGCGGAAAGCGGACGGAGGCGGCGGATCTTCGTTGATGATCGAGTAGATCACCGCCATGTCGTAATCGCCGTCGAACGGCCTTTTGCCCGTCAGCATCTCGTACAGCAGAACGCCCAGGGACCATATGTCGGTGCGGTGATCGACGGCCGAGCATCCCGCCTGCTCGGGAGACATGTACGCGGCCGTTCCGACCGATCCGCCCATGACCGTTATGGCCGCGGCGCTCGCCAGCTTGGCGATACCGAAATCCATGATCTTCACGAGGCCGTCTCCGGTAACCATGATGTTTGCCGGTTTTACGTCGCGGTGAATGATGCCCCGGCCGTGGGCGCGCTCGAGGCCGCTCGCGATGCCCGCGGCTATCTCCGCCGCGCCGGCCGGATCGATCGGGCCCTCCGCCAGGAGCTCCTTCACGGTGCGCCCCTCGTAGAGGGCCATGACCATGAATATCCTCCCGTCGACGGTCTCGTCGATCTCGTGGATCGTGCAGATATTGGGGTGGTCGAGGGTCGAGGCCGCCCTCGCCTCATGCTCGAACCGTTTCTTCGCCTCTTCGTCGCCCCCGAGATGCCGGACAAGCACCTTGATAGCTACTTCGCGTCCGAGCCTCGTGTCCTCGGCCCTGTACACCACCCCCATCCCGCCCTCGCCGAGCTTCTCAATGATCCTGTAATGGGAAATCGTCTCGCCGATCATTATTCCAGCCCCGACTCCCGAATGAGGGCGATAAACCTCGGATCGTCCCGGACATTATCCAGCAACGGATCCGATCTCCATCCGACCACGTCGCGCGAACGCACTTCGATCGCCCTTCTCATCCATTCGATCGACCGGTCATTGTCTCCGAGCCACGAATAACCCGTGGCCTTGTAGTATGGAGTGATGAACGGCGCGTCGTAAATTATGTCGATGTTTTCGACCACCCAGCGGATGAATCCATTTATCCCGGCCTCGCCGAAAACCCTGCCACCCTCGTCGGCGAACCTTCTCCCCTTCTCGTCCACCGCGATGAGTTCCTGAATCTCCGCCACGTATTCGGAGTTCCTTTTCATCGCGGCATAGTTCAGCGCGGCCACGAGATGCACGGTTCTGAACTCGCCGTCGAGATCGAGGATCCTTCGGCATTCCGCGATCGATTCGTCATATTTTTTTAATCTCAGGAGAGTCACGGCTTTCGCCTCGCCGGCCACGAGGGACAGCGGATCGATCTCGAGGGCCCTGTCGATCTCGGAGAGCGCCTCCTCGTTGCGTCCGCGGTGCGACAACAGCTCCGCGTACCACTGATGCGCGGTGGCGTTATTCGAATTCAGCTCGATCGCTTTCCTGTAATATTTTTCCGCCACCGGCCAGTCGAAATTTAAAAATTCCTCGACGCCCGCGATCACCGCGTAAGGCTGGGAGAGCGATCCGTCTATCTCCAGGGCCTTATCGGCATATCGCCTCGCCAGGGCGTACATCTCCAGCGGATTCCTGAATCCCCAGTTCCCGATGACGGTGTATGCGTCGGCTATCGCGGCGTAAGCGGGTGCGAACAGGGGATCCAGGGCGATGGCGCCCTCGAAATATTCCATGCTTTTTCTAAGATCCGCGGCGGTCCTCCTGTTCCAGTGATATCGACCCATCATGTACATATCGTGGACCTTCGGATCGACCCTTGCCGCCGCCGTCAATGTCGCGGTTTCGGCCGGCGTCAGCGCCACTTTGATTGCCGACGCTATCGCCCTTGCCACCTCCTGCTGCAGGGAAAGGACGTCCCGAAGATCCCTCTCGTAACTCTCAGCCCAGATGTGGCGGTCGCTCGAGGCCTCCACGAGCTGAGCCGTGATCCTCACCCGATCGCCCACGAGGAGCACCGATCCTTCAATGACGGCGTCGACCCCGAGTTCGCGCGCTATATCCGGAAGAGACTCGGTCGTGTCCTTGTACCTCATGACCGACGTTCGCGAGATCACCTTGAGGGCGCCGATCTTCGCGAGGTCCGTGATAAGCGCCTCCGTCATGCCGTCAGCGAAGTAGTCCTGGGCCGGATCCCCCGAAAAATTTTCGAGCGGCAACACGGCGATGGAATCGACGGGTCCCGCGCGCTGAACGAATATCGATCGTACCGCTATCCCGACGGCCAGGATGAAGACCGCCGCGCTTATCCCAAGCAGGATGCCGCGCCGGCGGCTTTTCTTCTTGCGGCCCGCGACCTCCCCGCCCGATTCGACCCGATTTTTCACGGCTCGAAGATCGACGAGGAATTCCCCGAGCCCCTGGTAACGTTCGCCCTGTCTCTTGGCGAGCATTTTCGATACGATCCGTTCGAGTTCCATCGGGATCCCGGAGCGAATGGAGGTCAACGGCTCCGGATCAGTATTGATGATCGAATAGATCGCCGCCTGCTCATACTCACCCGGGAAAGCGGGCCTCCCGGCGATCATTTCATAGAGCACGGCGCCGAGCGAAAAGATGTCGCTCCTGCCGTCCACCTCTTCGCCCCTCGCCTGCTCCGGCGACATGTAGGGAGCCGTGCCGAGGGTGCCGCCGGTCTTCGTCAGCTTCATGCCCGACAGTTTGGCCACGCCGAAATCGAGGATCTTCACGAGGCCGTCCTTCGTTACGAAGATGTTGGCGGGTTTTATGTCGCGGTGAACGATCCCTTCGCCGTGCGCTTTGGCCAGCCCCATGGCGATCTGGCCTGCGATTTCTAGCGCTTCGTCGAGTTTGATCGGCCCGCGGGCGATCCTCGCCTTCAGCGATTCTCCTTCGTAGTACGCCATGGCGATGAATGTCCGGCCTTCCTTCGTCTCATCTATCTCGTGGATCGTGCAGATATTGGGGTGGTCGAGAGCGGAAGCCGCCCTGGCCTCCCGGACAAACCGTTCGATCGCCTCTTCGGCGCGGGTCAGTTCGGGCGGAAGGAATTTCAGGGCTACAAAACGGCCGAGCCTCGTGTCCTCGGCTCTGTACACCACCCCCATCCCGCCCTCGCCGAGCTTCTCAATGATCCTGTAATGGGAAATCATCTCGCCTGTCATGGCAATCCCCGCATCGATGCCGCCATTTCACCTGAAATTATCCCTGGTGCCCGGGATTCTATATCAGGTTTCGATCCGTTGTACAGATCGAATTCAGTCCCGAACGCCTATTCGTCATCAGGAATAACCTTCGAGCCCTGTATAGTTTCGAGGGGATGTCCGATCCTTGCAGCGGGAGAAAAACGATCCAGCCGGGAATCGTCGATTAAGCTGCCACGCTCAAGACGCCCCGGCTGGTGTTCATTTCCTGCAAGGTTGTAAAGGCAAGCTCCATTCCAATACTTTAATGCGTTGTTATAATGAACGTTATGGACATGTTCCGGGATTCATGGTGTCCGCTTGCGGCACACGAGGTGTCCGGAATCGGACACAGTACTCGTTAAAATGTGCGGTCAGCCGGCAAGCCTTCGCAGTTCCATCCAGTAAGGGAAGATGAAAGTCTGGTCGATCGCGACGGCCGCTGCGTATCCCGTAAGGCGGCCCTCACGGAACCGGCACTCGATCATGACGACATGCCTGCCCCTGGCGGCGTCGCCGGTGCCGATTTTCCCGAACAATACGGAGCTGAAGTACCCATCATGAAATCCCGACTCGCCAAGGTCCGTCCTTCGTCCGATGGGCTTGAGAAATTTTCCATCCAGTTCGAATCCGTCGAGGGTGAGGCCGGAACTTCCATTTCGTGAAAAGGCCATCTGCACGGGAATCGGCCCGGACGATGTCGATATGCTCCCCGACCAGGATCCTGCGAAGGAATCGGGCGGGGCGATCGTTTCTTCGAGTCCGGCCGCGAAATTCGCTCCCATCGAGGTGGAATCATCCCCTTGCGCGGCGGTTGAATCGCCGAAGAGCCCGGGTTCGTCCCTGAAGCCGGGCAGCATCGCGGCAAGAAGAAGTTTTTCCACCTCCCAGAGATCCAGCTTTTCCCCGTTGCAAAGGACGACGGTCACGAGGCCTTCGGAAGGCACAAGGGTGAGTCTCGACGCGGCGCCCGGCATTCCTCCGGTGCCGACATGAAGAGTGTACCCCCCGTAATCGACGCGCGCGAAACTCCCCAGAAGATAATCGATCTTCACGCTGCCCGGATAGTCCGTGAATGTCGCGCCGGATTCTTCGTGCATTCTCTCCACCGTCCGCCCGTCGAGTATGCGCGCCTGATCGGGCAGCGGCTCGTTGAGATGGAAGAAGCCGAACCCGACAAGGTCGCGCGCGCTCGAGAGGATGGCGGAGGCGCCACGGTGATCGAAGTCGTATGGCGCGATCGGCTTCCCTTTAGAATCGTACATCCTTGCGGTGGATTTTTCGAGGTCCGGCGCCTCAAGAACATAGGTGTGCGCCATGCCGAGCGGTTCGAAAACCTCTTCCCTCATGAAATCGGAATAGCTCCTGCCAGAGATCCTGGAGATCACATGTCCGATGATCCCGTACCCGAGATTGGAATAGCAGTATCTCTCTCCGGGAGAGGTCACAAGGATGCCGTACTCGCGTATCGATTCGTCAATATCCGGCTCCCGACCGGAAGGATTGTTCCTGATTATGTTCACATAGGCGGGAAGGCCCGATGTGTGATAGACAAGGCGCCGCAGCGTGGCGTCATGCGCGTCGCCTGCGTGAGCGACAAGCCCCGGCCCTTCGAGATAATCGTTGACCGGTCTGTCGAGATCCGCGAGACCCTTTTCCACGAGAGTCATCAACCCTGTCACCGTGAACGGTTTCGTGAGTGAAGCTATACGATAGGCCGTTTCCGGCGTCGCAGGTATCTTCCTTTCCCTGTCCGCCCATCCGAACCCTTCCTCCCAGACGATCCGTCCGTTTTTTGCCACAGCAACGGTGACAGAGGCGGTACCGGACCTTCGCATCATTTTAATTATGGCGGGCTCGACCGCCCCGAGTCCGGCTGGCACTGGCGCATCGCCTCCCGATGAGGGGATCTTCTCAGTATATCTTCTTATGTAATGGAATGCTGTCGAGCCGATGATGAGAAGAAATACTCCCCATAAAACCGTCGCGACTAGTGTACGAGGGAACATCGGCCTCATTAATCGCCTCCGTGCAACGGTAAGGGTTCGGCGGAACCGGAGAAGTATCTTTCATTCTACCGCCGACCCGGTGATCGATCAATGACAATGATTCCATGCCGCGTTGACCATGATTCATCCTGGCGCAAGCTCGCCGTTTTCGTAAGGGCCCGGACATCTCCCCCTTCCATTTTATGCGCATCTGTTTCATAATCGCTGCACCGGCGGCGCTTTTAGAGCAGCCACAAAGCATGGAAGCGCGCTCGCGCCGACGTATTCGGGCAGCGGACGAAAAACACGGAGGGTGTATAAAATGGATAAAATGTCGATCGAAGTAGCGTGGAAGGAAAAGATGGCCTTCTCGGCGAGCGTCAACGGGCACGAGATCATCCTGGACGCCGACGGCGCAGTCGGAGGCGAAGACCGTGGGCCCCGCCCCAAGCCGCTGATGCTGGTCGCGCTCGGAGGATGCACCGGGATGGACGTGATTTCGATCCTCAGGAAGATGCGCGTCGAGGTCGAAAGCCTTCGCGTCAGGGTCGAGGGGGAACTGACCGACGAGCACCCGAGATATTACAAAATGATGCATGTGATCTACGAGTTCGGCGGCAAAGACCTTCCGATGGACAAGCTGGAGAAAGCGGTGAAGCTCTCCGAAGATGTGTATTGCGGGGTGGGAGCCGTGTACAAGAAGGCGATCGAGATCACCTCGGAGATAAGGATAGTCTGAAAGTGTTTTCCGCGGAGTGCGTCCGCGGCCCTTCTAGCGCCCTTCGTCCTTCGTCCCGACCACCAGCCTTTTCATGCCTGCGCGTTTCGCGATGTCCATCACCCTGATGACCGTCCCGTGCTGCACCGTTTTGTCGGCGTTCAGGACCAGCGTCCCGTCCTCCGAGGAGGAGGCGGCTTCGGCCATCAGCGCCTCGAGGCTGTCGATCGGGACGGGGCGATCGCCGAGGACCAGGCTGTTGTCAGCGCCGATGAAGAGGACGAGCCTTCGCGTCACCGTAGTTTCCGCGCTTCGCGCCGACGGGAGATCGAGCTTCATCCCGGCCTGTTCGAGAAAGGTCGAGGTGACCATGAAAAAGATAAGGAGCAGGAACATCACGTCTATCAGCGAGGTCACGCTTATTATTACGCGGCGCTTCGGTTTCTCACTGAACTGCATCGCCGGCCTCCTTAGCGCCCGCCCCGCCCCGATCGGCTCTGCCTGATCGACTCTCGCCCGCCCCGCCTCGTTCCGCCCCCAGCGGGGGCTTCGCGCCGGCGCCCGAAGCTCCGGCCTTCATCGCCCGTATGTTTCTCAGCAGGCCGGATGAATATTTTTCCATATCGAGGACGAGGCTCTCCGCCCTGCTGGTAAGCAGATTATACGCGACAAGGGCGGGGATTCCGATCACGAGGCCGGTCACCGTGGTGATCAAAGCTTCGGATATCCCGCCCGAAAGGTAGCTCGCCTGCCCGATCCCCTGCTTCGAAATCACGTTGAAGACCTTGATCATCCCGGTCACCGTTCCAAGAAGCCCCAGAAGCGGCGACGCGACGGCGATCGTCTCGAGTGCCACCAGCCCCCGCTCCAGCGACCGGATCTCCTGCCTTCCCTGGTCGAGGATCGCCTCCTTGAGCTCATCGGCGCCGAGATCGCGGTTGCGAAGAGCCACGAGAATGATGCCGGCGAAGGGGCCGGGATTCGCCTCGCAGATCCTCTCGGCGACCCTGATGTCCTCGACCGACTCTATCTTTTCGATCGCCTTCACGATCTCGCCGGTCAACACCTTTTTCGTGCGAAGCTGGAAGGCCCTTTCGATGACGATCGCCAGCGCGAGGACAGACCCCAGCAGCAGCGGAATCATCACGATCCCGCCCTTCTGCAGTTCCGATACGAATTCCGTCATTCCTTTCTACCTCCGATCGATTACCTGTAGACCCAGTAGATGAAGGTCCATGTGAGCTCGAGGTACTCCTCCGGAAAATTCTCGGGGAGCGGCAGGAAGGGCGACGAGCCCTCCACCGCGTCGACGCTCGTTTCCATCAGGGTCCTGTCCCCCTTGTAATCGATGACCTTGAGATCGATCACCCTGCCGTCCGGCATCACCTTGAAGGAGAGCAGGGTCTGCCCGTCGATCAGGCCGAGCGGGGAAAAGGCTCCCGGCGGATGCACGTTGGACCTGAGCTTCTTTTTCATCTCGAGGATGTACCACGCGAAATCCCAGTTATACGTATTGAGGGTGATCCCGCCGAGCACATCCGCGGCCGATTGTCTCTGGTCGTAACTCGCGTCGTCTGTGTACGGGCGCCCTCCGGAGGGCCGGCTTTCCGCCTGCTTCTCGATCCTGCTGTTGTTGAATATGTCGCCGAGATCCTCCGGCACCCGGATGACCATGTCCTGCGTCGCGGCCGCCGCCGGTCTTTCGGCGGCCGGCTCGTTCGCCGCGCTTCCGCCCGACCGCCCCTCGAAGATCCTGTAGTCGGCGATTCCCTCGCTGTAAGCCTCCCCGGCCTCGAGGGCCTCCGGGCGCGTCTCGTTTCTCGCCGCCGCATCCTTGTCGGAAGCGTACCTCGCCTCGGGCGATCTTTCCCTCACCGCGTCATCGGGGGTCTCGACCAGCTCGAAAACGAGGGGCTGGGTCGCCTGCGCGGCCAGGGGCTCTTCGCGATCGGGCGGGAAACTCATGAGGGCTATAGGCCTGTAAAGGACCATCACGAGCAGATGCACGACCAGGGAAACGGCCAGAGCGGCCACTTGTGACCTGTAATTGCTCAACACGGCATCCTTCGGCTCCCGCCACGCTCCAGGCCGTCCGGCTTTCATCGTGAAAGTCGCGGCCCGCCTCTTTCAGGTTACATCCTTATACCCCGGGCCTGTCGTTTTGAACTGGAAGAACGGAGGAAATCTCCGGTCGGCGTCAAACATCCGTCAGGGGCGGCATTCGACGAGCTTCAGGAGCCGGACCGTCTTTTCCTCCAGCCGGGCCCTGCCTCTCAAACTCGAAACGAGCCTGCCGGGGATCTCCGAGAAACCGAAGAGCGCGCCGAGCAGGGCTCCGGTGACCGCCCCGTTTGAATCGGCGTCGCCGCCCTCGTGGATAACCTTTGAAATGCCGCCCTCGAAGGACAACGAGTGTTTCATCGCCCAGAAGGCCGCCCCCAGGGCCTTCAGCGTGTACCCTATGCTGCCGTTCGATCCGGCTTCTGGATCCAGCCCCTCGTCGAGATCGAGCGCGTCGAGCGATCCCTTCGACCTGTCGAGGTATTCGGCAATGCGTGGATCGTGAAGCGCCCCTTCGTCGTACGCGTCCTCGAAAAGTTCGTCGATGGAGGTAACCCCCCTCAGAATGGCGCTGATCGCGAGGCAGACGACGACGCACGAACCGACGCAGCGCGGATCGTGATGGGTTATCCTGCATACCTTCGCGGCGTTTTCGCGCACCCTCGAAGGATACCTGTAATCCCAGACTCCGAGGACCGAGGTCCGCATCACCCCGCCGTTCGCGGCCGCCGACCGGCCTGATTTCTCCCAAACGCTTTCGGACGCCCGATGGGGATCATCGAGAAATCCGGGCTGTGATATCACCGAATGGACCGTATTCCCCACGTCCGCCGCCCCGCTCGCCACCCATCTGTACAGCCGGAGGGCGATATCCTTCGTGTCGACCTCTCTCCTGTCGATAATGCTCTCCATGATGCACAGCATCTGGTCGGTGTCGTCGGTCCAGGAGCCTTCCTTCCACTTGCGCCTATGCCCGTCGCGGATGATTTGATCGTAGTCGGCAAGGCCCCGCGGATAGTATTTCCTGACGGCCGACTTCGTAAGAAACTCGGTCCCGAGACCGAGGGCGTCGCCTATAGCCTGGCCATATATCGTGCCCCGTATCCTGTCTTCGATGGTCATGTTTTGAAGCTTACAAAACAATATCGATGGTGTAAACGTTAAAAAAGGAAGGGCCGGCCCCCGGCGCCGATTTTGCCAAAGCTCTTGACTTGTTACCGCGGTTGGGGGATCCTCGAGGCTCATGAAGAAAGGAGCAAAAGTGAAAACCTCCAATGCCGTCATACTGGGAATCGCGATCGTCGTCGCGTTTCTGGTCTTCGGAATATTCTTCTACTCGGCGAGGCGGAGCGACAACACCGTCGCCGTCGTAGGGGCCGCAACGACCAGGTTCGACTCCGACATAGTCAAGTGGAGGATAACTCTCAGCCGCACCTCGGACGAGAAGGTGATGGCCGCCGGATACAGGATGCTGCAGGCGGATGTCGCGGCGTTGCGGAATCTGCTCAAGGCGAAGGGCATCGAAGAAAAGGAGATCATGGCCCAGCCGATCAACAGCGACCGGGTCTACGGCCCGCAGGGACAGACATCGACATTCAACATCCAGCAGACCCTCATAATAATCACATCAAATATCGCTTCAGTGGAGGAGCTCGCCCTCAATCCGCTCGTTCTCGTGGAGTCGGGTGTGATCCTGCAGCAATCGAACCTGGAGTACCTCAATTCGAAGCTTGCCGATCTCAAAATGAAGCTGCTCTCGGAGGCGACGAAGGACGCCCGTAAGCGGGCCGAGGAGATCGCCGGAAGTTCGGGCGCCTCGCTAGGGCCCGTTTCGTCGCTTCGTGCCGGCGTCTTCCAGATAAACGAACCGTTCTCCAACGAAGTCAGCGACTACGGCATGTACAACACGCAGGCCAAGGTCAAGGACATCACCGTTACGGTCCGGGCGGAATTCCGGATCGAGTGAGAGCCGGAGCGGAGAACGCCAAAACTGAAAACCCGATTCCCGCCAGCCGCGGGTTGCCGGATTTAGAAAAGACAGCCTGCCCACATTATATTTTATCTCAGAGAAATTGCTTGATTGTTCTTTAATTTAGTAGTATACTAGACCAGTATTTTACTAAACCACAAGAAAAACATAAGAAAAAGAAAAGAAGGGAAGGAACATGAAGATACCGACCGGATTAAGGCATAAGCCTGTAATAGTTTCCGAGGATTACGACCTCATTGACGGGCGCAATGCCCCGAACACCGACGCCAAGGGGCTTTCTCTCGGCCTCGCCCAGTGGAACGAGCGGGGGAACCTCGAGATCTCCGCGAAGGTCTGGAGATATACCGGGGAAAAGTGGTCGAGACAATCCGAGGAGATGCCCCTGCACCGCGTCCTCGATCTCGCGATACTGATCTGCAAAACGAGACTGTTCTTCCTCGAGCGCTACAGGAAGAACGAAAAAGATCATCCCCAGTACCCCCTTCTCGACAGGGTGGGTCTGCAGGGAGGCGCGCTCAACGTATCGATCGCCTCCGACAACGATCATATAGAGAGCGATATCGATCTCTTCGACACATGCCTTCGCAAGGATGACGAGATCATAAGCGAGCGGTTGAACGTGCTGCGCGGGCTGCTCAAGGATATCGAGAATCTATAGCCGGAGAAGCTGCGGAAGCGCAGAACCGATCACCCGGCGGATCGGCAGGCAGCCATAAACTCGATTTATTAATGCCAAGGGAAATAAAAAGTACACCGCCAGGGAATCGAACCCCGAACCTACTGATTAAGAGTCAGTTGCTCTACCAATTGAGCTAGCGGTGCACATTACATGCGGGTTAGAATTTTCGTGCCCCTAATGTATAACCCCGCGGCTCATTATGCAAGCAAAATTCCGGCGGCCCGACTCCATAGGCCGCCGGCTGATAATATTTCCCCGAAAATCTGTTGACAGCCCGGCCCAAAGATGTTAATTTATACACATGTGATTATATACGCATTGTGCGTGGCCATTTCAACACTTCCCAAAAGGAGGATATATGTTAAGACGTCTTTCCCTTCTCACCCTCGCCGCCTGCATGATCCTGGGAGCCGAGCCCGCTCTCGGCGGCGATATCCACAGGGCTATCGAGGCCGGCGACGCGGCCAGGGTCAGGGAGATCGTCAAATCCAACCCCGCTTCGCTGACCGAGCGCGATAACAACCAGTTCCGCGAGCTTCCGATCCATTTTGCCGCCACGACGGGCAACGTGGAAATAGCTCGAATTCTTCTGGACGCCGGAGCCGAGATCGACGCCGGCGACAGCGACAACAGCACGGCCCTCGGCATCGCGGCCATGCGCGGGCATGCGCCATTGGTAACATTACTGATAGAACGGGGGGCAAACGTCAACCACCGCGACCGCAAGGCAGACTGCCCCTTGAGCTTCGCCGTCGGCGCGGGTAAAGAGGAGATCGCAAAACAGCTCGTCGACGCCGGCGCGGATCTTTACTTCCGAAGCCCGGAGGGCGCGACCCTTATCCACAAGGCCTGCGAAAGGAAGATGCCCGTATTCGCGGCTTATCTCCTCGATCACGGCGCCGATATCGAGACTATTGACGGGCACGACATGACACCGCTTGCGTACGCCGCCATGTCGGGGAGCATCGATATCGTGCGGCTTCTTCTCGATCGCGGCGCGAAGACCGATCCGGGCGGGAAAGATGTCACGAGCCCATTGATGTACACCACATGGCGGAACCATGTGGAGTGCGCGAGGCTCCTTCTTGAAAAGGGCGCGAAGGTCGATGCCACCGGGTTTCACGGCAGGACAGGCCTCTTCAACGCGGCCAGGACCTCCTCGGTGGAAATGATCGAACTTCTCGTAAAGTACGGCGCAAACGTGAATCACAGGAGCGATGACGGAGAAACCGCCCTCATCCTGGCCGCCGAGAACGGGTATGCCGACCGCGTCGCGGCGCTGCTCGCCGAGAAGGCCGATCCCGACCTCGGCACCGACAGCAGCGGCAGAACGGCACTTCAACTGGCGGCGATAAGGGGTTATAACGACATCGCGCGTCAGTTGCTCGACGCGGGAGCCGGGGTCGACGGGGCCGGCGGCTATGGAGAAACACCCCTGCAACTGGCCCGCTACTATGGCAATGACGAGGTCGCCGTAGTGCTGGAACAAAGGGGCGCCTCGTCCGGCGGCGCCGGATCAATCGACCGCTCGCCTGCCGCGTTCGACAAGATCGGCGACAGAGAGGCGGCGATCTGGTTCCTCGGGCACAGCGGCTGGGCCGTAAAGACGAAGAATCACCTTCTCATATTCGACTACTGGCCGCAGGGTGAAGACTGTACGAAACCCGGCCTCTGCAACGGAAGGATAAATCCCGCCGAGTTGTCAGGCGAGAAGGTGGCGGTCTTCGCCTCTCATTTTCATCAGGATCATTACGTCCCTGCCATCTTCGGATGGAAGGACCAGGTCCGGGATATCACCTATTTCCTCGGCCTGAGGCCCCGGGATGCCGTCCCTCCCTACGAATACATGGAAGGACGGATCGAAAAGAAATACGGCGATATCAAACTCACGACGATCCCTGCCACCGACGCGGGAGTCGGGATGGTGATCGAGGTCGACGGGCTGACGATCTTCCACGCCGGAGACCACACGAACGGCAAAGACGGAATGATGACTGAATTTTCCGACGAAATAGATTACCTGCGGGACAAAGGGATAAAACCGGACATCTGCTTCATGGGCATTCTCGGCTGCAGCCTCGGAAATCCGGCCCAGGTCAAGGACGGCATCATCTACACCCTCGAGACACTGAAGCCGAAGGCCTTCATCCCGATGCACGCCCAGGCCAGGGAAAAGGACTACAGGGAGTTCGTTGACGGGATAAAGGGCCGGTTCGAATCGGTGCAGATGGTCGTTCCGGGCAACTGCGGGGATCATTTCGTCTACTCGAAGGGCAAAATAACCGATCCGAAGGAGTCCATAAGGAGTCAGGTGACTGCCGGATCGAAGGCCGCGACCTGCAAGGATAAAAAAACAGGGTGCTCGGGAAGCTGACCCGGAGGCATCCAAGATAACCGCCTCGTACTTCGGCCGGCATACCGTGGATCCACGGGCCGGCAACGCCTCCAGAAACCTGCCTCGACTGCGAATGCGGGATCGCAAGGTCCCGCATTCTCTCTTTTAGCGGATAAATATCGGGGCGCAAAAAAAGGGAAGCCGGAAAACCGGCTTCCCTTTGTAACCGAAAACATCAAAGCGTACCTTGCCAACCCTGCCTGAAGACGCTGATAGTTTTCTGTCTCAAACGGGCTGGAACTAGAACCTGTTCCTGTAGCCGCCGCCACCGCCGCCACCGCTGCGACGCGGGCCTTCGGTGCGAGGACGAGCCTCGTTGACGTTGAGAGAACGGCCGCCGAAATCTTTGCCGTTCAGGGCTTCGATCGCGGCTTTGGCTTCCGTGTCATTGGACATCTCGACGAACCCGAAACCTTTCGGCCGGCCCGTGTCCCTGTCCGTAATGATATTGACAGATTCTACCGTCCCATGAGCCTCGAAGAGCTTCCTCAGATCCTCTTCACTCGAATCGAAAGACATGTTACCTACGTAAATCTTCATTTTGACCTCCCAATGGTCCTAAATGATAAAACAACCAACACTCAACAGTTTTCAGGTAGGAAGAATTTTTAAGTAAGTCTCCTCATGGCGATAATCAATCAGGCAGGTTTCGTTTACCGTCTTGAGCCGCATAACTAAGTAGATTCAATCCTAAACCGACTGTCATGGCAGTAAGTATAATGATTCCCTTTTTGGCCGGAAGGGCAAAATCAGGAAATTCCGGGAATTCCGCCCTCGGCGGGCTTCCGCACCGGTAACTGAAGGAACTCTCCCCTCCGGCCGAATTGGAACATTAAGCGCCCGCGAGGGTTCAAATAAATGTTAACGGAGCCACGAGATTCTGGTACGATGCCTCTGTACGGGGGGTTATCGCGGGACGGAGATAAAATCACCTGCAGGCGCGGTACGCGCCTGTTCGTCTCGGAAGGTTCTCCGGCGGTGCCCCCTGTTTCCTCGCCATAACATTCTTTCACCACAGGGAGGCTCGTCGATGCTCAGACGAACAGGGGTCTTTTTATTAATCGCCCTCACGGTTCCCGCCTTCTTCGGTGGGACGGCTCTCGCGCAGAGCAGGGTCGATCTGCCGAACGATACCGGGATCGAGCTGCTCGGCAGATCGCTCCTCTATACCTTCGGCTACCAGAGGCAGCTCAACCAGGCCTTTGCGGTCGAGGCAGGGATCTCGGCCTTCGGCGGCAGCGGCGATGGCGACACGGAAATGATACTCTTCTTCCCCATCGGCGCGAAGGTCTACCTGATCCCGAAGAACGGCTCGATCTTCCTCGGCGGCGGGATAAACTTCGCGACCAACGCCTCCGATTCCGGGCCTTTCGACGACGACTCGTCGACGACATTCGGCTATGCCGGCCCGGGGTTCGAATACAGGTCGCCGAGCGGTTTGCTCTTCAGAGGCAGCGCCTACGGCCTGATCGCAGGGGGCGGATTCTTCATCTGGCCGGGACTCACAGTCGGGTACGCGTTCTAGATATCCGGCCGGCGCGGACGGAGCGGCGGGCAGGCCTCACCATGC
Source organism: Candidatus Krumholzibacteriia bacterium (assembly GCA_025453655.1). Lineage (GTDB taxonomy): Bacteria > Krumholzibacteriota > Krumholzibacteriia > Krumholzibacteriales > Krumholzibacteriaceae > JALOPX01. The sequence continues at coordinate 14,575 of JALOPX010000058.1, forward strand.
CGACCGCGGGAACCGGTGAAAATAAAAAACGCCGGGCGGATCCTGATTCTCCACTGGAGATCTCAATCCGCCCGGCGGAACCTTTCCGGGATTATCTCATCGCTTAGAACGGCAGATCGTCATCCTCTTCCGCAGGCGGCGTCTGCGATTCGCCATTCTCCATGCCGGTCTCCTGCGATTCAGCCGGGGCATAAGCGCCTCCGCCCCCGCCGTCGCCGGCGCGCCCGAGCATCACCATCTGGTTCGCGATGATCTCGGTCGTATATTTCTTGTTCCCCGACTGGTCCTCCCAGTTCCTCGTCTGGATTCTGCCCTCGATATAGACCTGCTTGCCTTTTTTCAGATATTGGCCGCAGATCTCGGCGAGTTTGCCGAAGGCGACGATCCGGTGCCATTCGGTCCTCGTTTCCCGCTCGCCGTCGCGCCCCTTGAAGTTCTCGCTCGTTGCGAGGCTGAAGTTGGCCACGGCTATCCCGCCCGTGGTATGTCTTATCTCAGGATCCGATCCGAGATTTCCAACGAGGATTGCTTTGTTCACTCCACTCATCACCGCACCTCCTGCGATAGAAAAAAACAATGAACCGTTCCGACACATCATCCCCCACCCATCCCCGTAAGGTTCGTCCCCGATTTTACCTTATTTATAATGACGGTCAAGAAAAAACTCCCTTAACCTTCGAAGGGCTTTTATCCGATTCGGGGTTCTACCCCGATTTCCATCCCCTTTCCGTTTTATAAGGAGTAATACTCAAAAGCAGCGTTCTGTCCCTCCCGCAGACAATAGATGCTTGACAAATTTTTATATCAATGTCATCTTTAGAGCGGTTATAGGATAAGAACAGATATTGAATCTGCCGGGGTTCAAAATCTACCAGGGAGGTTAAGGATGAAGACCTTGAAAATCGGTGACCAGGCCCCCGACTTCGAGTTGATCGAATCGATGGAATCCGGTTGGAAACTCTCTGATCACGTGGGCCACAAAAACATCGTGCTTCTCTTTTTCCCGCTTGCTTACTCATCAACGTGTAAAGAGGAGCTTTGCAGCATGAGAGATGGTTTCAACGAATTCCGGGGCCTGGAAGCCGAGGTAATCGCAGCGAGCGTGGACAGCCCGTTCGTGCTCGCGAACTGGAAAAAGGAACTCGCGCTACCGTTCCCGTTGCTGAGTGATTTCAACAAAAAGGTATGTCAGGAGTTCGGAGCTTTCCACACAAAACTTGGCCCCCTTCAAGGTGTGGCGAAGCGTTCCGCCTTCGTTATCGATAACGGAGGAAAGATCAGGTACACGTGGATCTCTGAGGACCCCGGTGTACTCCCTGACGTAGATGAGATCAGGCGTGTGCTGAACGATCTTAAATAACTGACAGGGATACAGCATCTCAGCAATACCCCGCCGCCCTACCTAAGGCGGCGGGTTTTTTTATGCCCGCTGCTCTTCCGGCCGACCGCCGCGAAAAAAACCGAACGGCATGGAACATTTCCCGGGGTCGGCCTGTCAAAGTCCGTGAAAGGGAAAATGGTCCTGAAACGAAAGGAGCAGTCATGCGGCACATCGTTCTAATCCTCGCGGCAATGATCATCGTCATGATCGCGGCCGGCGGCGCCACCCCGGCCTACATGCCTTCATCCTCGGACGGCGCCGGCCCCCTGGCGGCGAAGCCGTCCACCGGCATACTCGGCGGAACGGTCACGAGGGAAGCTGACGGCACGCCCGTACAGTACGCCAACGTCGTCCTCGTCGGCACGAAGATGGGCGGCATGACTCTCTCCGACGGAAGTTTCCTTATCTCCGGAATTCCGGCGGGCGATTACACGGTCAGGGTCATGATGATGGGGTACCGGACGGAGGAGAAGGCCGGCGTCAGGGTCGTTGCCGGCAAAAGGGCCCGGGTCGATTTCAGGATCGTGGAACAGATCGCCGGCAGGACGGAGGAGATTGTCGTCGAGGGCGAAGTGAAACAGATAGAGGTTGGAAGCAGCGATGTCGCATACAAAACGTCCGCACATGACCTCCAGGTCATGGGCGGACGGAGCGGCGATATGTCGTTTCAGTCGTCCAACTGCGCGCCGGCTTCCGGCTCCATGCAGCCCTTCGACTGGCCCGTTCACAATACGGAGGAATATGCCCACATCGACGAGAACAGGTTCCACGATGTCATAACGAGCCCTCAGTCCACTTTTTCGATCGACGTAGATGGGGCGGCGTACGCCAACGTGAGAAGATTCGTCATGGCCGACCGTCTTCCCATGAGGGACGCCGTCCGGATCGAGGAACTGATAAACTACTTCGACTACGATTACGTCGAACCGAGGGGGAACGAGCCTTTCTCGATCAATCTCGAGTATTCCGAATGCCCCTGGAACGGGGAACATCGCCTGGTCCATATCGGGCTTCAGGGGAAAGGGCTCTCCGACGAGGAGCGCAAGCCGAGCAACCTCGTCTTCCTGATCGACGTCTCCGGCTCGATGCAGCCCGCCAACAAGCTTCCCCTTCTCAGGAAGGCCTTCAAGCTCCTCGTGGGGCAGCTCGCCGACGACGACCGCGTCTCCATCGTGGTCTACGCGTCATCGACGGGAATGGTGCTCCCTCCCACCCCGGGCAGCCGCAAGGCCGAGATCATCGACGCCATCGAGAGGCTCGAATCGGGCGGCTCGACGGCCGGCGGCGCGGGAATACAACTGGCGTACAGGATCGCATCTGAAAATTTCCTGAAAAACGGCAACAACAGGGTAATCCTCGCCACCGACGGCGATTTCAACGTCGGCATCTCGAGCACGAGCGAACTTGTGGAGTACATAGAGGGAAAACGCGACGAGGGGATCTTCCTCACCGTGCTCGGGTTCGGGATGGACAACTACAAGGACAACCGGCTGGAACAGCTCGCCGACAAGGGGAACGGCAACCACGCCTACATCGACAACATCATGGAGGCGAAGAAGGTCCTGGTGAACGAGGTCACTTCCACCCTCTACACGATCGCAAAGGACGTCAAGATACAGGTCGAATTCAACCCGGCCAGGGTCGCTTCCTATCGCCTCATCGGGTACGAGAACAGGATGCTGGCGACCGAAGACTTCACAGACGACAAAAAGGACGCGGGCGAGATCGGCGCGGGCCACACCGTGACCGCCCTCTACGAGATCGTCCCGGCAGGGAAGGAAACCCGCAGTGATGACGGCCTCCGTTACCAGGATCGCAAGGTTATCGGGTACAGCGGCCGGAACGACGAATTGCTGTTCGTCAAGATACGGTACAAGGAGCCGGACGGCGACAGCAGCCGCGAGATCAGGGAGATAATGAAGGACGAACCGGTCCGTCTGTCCCACGCGTCCGACGACTTCAGATTCAGCGCCGCCGTGGCCATGTACGGGCTTGTGCTCAGAAATTCCGGGCACAAGGGAAGCGCCACCCTCGAGGGCGCGGTCGCCCTCGCGAGGGACGCCAGGGGTAAGGACCCATGGCAGTACAGGGCGGAATTCGTCAGCGTCGTCGAAAGAACCTCTACGCTGATGGAGATCGGCGCTACCAACGAAGCGTTGAACCGGTAGCAGGCCCGGCAGCCAGCGGGGCCGGGGCGGAATCGCCGCGAGGGCGCGCCGCTCCGGCCCCGCGGTGAAATCATTCCGGGTAACGTGAGCGAAATTTTCAGGCGAAATATTTTCCGGCGGATTCGCGCGCGCCTTTAGACAAACCTCTTTCAAATTCCACTGAGTCGGGGTATTATTCCGGCGTCGCCTGAAACTTTTCGCGCCGGAGAAAACAATGAAGATACTCGATAAACGGATGACCTTGGATGAGTTAAGATCGATCGCGAGCGACACGTTCGGCGACATGGTCAAGGCCGTGGTCGATGTGGATAGAAGGCTTGTCGCGCTGGATGCGGAGCTCCATTCCGATCTGGAGGCGCTCTTTCTCGATAACGGATCGAGACAGCAGGATCTTTGGGGAATCAATCTTTACCCTCTCATGGCCGGCGATGACTTCCTCGAATTCGACTCAATGATAAACATGCGGCCCTCGCAAGGTAACATGAGCAGGGGCGTTGAGGACCGGGCCCTCCGGCAAACGATAACAGGGATCGTTGAAGAATGGATCTCCGAATGAGCTTCCAGCACAGGGAACTTGCCTCCGGCAGATGGGCGGGCATGCCGCTCTCCGAACAGATGGCCAATATCGGCAGCGAGGTCATTCGCGCAATCGGCTGGAGGAACAAGGCGAATACCGCGTACTGCGACGCGGCCGTATCGAGGGCGCTGGAACTGATCGATCTCAGCCTTGCCTGCGGAGGATCTTATCCCAGGCTGAAGGAACTGGCCCGCCTCCGCGAAACGATAGTCGATTATTTCCACGGATCGAACACCTACCGGTCATCCGAGCCCCTTTGGCGTGGTTACTTCGACCATTTCAACATCCTCGCGCGAAGATGAAGGGCGGCCGGCGGCTGCGTGCCACCCCGGCCTGCCCCCTACTCGTACTTCAGCGAATCGACCGGATCGGCGAGGGCGGCTTTCACCGACTGGAAACTCACCGTGATAAACGCGACAGCTAGAGCCGCGGCGCCCGACATGATGAACACGCCGGGGCGGATATCGATCCTGTACGCGAAATTCTCGAGCCAGCGGTTCATGAAGAACCACGCGGCCGGCCAGGCGAAGAGGTTCGCGATCAGCACGATCCTGAGGAATTCCGTGTTGAGGCCCCGGACTATCCCCGCGGTGGAAGCTCCAAGAACCTTTCTTATCCCGATCTCCCTCGTCTTCCTGTCGACGACGAAGGCTGAAAGGCCGAAAAGGCCCAGACACCCGATCATGACGGCCAGGATCGAGAAGATCGTAAACAGCGCCCTGACCTGCATCTCGTTCCGGTAGAGATCCTCATAGATGTCGTCGAGGAAAGAGCTCGAGAAGGGCACGCCCGGGACGAATTCGTTCCATGCCTTCTCTATCCGGCCGACTACGGCCCTGACATCGTCGGTCTTAAGGCGGACCGACACGCAGCGTTCCGTCCAGTTGTAATAACCTCCCGAAAAGAAGAGCGCCATGGGACGCACTTCCTGGTGGAGCGACTCGTAGTGGTAATCGTCCATGACTCCGATCACTTTAAATTCACTAGGCTGCTCCCCCCCGTTGTATATCGTTTTCCCGATGGGATCCTCCCATCCGATGAGCTTCAAAGCGGCAGTGTTGATTACGACCGCTGTTGAATCTTCCGCGTAATCCGGCGAGAAGAATCTCCCCTGGACGAGGTTGAGCTTCATCGTTTCCGCGTAGGCCGGATCGCATGTGTGCATGTTCAGACTGAACCATTTGTCGACATCCCTCGCTCCGAATCCGATGTTGCTGAATCCGTTCCCGGGAACGTTGCTCGATCCTGAAACCGAGACAACGCCGGGAATCTTGCGAAGCACGTCCTTGAACGTGTTAGTCCCGGCACCGAGCGATCCCGGGTTGTCGACGACAAGCACCTGCTCCTTGTCGAATCCGAGAGCCTTGTTTTGTATATACCTCATCTGGGAATGCACTATCGATACGCCGGCAATAAGAAATA
>JALOPX010000165.1 GCA_025453655.1 Candidatus Krumholzibacteriia bacterium
CGCGAGGAATACCGCTATGACCGCCTGCACCGAGTTGAGAAACAGAATCGGCACGTAGGGCGCCGTCGACGATATGGCCCGCATCACCCACGGGCCATGCGTGACCTTTGCCATCATCGCGAAACTGAACAACCCGAGGAAACCGACGGAGATGGCGGAGAATATCCTGTAGAACCAGCTTCGAAAGAGGGTCCTCGTCTCTATTTTCGCGACGACACGCACATTGTACAGGGAGATCATCGCCAAAACCTTTCGATCGGTGATGTTCCGACATCGGATACCGCCGGCCGGCGGCGCTCCGCCGTAAACATAATCAAGCCGTCCTCTCCGCGCCCTTAGCCGCGTGTTCCATGAAATAGACGTAGGAGTGCTCGAGGTCCGGCTCGACCTCCTCGCCGGGGAAACCGTCGAGACCGTCGCCGACCACGTGAACCTCCCAGCCGTTTTCGGACGGGACCGCGGATATGACCGAGAATTTTTCCTTTATGCCGTCGAGTTCGCTGTCGATCGCCTCGAACCGCCAGGCGTGCCCCCTTGCCATGGAGATCAGCTCCGACGGGGAACCGCGGAAGACGACCCTTCCTTCGTTCAGCAGCGCTATATTGTCGCACGTGCTCGAGATATCGCCGACGATGTGGGTGGAGAGAAGGATCGTGACGTCGCGGTGACCCATGTCGGCGATCAGGTTGCGGAAACGGATCCTCTCCTCGGGGTCGAGCCCGGTCGTCGGCTCGTCCACGACGATGATCCTGGGGTCGCCGATGAGGGCCTGCGCGATGCCGAGCCTTCTTTTCATCCCGCCGGAGAGCTTGTTCGCCATCCGGTCGCGCACGTCGAAGAGCCCCACCTGTTCGAGCATCGCGTCGACGGCCTTTTTCCTGGCCTTCGAATCGCGGAGCCCCGAGAGGCTCGCGATGTAATCGAGGAATTCCCAGGTCCTCAGCCTCGAGAAGAACCTGAAATCCTGGGGGAGATAGCCGAGCATGCCGCGGATCTCCCTGCGGTTTCGTATCAGGTCGTATTCATCGACCGTCACATTCCCGGAGGAGGGTTTCATCAGCGTGACGAGGATCTTTATCAGTGTGGTTTTCCCCGCGCCGTTCGGGCCGAGAAGACCGAACATCCCGCTGCCTATATCGAGGTCGACGTCGTCGAGGGCGCGTTTCCCGCCCTTGTAAACCTGGCTGAGGTTCCTGATTTTTATATCCATCTGGCCTTTCCCTGCAAATCGCCCGGCCGACTCAGGCAATACGGTGCCGGCGCGATTATGTTGCAGCCGCGCGCCGCCCCATCCAATTTAGTATGAGCAAGCAGCCCTTCGGTTACGGAAAAAACGCGAACCGCCATTTCCTTTATCTTCCGAACCGGATGAAGACGTCCATCGCCTTCATCGCGCGGTCAATCTTGCGGAAGACCGGAACCCCGGCTTCCTCCATCATCCTGACCGCCGGATCGTATATCCTGCCCTCGTTCATGCAGACAACCATCGGTTTTTCCGTCCCCTTGAAGATCCTGATCAGCGTATTCGGATGGGACGCCTCCCTGGTGATATCCTCCTTGTGCCCCGGCCCGGCCGGCAGGTTTTCCTGGGTCGCGGTGGCGGCGACGTTCGATATGACGGCGCAGTCGGTTCCCTCGTTGGCGATGATCGCCGCGGCCGCCTCGCCGTAGGCGGGGGTGAAGATGGCCGGCGTGGCGTCGACCGGGTTGTGAATGTCGACGAGGCCGGTGAGGTGCTGCGCCAGTTTTTCCATCGTCTCAGGGCTGAATTCGGCCAGTTTCATCGAATAGAGATGGTCCGCGGCGACCGAACATTCGTATCCCGCGTCGCTCGATATCCCGACGCGGTTGCCCGCGATCTTTCTTCCGGCGAGGAGGGAGAGGACCTTGACAGCGTCCTCCATGTCCTCGAGGCTCGACGCCTCGTAGATCCCCGCTTCGGCGACCAGCCTGCTGAAAACGTCGTGATCGTTGGCCATCGCGGCCGTGTGCGAGGCTGCCGCCGCCGCCCCTTCGGCGGTCCTCCCGACCTTGTAGACCAGGACCTTTTTCCCGGCCCTTGTTATCTTTCTCGCGACATCGAGGAAACGGGCCCCGTCCCCCGGCTTCAGCCCCTCGAGATAGACGCAGAAGATCTCGACGCCGGGATCGTCCTTCAGGTTCATCAGGTAATCGGTCACGGTGAGGTCCATCTGGTTGCCGACCGTTATCATGTATCTCGGGTTGAGGATCGTCGCGAGGGTGCTCAGAAGGGTGACGAGCCAAGCGCCGCTCTGGCTAACGACGGCGACGTTCCCTCCGTATTTCCCGTTGAAGGCCAGCTTGTAGTCGGGGAGGAAGAATGTGTTGTAACCTCCCGGCCAGGATACGATCCCCATGCAGTTCGGGCCGTTCAGCACCGTTCCGCCGCCGGGCCTCGAGCGCGCCTCGTCGACGGCCTCCCTGATCCTGCGGTCGAGGTGCTGACCGTCGGCCGTCTCGCCGAATCCCCCCGTGATGAGGATGATCGATTCGGTTTTGTCGCCCTTTATCATATCCTCGAGAAGGGCGACCGACTCCTCGCCGGCCGGTATCGTGAAGACGACGAGGTCGGGCCTGCCCGGAAGGGCGTCCATGGAGGGCCAGGCCCTGCAGCCGTCGATCTCCGTCGCCGTCTTGTGCAGCAGCCATATCCGATCCTTCGGTATCCGCCCGACCGAGATGATGTTTTTCAGTATTATGCGCCCCATGTTCGGGCGTTTGTCCGAAACGCCGATCACGAGCACGCTCTCCGGGTTGAGCAGCTTTTTTATCCTATCCGCGGGAGGGTCGATATACTTCACCTTCCTCGGGGATACCTTGATCAGCGCGTCGAGGGGGACCAGGGCGCCGTCCGGGGTTATCTGGAGGGGGTTGACCTCGAGCTCCTCAATCGTGAAAGCCGTTTCAAGGGAGGACGCCGAGAATGCCCCGGCGAGCACAGCGAAACGTTCCATGGCGTCGACGATCGCCGAAGGTTCCGTCAGGGGCCGGGCCGTGATCCTCGTTTTGCCCGAGATGATCGGGAAGAACATCGTCTTCCCCAGGCCCTCGAGGACGCCGTCCCCTTCGATGATCGATTTCGCCGAAGCGATGAAGAGCCCCTTTTCGCTTTTGAGGCCGTCCTGGTAGACCTCGGTGCCCGTGCCGCCGAGCCCCAGCACCACGACCGGGCCGAAGGCGGGATCCTGCCGGAGCGATATGAGGAGCTGGTGCGGTATGGAATCCCTGATATCGAGACGCTCGACGACGAGCATTCCTGACATTGCGATCCCCATCTTCACGCAAATCTTCCCGAATGCCCCGAACGCCTCGGCGAGCGCCTCCGGTGTCTTTGAGGTGAATCTTATCCCTCCGTGCTCGGATCGGTGGGGCATCTGCTCCGAGATGAGCTTGCAGACCACGTTGTCTCCCGGGATCGCTGAAAGATCGAGACCGCCGAGCGCCTTAGAATCCGCCGCGAAAAGATGCCTCGGGGTCGTGAAGCCCGCGGCCTCCAGTATGCCGTATATCTCGTGCTCGAAAAGCCCCGGGCGACGCTGCCCGAGGGCCGTTGAAAGTATCTTTTCAACCGCCGCCCTGTCGATCGGCAGGGGACCGCGCCCGGAGTCTCGGGTTGTCATCTTGCTTGAGTCCGTCATCTCTCATTCCTTTCCGGCGTCAGGGCCGTCTGTATAGTCGAGGCAGAGGGCGCTTTTCTGTACCAGCCGGCCGTGCTTTCCGCAGTACAGGGCGATGAAGGTGTGGCACGCCCCGCCGAGATGATCCTTCTCCGGGAAGGAGGCGTGCGGGCAATCGGGCGCGCACCATCTGACCGCGTCATCCTTCGACGGCGACCTTCCCTTTTCAGCCATCCGTCATCCTTTTGCTGCCGGCCGGACACCCGATGCGATAAAACCGTGAAAGAAACCCTTCTTTCACGTGAAGAAAGATCGGGAGCCATTATATTCCATGAATCCGGCAATGTCGAATAATTAATGTGGCCGGGCCCGGTTCGCCGCCCGGTCAAGTT
>JALOPX010000059.1 GCA_025453655.1 Candidatus Krumholzibacteriia bacterium
TCCTTTATTATATCCATCTGCAGTCCTTTGTCTGACATCCAAGTATCTATAACAGACTGCACTTATGGTGGCAAGCGTATAGTAGAAACCGCTTGACAAAGCCCCTTTTTTCATTAGTATTGGCTGAAGGTGGCGGTGTAGCTCAGCTGGTTAGAGCAGCGGAATCATAATCCGCGTGTCCGGGGTTCAAATCCCTGCACCGCTACCATTTATATTTGTGTCGAACGTCCCTCCGCCGGCAGAAACCTCCTATGGAATGCGTCGATAAAGTCAGAAAATGGATCATCCGCCATGAGTTGATCCCTTCCGGGTCGCGGGTTCTCTGCGCCGTTTCGGGGGGGCCCGACTCGATGGCGATGCTGACGATCCTTCACGGGCTCTCAGGAGAGCTCGGCATAGACCTTGCCGCCGCCCATTTCGACCACAGGATAAGGAAAGGGTCGGAGCGCGACGCGGCGCTCGTCGCTTCGTACTGCTCGAGGCTCGGGATCGAGCTGCTGGCCGGCTCCGGGGACGTCCCCGCCCGCTCGAAAGCCTCGGTGCGGGGGATCGAGGAATCGGCGCGCAACATGAGATACGCATTTCTGGAGAGCGCCGCGAGGCAGTGGGGGGCCGCCTCGGTCGCCCTCGGGCACAACCGCGACGACCAGGTGGAGACGATCCTGCACCATATGATAAGAGGCTCGGGGTGGCGCGGCCTCGCCGGGATGCCGGTGAGAAGGGGCATCTTCATAAGGCCCGTCCTGGGGTGCGGCCGCGACGAGCTCAAATCGTATCTTCGCGCGATGAGGGTCAGGTACGCCGCCGACCCCAGCAACAGGGACAACGTTTTTCTCAGGAACAGGATCAGGAACCGGCTCGTGCCGATGCTGAGGAAGGATTTCAATCCCTCCATAGACGATTCGATCATCAGGATCGGCGAGAACATCCTCGAAGGGTGGCAGGCCCTCTCGGGCGCCGCGGAGATCATTGGGGCGGGGGGCAGGACCGTGGACGGAACCGTGGAGCACGGGGCGGAGGAGGGCGGGGCCGGCCGGTACCGGAGTCTCGATCCCGCTGGAGAGAATCGGGACGCTGACCGATTTCCATCTATACCTCCTGATCGACGCGGTTCTGAGGGATCATTTCGGGATATTCCAGGACATCGGGAGAAAACATTACGACGCCGCAAGGAAAATCATGCGGGGGGGCAGGACGGGAAGCAGCGTGCAATTCCCCCGCGGAGTAACGATCCGCCGCGAGGCGCGGGCCGTGAGATTCGTCTCCGGCGCCGGCCCGGGCCCCGAACCGCCCGCGCCCCGGGCGATCCTCCCCGGCGAGGGGACATTTTCACTTCCGTCGCGGGGCCTCTCGTTGGAGATAAGCCGTATCGACCCGTCGGGGATCGATCTCAAAGCCTCGGCGAACGAGGCCTTCTTTCACGGCGTGACCTTCCCGGTCACCGTCAGGAACAGGGAGCCCGGAGACAGGGTCGTCCCGTTCGGGATGAAGGGGCGCCGCAAGCTGGCCGATATATTTACCGACCTCAAGATCCCCCCTCGTCAGCGGGGGCTCGCCGCCGTCTTCGAGGACGGCCGCGGCATCTTCTGGGTTCCGGGGGTCGTCACCTCGGAAGGCTCGAGGGTCGGCCCGCGGGCCAGGTCCGCGCTCCGCTTCAGGCTCCTCCCGGAAAAGAAATGACGCCGCAGGCGCGGCCTCCCGCACCGCACCGGGGATAAAACGCCCCGCGCCCCCTTACCGTCCCGCGCAGGAGATAAAAAATCCTTCAGCGCCGTCTCCCGCCCCCCGCCCACAATAAAAGAGAATGTATTATCGGTGGGGATGTGGTAGTATTTTCACCGGAATTGGACAAAACCAGAGGGGCCGGTCGCGCGGAAGATGGAAGAATACAAGAAACTGTTTTCATCGGAAGAGATAACGACGCGGGTGAGGGAACTCGCCTCGGAGATATCCGCCGACTACGGGGACAGCGTCCCCCTTTTCATCATTCTTCTCAAGGGGGCCTTCATATTCACGGCGGACCTCGTCCGGAACCTGACGATCCCCCACGAGATAGATTTCATAACGGCCTGGAGCTACCTCGACGGCTCGCGAAGAAGCGGCGCGATCGAGATGATCAATCACATCAGGGCGAACCTCGAGGGACGTCACGTGATACTCATCGACGAGATCGTCGACACGGGTCACACCCTGTCGAGGCTGATCGACACGATCGAATCGCACAAGGTGGGGAGCCTCAGGGTCTGCACGCTGCTCGACAAGCCTTCGGCGAGGAAAACCGAGGTGTCGGTCCACTACACCGGATTCCGCATCCCGGACGTCTTCGTCGTCGGGTACGGCCTCGACTACAGGGAAAGGTACAGGAACCTCCCGTTCATCGCGGAATTGACCCCCTCCCTGAGGGAATCGGTCCGGGCCACGGATAATTTCGGAAAAATTCGCGCAAGATGACCATCTATGGACAAAGCCCCCTGTTTTGATTATCTTGCAGGGAAGTTTCGGAAGAAGGACAAAGGAAGATAATGTATAACATGGATAAGAAGAGAAAAGACCCGGAAGGCCCTCCCCCCAAGAAATGGATCCCCCCCGCCGGGAAGCCGGGTGGGCAGAAACCTTCGAGGTCGATGGCCATGTGGGTCATGGTGATGATCCTGTTTTTCCTCGCCTACCTCGTGTTCAATTCGGCGAAGGAAAGGGAATGGCCGATCAACTACACACAGTTCATCCAGGAAATCGGCACGGGAAACATCGAGAGCATCCGGATAAAGGGCCTCGAGGTTCACGGGAGGCTGATCAACCCGATCGTGATCCCCACCGGCGGCGAGGGAACATCGATCACCGGCTTCAAGGTCATACTGCCCGCCGAGGACAAGGACCTTGCCGACCGGATCTGGAAAACCAATCCTGAAGCGAAGATAGAAGCGGAATTCCCGGGAAGCAGCCTGTGGGTGAAGACGCTCACGATGGTCTTCCCGATCGTGATACTGCTCGTGCTCTGGCTCGTGATGATGAGGCAGATGCAGGCCGGAGGGAACAAGGCCTTCTCGTTCGGCAAGAGCAAGGCGAAGATGATGGGCACGAACGTTCCCAAGATCACCTTCAAGGACGTGGCCGGAGCGGACGAGGCCAAGGAGGAGCTCGAGGAGATCATCGAATTCCTCAAGGACCCCAAGAGGTTCCAGAGGCTCGGAGGAAGGATACCGAAGGGCGTCATCCTTCTCGGCCCCCCGGGGACCGGCAAGACCCTGCTCGCCAAGGCGGTGGCCGGCGAGGCGGACGTCCCGTTCTTCAGCATGAGCGGATCCGATTTCGTCGAGATGTTCGTCGGCGTCGGGGCGAGCCGCGTCCGAGACCTCTTCGACAAGGGAAAGAAACACGCGCCGTGCATCCTGTTCATCGACGAGCTGGACGCCGTGGGCAGGCACAGGGGCGCGGGCCTCGGCGGCGGGCACGACGAAAGGGAACAGACGCTCAACCAGCTCCTGGTCGAGATGGACGGCTTCGAAACGAACGAGGGCGTCATATTGCTCGCGGCGACGAACAGGCCGGACGTCCTCGATCCGGCTCTGCTTCGTCCGGGCCGCTTCGACAGGCGCGTCATCGTCGACATGCCCGACATGAGGGGACGCCTCGGCATACTGAGGGTTCACACGAGGAACGTTCCCCTGGCCGATAACGTCGACCTCGAGGTCCTCGCGAGAGGCACCCCGGGAATGTCCGGCGCGGACCTCGCCAACATGGTGAACGAGGCTGCCCTCTACGCGGCGAGGGTCGGCAAGGACAAGGTCTACATGGAGGATTTCGAGGAGGCCAAGGACAAGGTCTTCCTCGGGCCGGAGCGCAGAAGCCGGGTCATCAAGGACGACACGAAGAGGATGACCGCCTACCACGAGGCCGGGCACACTATCGTCGGCTCGTACCTCGAGAACGCCGACCAGCTTCACAAGGTCACGATCATACAGAGAAGGATGGCGGGCGGGGTCACCTTTTTCCTTCCCGACGACGACAAGATGCTCTACATGTCGCGCGAGTACCTCCTCGACTATATAACGATGTCGCTGGGCGGCAGGGCCGCCGAGGAACTGGTCATCGGCAGGATAGGGACCGGGGCGCAGTCCGACATCAAGCAATCCACCGCGGTGGCCCGCAAGATGGTGACCAGGTGGGGGATGAGCGACAAGCTCGGGCCGATCGCGTTCGGGGACCACGACGAGCAGATTTTCCTCGGCAGGGAATTCGCGACCCGCAAGGATTACAGCGAACAGACCGCCAGGGAGATCGACGACGAGCTGAAAACGATCATTTCGGAATGTTACGACAAGGCCCGCAAGATACTCACCGATCACATGGACGAGCTCCACAGGGTGGCCAAAGCCCTCATCGAGAGGGAATCCCTCGACGCCGAGGACATAAAGATACTCCTCAACAACGGGACGCTCCCTCCCCTTATGAAGAAAAACAACACTGCGAGGGACATGGGGAACGTCGACAGGGCGAAGAAAGCCGAGCCGGCCTCAACGGCGGAGCCGTCGCCCGCGAAGGACGAAACGACGCCCCCGGCGACGGACGCCCCCGAAGCAGGCGGGAAGAAACCGGCGGACACGGACCTCTTTTCCGGACCGGACGGCGGGATCGATTCCTGACGCGGCGGCGAATGACCGGGCGGCTCCGGGAAGATGCTGAATGCGATATCCGACCCGCGTTATCGTTGAGATCAACAGGCCGGGGCTGAAAAGGCAGCTCGAAAGAGCGGGCGTCTCGGCCGAGGGCATCGCCATAATGGCGATGAAAATCGAACCGGTCGTCGTGCGGATCGACGAGGTCGGAGCCCCGGCGGCCAACATTCTCAAGCAACAGATGCTCTCCCTCGGCGGCGACGCGGCCGTTCACAGGGAGGTCATAAGGGGCGGCCCGGAGCGCTCTACGGTGCATCTTATCGCCGACCGCGCGAAGCTCTCCCGCCTCCCGGGCAAGCTCGAAGGGCAGCCCTTCGGGCTCGGGGACCTCGGCATGCAGATCGCGACGCTCGTCGCGCGGGCTTTCAACCCTCCCTCCTCGATTTCCACCCCTTCCGGATCGATCGACCTTTCGACGGGCCCGGTGATCATGGGGATTCTCAACGTGACCCCCGACAGCTTCAGCGACGGGGGGGCGTGGATGGACCCCGGGAGGGCCGTCGAAAGGGCCCTGCAGATGGCCGGCGAGGGGGCGGGCATAATAGACGTCGGCGGGGAATCGACGAGGCAGGGCGCGCGCGAGCCGGACACGGCCGAGGAGCTCGGCAGGGTGATGCCGGTCGTCGAAAGGCTCGCCGTGGAAACGGGCCTTCCCATCTCGATAGACACGAGGAAACACGAGGTGGCCGCCGCCGCGATGAAGGCGGGCGCCTCGATGATAAACGACATCAGCGGCGGGACGCGCGATCCGCTGATAGTGGATGTGGCGCGCGAGACTGGGGCGGCGATCGTCGTGATGCACATGCAGGGAACGCCTGAGACGATGCAGGATTCGCCGTCGTACGAAGACCCGGTCTCCGAAATCATTTCATGGCTGGATCGCAGGACGGGCGACATCATCGGGCGCGGCGTGGACCGCGGGAAAATAATCGTTGACCCGGGCATCGGTTTCGGGAAAAGATTGCAGGACAATCTCGAGATCGTGGATCACGCCGGAGATTTCCTCTCCCTCGGATTCCCCGTGATGGTCGGCCTTTCGAGGAAATCCTTCCTCGGGACGATCACCGGAAGGGAGCCGGGGGAAAGGGTCTGGGGAGGCCTCGCTGCGGCCGCGAGCTGCCTCGACGGCGGGATCGGGATCCTGAGAGTCCACGACGTGAAGGAGACATCGGACTTCATCGAGGTCTGGAAGGCGATCAAACGAAGGGGCTGAGAAGATTTGAACCCGTTCCACTTCAACCTGACCGTCGACATCCTCGATATCATCATCGTGGCCTTCCTCTTCTACAGGCTGTTCCTTCTCATCCGGGGGACGCGCGCGTCCCAGATGTTCATAGGCCTCTTTCTGCTCATCGTCCTTTCGATCGTCTCCCAGTGGCTCAATCTCAACGCCGTAAACTGGATCCTCAGCAGCCTCAAGACCGTCTGGGTGATAGCCTTCGTGATACTCTTCCAGCCCGAGCTGCGCAAAGCCCTGTCGCTCCTCGGCCAGAACAAGATACTCGGCGTTTTCCTCAAGGTGGAGCAGTCGGGCACGGTGAGCGAGATCGTCAAGGCGTGCCAGCAGCTTTCCCTGAAGAACATCGGCGCGATAATTGTGATAGAGCAGGATGTCGGCCTCAGAAACTACATCGAGACGGGAACCCCCCTCGACGCCAGGGTCACGAGCGACCTTCTCGTCACGATATTCACCCCTCCCGGCCCGCTGCACGACGGGGCCGTCATAGTCGACAAGAACCGGATCCTGGCCGCCGGCTGCATTCTTCCCCTTTCGCAGAACCCGCGCCTCGGAACATCACTCGGCACGAGGCACCGCGCCGGGCTCGGGCTTTCGGAGGAAACCGACGCGATCACGATCATCGTGAGCGAGGAGACAGGCATGATCTCCCTCGCCATGGGGGGCAAGCTGAAGCGCAAACTCGATCTCAACACGCTCAGAAACGACCTGATCGAGCACGTCGGCGTCAAAACCTCCGAATCCCCGGTGAACGCCTGACCCGAACACCCCTCGACGACGCCTCCCCTCCGCGGCCCCGAAACGGCGCCATCGGCTCCCGGATTTCCAGCCCGGCTCTTGAGCGCCTCGCCTCGCCGGGGAAGACGGCCTGCGGCGGCCCTCACCCCGCCCATTCACCCACTCACCGGGCCGCCGCCCGCCTTGGATTCATTTCCCGACAAGGTGACATGTCGAAACAGATCGGCAAGCGGGGTGCCGAAAATTGCCCGCGGCGCCCAGGGCCCCGTAACATGATCGCCATGAATGAATTGGCCGCGGCCGCGGCCCCGGCTCGCCGCCCGGAGCTGCGACCGGCCCCGGAAACCTCGTTTCCTCGGCGGGCCGCGGCGGCTCCGTAATAAATGAAAAATGAAAGGAAAGAATCCTTTCATCCGCGTGGAAGGTTCGTTTGCGCCGTGGAGAACGTTTACTCCTGGATCTCCCCCCGCTCGATCAGCTTGACGAGATTCTCTACGACGTCGAGATCGAATTTCTCCCCCTGCCTTCTGAGCTGGGAGATGGCGTCGGAGTAGTCGTGAGCCATCCTGTAGGGACGGTTGCTCGTCATCGCGTCGAAGCTGTCGGCGACGGCGACTATCCTCGCCCCGATCGATATCTCGTCCCCCTTGAGCCCGTCCGGGTACCCTTTGCCGTCGAGCCTCTCGTGGTGATGGCGGACCAGATCGCACGCCGACTCGAGGAATTTCATGTTCTTTATGATGTTGGCGCCCACCTCGGGGTGGCTTCTGACCACCTCCCACTCGATCTCGGTGAGCTCGCCCGGCTTGTTCAGTATGTTCTCGTACACGCCGAGCTTGCCGATATCGTGAAGGGCGGCGCCGAAGCTGACCGTGTCCCTTTCCTCCTTGCTCATCCCCATTTCCTCGGCGATGAGCCTCGCGTAACGGGCGACCCTGTCGGTATGGCCGCGCGTATAGGCGTCCTTCGCCTCGATCGTCGACACGAGGACCTTGATCGTCGAAAGGTAGGTCGACTGGAGCTCCGCGTACAGTCTCGAGTTCTCGAGGCCCGTGGCCGCGGAGGTGCATATCGATTTGAACATCTCGAAATCGTTCCTCGTGTAGGGCTGCCTGCTGATCTTCCCGCCGATGAGGACGATCCCGGTCAGCACCGAGTTCATCACGAGCGGATAGCAGTAGCGGAAGCCGAGGTTGTGAAGGAAGGTGGCCTCCCTTTCGGCCTCGCCCCAGACCCTCGCCCGGCCGAGCTCCATCACGTCGTGCTTCTTCATGAGGAGTTTCGCGATCCCCGTCTCGCGCTGCAGCCGGACCGTCTGAAGTATGCCGGTGCGCAGCCCCTTCCCGCCCGCGCATGAAAGGTAGGGATCGCCTTCGTTTTCCACGCAGAAAAGGGAGATGGTCCCGACTCCGAGCTGCCCGATCACCGTCAGGAAAAAGACGTGGATCAGCTCCTCTGGGTCGCGCAGCCTGTTGAGGTCCTGGCTCAGGCTGAAGAGGGTCTTCAGGTCGAGCACCTTCTTCTTTATCTCCCTGTTGATCCTTTTGTAATCGGCCTGTCCCTTCTGTATCTCGTCCTCGAGAAATTCCTTCTGTTCCCTGAGGTTTTTCTTGCCGTCGGCCTGCGCGAGGAGATTGTCGATCTTGGCGAGGACTTCCTTCACGGAGAAGGGCTTCCTTATGAAATCCTGGGCGCCGGAATTGAATCCCATGAGCATCCTGTCGGGAATCGAGTTCCCGGAAATCATGATCACGGGCACGTCGTTGTTCACGTCCCTGGCCCTTATCTCGTCGCAGACGCGAAATCCGTCCCTGAACGGCAGCGCGACGTCGAGAACCACGAGGTCCGGCTTGAAGCTGTCGTACCTTTCCATCGCCGCTATGCCGTCGTAGGCGGAGTCGGTCTCGTACCCCTTGTTTTTAAGGGATTCGGTGATGATTTCGACGACGTTGGGATCGTCGTCCACGACAAGAACGTTTTTACTCAAGATATCCCGACCCTTCAGGAAACCGCGACAGCCGGACGCACCGAGCGCGCCATCTCTTTTTCCATTATCCTGGCGAACTGCCTGACCACTTCGCGGTCGTAACGCAGCCCGTAGTTCTCCCTGAGCGTATCGAGCGCCTCCTGGCTTGAAAGGGCCGGCCTGTTGGGCCTTTCATGGATCATCGCCGAATAGCTCTCAACGACCGAAATGATTCTCGCTCCGAGGGGTATCTCCTTGCCGCGAAGCCCCCTCGGGTACCCCTCCCCGTTGAAACGCTCATGGTGGCTGAGGACGATCTGCACGACATGGTCGCTGAACTTCATCCTTCTGAGCATCTCTGCCCCGTCCTCGGGATGCTTGTTTATGATGTTCCATTCCTCCCGGGTCAGTTCCCTGGGGCTTCTCACGATCAGGTCGCTCACCTTTATCATCCCCATGTCCCTTAGAACGGTCCCATAGACGAGGTCCTTGAACGATTCCTCGGGATAATCCATGTTCTTCGCGACCATCCCGACGTACCTCGAAACGAATTCCGACGTCCCCGTGAGCAGCGTGTTTTCCTCTATGAGAGAGATAAGCGTCTTCACTATCCCGAGTGTTCTTTCGTGCTCGCGCTCCAGCATGAGCGCGTTCTGGTAGGCTCCGGCCGCCACGTTGATGAGGATTTTCATGAACTCGAAATCCTCCTTCTGCATTCCCCGCCCGGTGATCCTCCTGCCGAGGAATATCAGCCCGGCGATCCCTTCCTTTATGATGAAGGGGCAGAAATACTCCAGCCCGGCGCTCCGAAGCGCGTCCCTGACTTCGTCCCCGAAGGTCCCGGAATCCACCGACATGACGTCGCATGTTCCGGATATCTTTCTTTCGACCTCGGGCGTCAGGATGATGATCTTCATGTCGTTTTCGCCGTATCCCTTGAGGATGGCCGGCTCGTACCTGCCTTCGGTCTTTTCGTAGAAAACGGCCGATTCGACGCCGCCCTGCGCGATCGACGTCAGCAGGAATATGTCGAGAAGGTTTTTCTTGTCCTTTATCGCGTTGAAATCCGAGCTTATCGAAAAAAGCGTCTTAAGCTCGAGAATCCGGCGCTTCAGCTTCCTGTTGAGCTCGTCCGCGTCCGTGGAAATGACGTTCGAGACAACGATCGGCGCCGGGGCCGCGGCTTTCGGGCGCCCGTCAGTTTCCCTCCCGCTTCGCTCGAATATCTCGGAGATTATCGCGTTTTCCGCCTCGACGATCTCCTCGATGGGGGCGGCTTCCGGCTCGCCGGGAGCCTCCGCCGGCATCGCCGATTCCGTTCCCGGCGCCGTTTCCGGCTCCCGCTGCTCATCCGGCATTCCGGACTGGCGCGTTTCCCCGTCCCATGGCATCGATATCACGCCGCCGCGCTCCGCCGCCGGGCGCCCTTCGGCCGGGGCCCCGCCGCCGGCCGCTTCGCCTGAAAGGCCGCCTTCGCCCGGGACCCGATCCCCGGCGCAGGCACGGGCCGAAGCCGATTCCTGCGCAGCCTCGCGCGGCGATCCCTCGCGGGTTTTCCCGCCCGGCGCGACGACGCTTCTATAGGCCTCATCCATCGTTTTGTAATGATGGATCACGGCCCCTTCGTCCCGCAGAAAATCGAGAACGATATTGTTCGTGACGACGAACTTGACGATTTTGCCCTGCTCGTCCATCGTGGCGATGAAACTCCTCAGTATCCTCGCGACCCCTCCCCCGAGAGAGGAAAGACCGGAAAAATCGAAGATCACCTCGGAAAACCCGCGCTTGAGGCATTCGTCCACCAGGCGCTCCATCTTTTCGTTCTCGTGGAACCCCAGCTTGCCTTCGACGCGGAATCCGGCGATCTCCGGATTGATGGTCTCCAGCCTTTCAAATCTGGTTTTCAACATCATGCTTCTCCCGGCGAGCAGCCACTACTCGGAGAAAGTCAGGACCTCTTCCTGCGACAGCCACCTGTCGAGCACGCTTCTCAGGAAACGCCACTCGCTTCCGACCTTTTTTGCCGGAATCTTTTTTTCCTTCGCGAGCCTGCACACCGTCTTGACGTGCATCTTCAGATATTCCGCCGCTTCGACGGAAGTCATGACCTCGCTTGCGTCGTCATGCCCACCTATGATGATGTTCCCGTAGTCGTGCTGATGCTCTTTAATCATGACAACCTCTCTGTGCTGTGACACCGTTCCGGGGCACGGGAGCCCGAAACACTTCGCTCGTATTTACACACGCGAAATTCCTTCTTCAACCGCGCCGCCTGAGCTTGCGCCGCCATGGAGCGCAGGCTCCTCGCAAGATCCGTCGAACCCGAGGACCATCCCGTATCTTTCAAGGACCAGTTTCGGATCCAGCACGGGGTACTCTTCGTCCCCTATGTGAAGGACGCTTTCCGCCATGCCGGCCCATTCTCCCTCCGTGAGCTGTTCCCTTATTCCCTCTATCCTGCGCCCGTTTCCCCCGAAAAGGATGCCGAGCCGCTTCTCGGCGAGGCCCAGAATGGCGATCCGGTCCTCCCCGCTTCCGCCTTCAAGCTCCTCCGACGCCAGGTCGCCGAGGGCGCAGACCGGTATGCTGTCGCCGTTGAAATCGACGTGCATCCCGTTCCCGTCCCTTTCCAAAGCGTGCTCCGCCGTGTTCAATATCGCTTCCATGCAATGGCACGGAAGGGCGACCCGCGCTCCCGAGGACTTGAGAATCCTGTAATCGGTGATCATCGACGTTCTCGGGAAGGTGAAACGGAACCTTCCGTCCCTGCCGCCGCACGGTTCGACCCAGAGCAGGCAGCGCCACTTCTTCAGTATCCCCCTTACCCTGAGCAGCCCCTTGTAGAAGGCCACCTCGTCGTCCCGATCGACGTGCGAATCGCAGAGGAAACTCCTCGCGTTGTCCTTCAGGGTCGCCACGATGAACGAGCCCGCGTTCACGATTTCCAGATTGAGGGACAGCTCGGATCCCGCCTTGTCGTCGAATTTTCTGCAAATATCGTAGATACAGCTTTCGATCGCCACCGCGAGCTCGGAAGCCGTCTCCCTTTCCATCGAAAAATTTTCCGCCGAGGTGGAAAGCCCGGCTTTCCATCCGTGAAGCAGGCCGTTCATCTCGACGAAATCCTCGACCCCGTCGAGAATCGTCCGGCTCGCAACCTTGGACCTGAATTTTCTTCCGTTGACGCCGATCTGACCGAGTATGTTGCCGAGAAGGCCTATGAAGAATTCGCTCTCGCCGAAAGCGAGCTCGAGATCCCTGATCCCGCTCTCGTTGTCCTCCGGAGCATCGAGGTACCGCATGTATTTGTCTTTCACGTTCCCGAGCGAATTGACGAGCCTTTCGATCGTGGCGAACTTGCGCGTGTCGTTTCCGCCCCCGCGCGTTTCGCCCCTCGGAAGGAAGATATCCTCCTCGTTGCCGGCCCCGGGCCCTTCTTCGTTGACTATGCTGACCCGCCCGATCTCCTCGAAGCTGGGCGACGAATCCGCCCGGCCTTCAGGATACGCCTCGTCGATCAGCAGCTCCATCTCGCGCTGTAGCCCGTTGAAGCTCTCCATCCTGTCGACTTCCTCTATCTCTCCGGTCATTATCTCCGCCACCACCTGCTCCTCGGTCTCGAGTATCTCCGAGACTATCTGGGAGAGGTTCTCGTCCCACATGCCGGTCGTTCCGGAGGCCTTCTCGAGAAGATTCCCGAACAATCCGAGCGTGCGGCTCCAGTCGTCCAGGCCGAGCATCCTGGTGCTCCCCTCGAGCAGCCTGTTCGCGAAGCAGGTCTTCCTGAACGCGGGCGCGTTGAGATCGTCGCCGGACGCGTGACCCATGAGATCGTTGAGCTTCTCGATGTGGTCGTTGACCTGCTCGCCGAAGAGCCTGGTATTTTCCTCGCTCAGTGTTATCAAAATCCTCTCCTCTATTCCCCGGCGGATGTTTTCTGCCCGTATTCCACCGCTCCGAGCTCCAGAAGATCGTAAACCGGTTCGTCGTCCCCGTTCATCTCGTCGCCTGAGGCGCCGGCCGTCCCAGAATCGATTCGCGAAACGGGCCTTTTCGCCCCGCGGCCTTCGATGTCCCTGTCGAGGCCCCCGGGAGACTCGGCCTTTTCGCGATCGCCGGGAACTCCGAAAAGCTCATCCGCTATGATCATCGGATCCTCGGCGGCCTTTTTCCCCGAAGGACCGCGCTGCGGGCGCGGCTCCGAGACAGGCTGCGCCTCTTCCCGTCCCGCCTTCACCCAGTTGTTGCCGGGCATGTCCATCCAGCCCTCGCCGCTCCGCGCGGCAGCTTCGGCCCGCTCCTCCCTTTCCACCGAGGCGAGGACCTCTCTCAACCTTTCCGACAACGCGGCCGAGTCATCGGGCTCCTCCGAAGCCGCCTCCGCCTTTTTTGCGGCGGGCGCGGCCTGGCCGATCGGGGACTCGATGTCGACCTCGACCGTCCTGGCCCTGTGCGGGCGCTCGACGGGCGCTTCCTCAGCAGCCGCGTCCGGAGCCTGCCATATATTGCTCCTGTCGAGGACGAGCACGTCGTCCTCCCGGCTCTCTTTCGTCCTGTTCTCCACGCCGTCGCCGAAATTCACGAACGCGCGGCCGCTGTCGGCCGCCGCTCCGTCATCGCCGGCCCGATGCCCGGCATCGGTCTCCGCGCCGGCTCCCATGCCGGGGGCCATGGCGCCATGAAGCCCGCCATCGACGGCTTCGAGCTCCTTCGCGAGCGACTTTATCTTTTCCTGAAGCCTGCGGTTTCTCGTGTCCATCGTCCTTGATATCGCCGAGAGCGAATCGATGATCCCGGCAGAAACACCCGTATTATCGGACGAGGCTCCGCCGGAGCGCGAATCGACCCTTCCCGAACGGAGGTTCTCTGAAATCCTCTCGGTGACGTCCGCCATCCTCGCTCCGAGCTTGTTGAACCTCTCGGCGGTCATTCTTACAGCCTCGGCGAATTGCGCCAGGTCGTGCTCCGTGAAACTTCCCCGTGCGGCCATGAGGGCCATGTTCAAGGCGAGGCCGTTGTTCTCCTCCGAGAATTCGAGCAACTTCCTGCCGCTCTCCTTCAAAGCATCGAGGAGGGGTTTCATCCCGGCCACGGGGGCGCCATGAGCGCCGTTCGCCTCCGCCCCGCCTTCGGACGACGGGGCTTTCGAGAGCTCCTTCATCACGCAGTCGAGGCCGGCGGCGGCCCGGGCGATCTCCGCGGCGTCCTCGCCTGCGGCGCCGAGCGTCTCCGCGATCCTTCCGAACGAAAGAGCCGTCCTTGCGGCCGACCGCCTCAGCGTTTCGGCCTGCTTCCCGGCTTCGATCGTCTCTTCATTTTTGGCTGAGAGCGCTTCGGAAACCTTCCTTGCGAGCGGAGCCCACCATTTGCCTTCGGCGAGCGTCTCCTGCAGGGGGTTCCCATTGATCAGCGAATCGATCTCCATCTCCAGGTCGACCGAATTCGATTCCTTTTCCTTCTGGCTCATCTCTTCGGAAATCTCCCTGATCTGGTCGCCGTAATTCCTGAGAACCGACTGAAGCTCGGGGAATTTCGAGAGCCTTGCGATCTGGGTGGGATTGGTCAGATCGTCGATGCTGTCGGCAAGGGATACCATCTTCCTGTAATCCTGGCCCGACGAGAGGTAGCTTTTATACCTGCGAACCGAGGAGACAATCATGAAATAGGCGAGAAGGGAAATCAGGAGGACGGCGGCCGCGAGGGGATACATCTCGGTGAAGAATTTCCACGAATCCACGCCCCACTTCGCGCCCTCCACGTTCAGCCAGGTGAATTCGATGTCATAGACCTTTACAAGGTAGTAGACCGCGCCGAAACCGGTCGCGGCGGTGAGCAGGGCAACCAACATGCCTATCTTCCAAGGCGACGTGAGAACCGGTCGTTTTTTTGAGTTTCGCACTGTCATCTCCTTAACGCAGAAAACAGGCCTGCGGGCCTAACGGTCGATA
>JALOPX010000166.1 GCA_025453655.1 Candidatus Krumholzibacteriia bacterium
TGTTCGAGGAAGCATCTCATGACGGCGCCGTCCCCGGCATGGAAGTCGACATTCCTGTGGTAGCGGTACCGGGCCCTGACGAACCTTCTCATCGGCGCCGGGAGGCGAAGATAAATCTCACGCGCCGCCCAGTAGAATCGAAGTCTCGCCGAGGTGACGGGAAGATTCCACTCCGTGTTGATGATATCGGCCGCCTCGCGCGAGAAGAGAAGGAGGATCTCCCTGTAAAGGCCGTACCGGCTCTTCAGATCGAAGGGACACTCCATGGCGCGCCTGAAGAATCTGATCGAATAGAACGGCGCTGCCTGCCAGAAGGCGGACCGGTTGCGGTCCTCGCCGTGGAAGAGCCACTTCATGCACCGTTCGCGGATCAGGAAATGAACGTATCTCATCCGCATGTCGCGCTCATCGAACGACTCCAGACGCCGGCGAAGCGTGCCGAGGATCTCCCCGCTCCGAACGCGCGCGATGGAGGCCGCGAGATCGAGAGGCATAAGCTGATTCGCCGCGACTACATGGTTGACGAGCGCGTCGATGTCCGCGATCCGCGCGGCCGGCCTTATGTCCCGGATCACCTTGTCGCCGCCGTCGCCGGTGAAAAGGGTGATACGTTCGCCAAAGGCCCCCCTGATCATTCGAAAGAGCGGAAGCGAAAAGCTCATCCCGAGAAAGTTCATGCCGTCCTTCAAACGCAGAAGATCGAGGGCGTCCTCCCCCCTGGCCGGCCCGATCTTGAAATGTTTCCACCCGCACCCGAGCGTCCCGGCCACCCGCTCCGCGACGCGGAGATCCTTTTCGTAGGCGAAATTGCCGTGGCTGAAGGTCTCGCTCGAGAACGGCAGCCCCGTTTTCGCGAGGCACGATGCGACCATCCGCGAATCCATGCCGCTGCTGAGGGCGACGACGTTCGATCCTTCGGGATCGTGCCGGTCGCGGCAGGCCGTCTCGAGGAGATCGGCGAGGACGCGCGCCTCTTCGCGAATATCGGCGCCGCCGCCCGCGCCCCGATCGAAGTTGTGACGATAGAGCTGCTCTACGGAGATCCCGCCGCCCGAACCCCCGGCCCGTATCATCGATGCCGGGGGCAGCTGCCGGATGCCGCTGAATATTGTCGCGTCGCCGAGCGGATAGCCGAAGAGGAGGTACTGGGCGATCGCGACGCGGTCGAATCCCGCCTGCCCGAGCACCTTCACGATGAAACGGGGCTCGCGCGAGACGACGAGGGTCGAGCCCGTGATGTTGTAGAAAAGTGGGAGCCTCGCGAGGGCGTCGTTGAAGAGGCAGAGGGCACCGGACGCCTTGTGAAGAAGAAGGACGATGAAATCCCCGTCGGTATCGAGGAGCCAATTCGCGATCTCCCCCTTCCATTCCCCGCTCCGGGCGAAGATCGGTCGCGAAAGCCTCTCGAGCTCTCTTTGCACGACACGCGGAGCCTTGCCGTAAATTCGCCCCTCGACGCAGGCGAAGAGCCCGTCGCTCTCGAAGACGGCCACGGGATATTTCGAATGGCGTGCGGCGCAGAGCACGACATCCTCTTCGTCGAGGAGGGTGCTTCTGTCGCAGTCGGCGCGGCGGATCGAAGGGCCCATGGCCTCGCCGATCATCGCGCGTTTCGCGGGCGTGATTCCCCCCTTCCGGTGGACGCAACTGATCCCCGGCATCCTTCGCGCCGTCCCCGCGGACGCAACCGCGCCTGGAGTCAATACCGGCATGGCGGTCTCGTCTCCGATCGAAAGGACCTTGGTGGGGTGCTGTGTTATCTTATTGTTTTGCCCTTATGCCTGAAATAATGGTACATCAGCGCGGAGCGGATGTCACGAATTAATCGGCCGGAATCAAGCAATAAACGCATTTTTATACATAGTATGTCGATATATTTCCGACATACTATGCATAAGTCAGGCCATCTGCCTTCAACGGTCTCCCGCTTCCATCCCGCAGAATTTCCTTGCGTAGAAAACTTGGGTCGTGAAGAAATCGGTCGAATATTTCAGAGGCACGCGGCTCCCGTCCGCCTCCTCACGGAACTCGATCATCCCGTGATCGGCGTCTGGGAAGATGACGAGCTCGTACGGCTTCCCCGCGGCCATCAGACGCTGGAGCGTCTCGATCGTCTTCTCGTTCGGGGCCCCGCGGTCCATCTCCCCGAGAAGCCAGGCCATCGGCAGGTCCAGGGTGTCGAGAACCGCCGTGGATTCGTACTGCCACGTAAGCCCGGGAGGCAGCATCCTCGGCCCCGCGAGGCGGACCAGCCAGCGCGGATACTTGAGGAGATAACCGACCGGCGATCCCTCGAACTGCTTCATCCAGGGCTCATCGCGGAATTTTTCCCTCGCAGCGCCGAACTCCTTCCATCCCCCCCTGAACCCTGCGGCAACTAGATCCACCGCGGCGACGGTCACCTCGTCGGCCTTCGCGAGATCGTCGCCCTCGACGCCCCGCGTCTTCAAAAGCTCGATCGTCTCCATACGCGCTTCATACGCCGGCGATTCGATCATCCCGTAGTTGACGATGACCCATTTGACCCGGGGCGACATGGAAGCTGCGAGAGGCCCGATCCATCCCCCCTGGCTGTACCCCGAGATGCCGATCCGGCCGCGGTCGATCTCCGGCCTCGTCGCGAGGAACTCGACGGCAGCGGCGATATCCTTCGCGAGCTCGTGGAAATCCATCGTGAATTCGCCTTCGGACCTTCCGGTGCCCCGCTTGTCGAAGGTCAGCGCCGCGATCCCGTTCTGCGAATAGAAGTCTCCCGGGAACATGAACTCGGTCGCCGGGTCCTTCCCCGACCCATGCGCGAAGACGACCGCCGGGAAGGGCCCCGGCCCAGGCGGGAGGTCGATCCTGCCGCGAAGCTCGACCTCGCCGCTGAAGAAGGTCACCCACCTCTCGCGCGAGACGAGCTCGAGCGTAGCCGGCGGCTCGCCGTTGAAGCTGATGGCAACGCTTTCCGCCGCGCCATTCTCGCCGAGCCTGAATTCCGCGGTCACCTCGACGGGTTCCTTCCCGACGAATCCCGGGCCCGCCTCGTAGCGAAGCTCCCCGGCCGGGTGAAGGCGCCTGCTCTCGCCGGTCGCGTACTCGGTGTAGCGGAGCGTCCCGTCCGTGCTGGCCCGTATGCTGACGAGGCGCCCGTCGGGGTAACGGTACGCCCCCATAAGATGCATCGGAGCCTCTTTCCCGCGCGAACAGCCGGCGAGCATGAAGACGCAGGCCGCGCAAAGGCCCACGCTGGCAGCCGCAAAATTATGCCGGCGCGAAGCCGGAGCGGCCGCGGGAATTCCCTGAATGGTTTTCAATTTTGACATCGATTCCTCCCCCGGATATCGACGGGCCATATCGATCCGTCCTTCAGTCACCCACGACGAAGCGGAATATTACCGACTACTATACGACGTATAATACCTTTATTGGGATAATAATGTTTCGCCCGCGAACGACGCGGCAGGATCAGCGCCCGCTGCAGATGCTCTTGATAGCGCCCCAGCTTGCTTCATCCGTGTGGATCAAGGCGTTCTGGTTGAGACCGAGCTTGTTGAGAACCGTCGCCGGTTCTATGGGATAACCGCATGTACAGTCAGCGATCTCTACAGCGCCACTGCGAGGCCACTCGACTATCTCTATATATCCGGGGACGCCGGCGGCCGTCGGCAACTGTTGAAGCTGGTACAGCCATACCCAATCGGTCTGGCAGGCTCCAAAGCAGAAACTGACCCCTTCGTCATCATAAGGCTCTCCTAAAACAACGGTAGTCAGCGGATTCGGTGTCGTTTTGATACAGAGGTTCCATTCAGGCTGGATCATTTTGAAATTCGCGCACTGCACTCCGTCGTAACCGGGTAAAATCCACACCCAGGTTGTGTAAAAGACATACGGGGCCGGGATATCCTGCCGGTCGAGGCTGTGAGCCCCGTCCACGAAGAGACCGATATAGGCGTACCTGCCGGCGCTGACTTCAGCGGAAATGACAACGACGAAGATCAGCGCGAGGAGC
>JALOPX010000167.1 GCA_025453655.1 Candidatus Krumholzibacteriia bacterium
TGGATCCTGATAGTGAAACCGCCTTTTTCCGTCTCGACCGCGTGGGCCTACGCCAATGTTAAAATTGTGTTGACAAAGGGATGCGGCGTGGATAGACTAAATTGCCTGATGGAGGGATTGAAGGATCTTCCGGATATCGGTTCTGAGACGTTCAACAGCTTTGAAAGCGTTGTCGTTGGGAAATATCCGGAGATCGGCTGTGTTTTGGAATCGTTGCGGAGCTCGGGCGCTTCTCTCCGCTCGCTCAGTGGAAGCGGAGCGGCGTGTTTCGGGCTGTTTGGTTCGGAGAGGAAAGCGATAGAGGCGGAGAGACTTTTCCGGGAGAAGGGCTTCTTTACGAGGATCGCGCGACCGGTGGACCGCATGCTGGAATACATCCAGTGGTAGCAGTAAGCAGATTCAGGGGGGCCACATGGAAATCACCGAGATACGGATTTCGCTGCGGGATGACAACAAATTGAAAGCCTTCGCGAGCATCACTCTTGACAACGCCTTTGTCATCAGGGGGCTGAAGGTCATAGAGGGTGCGAAAGGAACGTTCGTCGCCATGCCTAGCCGCAAACGTCCTGACGGCACGTACCAGGATGTAGCCCATCCGATCAACAATCAGACGAGGGACTGGATGGAGGCTCAGATCGTCAAGGCGTACGAGCAGGAAGTAGAGAAGGCTCAGACCGAAACCAGGATGGAGGTTTCCGAACCCTGATCCGATATAGATTCGAAATGCGCAGTTTTGGGGCGTCGTCAAGCGGCAAGACACAGGACTTTGGCTCCTGCATCGGAGGTTCGAATCCTCCCGCCCCAGTAGAAAAGGAGCGGTGACCGCGAAGGTCACTTTTTTTTCTGGAGGATGAGGCGAGATGAACGAGAATGTGACCCTGCTTTCCGGCACAGCCAACCCCGATCTTGCCGAGAGGATTGCGGGTTATCTGAATATGTCGCTCTGCGATGTGGAGATCGGGCGTTTCTCGGACGGCGAGATAAGGGTCAACATACACGAGAACATAAGGGGCAAGGACGTATTCATCATACAACCGACGAACCCGCCTGCCGAGAACCTGATGGAGCTGCTTATAATGATCGACGCCTGTTACAGGGCCTCCGCCAACAGGATAACCGCGGTCATCCCATATTACGGCTACGCGAGGCAGGACAGGAAGGACCAGCCCCGAGTGCCCATCACGGCCAAGCTCGTGGCCAATCTTATCGAGGTCGCGGGGGTGAACAGGGTCCTGGCGCTGGAACTTCACGCGGCGCAGATTCAGGGATTTTTTGACGTTCAGGTCGATAATCTCTTTGCGGCGCCGGTTCTTCTTGAATATATTGAGGGGAAAAATTTTACCAACCTCACCATCGTCTCGCCCGACGTCGGGGGGATCAAGATGGGGAGGGCTTTCGCGAAAAGGCTCGACGCCAATCTTGCGATCGTGGACAAGCGCAGGACGACGGCCGATTCGACGGAGCTCATGAACATCATAGGTGAGGTCGCCGGCAGTGATATTATTATTCTGGACGATATAATAAGTACTGCGGGGACGGTTACGCAGGCTGCCGAAGCCCTCAAAAAAGCCGGCGCCGGGAAAATAATGGTGATGGCCACACATCCGGTTTTCTCAGGTCCGGCCCTGGAGAGGCTCGATAAGTCCTGCATCGAAGAGGTCGTTGTCACAAACTCGATTCCTTTCAACGGCCTGGGAAAATGCGGTAAGGTGAAGGTCCTCGACGTCTCCCCCCTGCTGGGCGAGGCGATAAAAAGGATCCATACCGAGGAATCAATAAGCATGTTGTTCATATGATTCGGAGGAAATCATGAAAGAGATCAGACTCAAGGTCGCGGTGAGGGAGGATTCGGGAAAGAAAAGCTCCCGCAGGATACGCAGGGAAGGCACCATTCCCGGCATCATTTACGGCCACAAGGAAGAGCCGGTCAACCTGGCCGTTCCTCAGCACGAGTTCCGGACCATACTTCACCACGCGACGAGCGAGCATCTGATTCTCAACGTCGATATAGAAGGCATGGAAAACGGGCCGGTCCTCTCGCTCGTGAGGGCGGTCCAGCACCATCCGGTGACGGGAAACGTGATGCATGTCGATTTTCAGCGAATATCGAAGGACGAGACCATCGAGGTCGGAGTTCCCGTCGTTCTCAAGGGGATTCCGAAAGGGGTCAAGGACCTCGGCGGGATACTGGATCACGGCCTTCGCGAGGTGATGATCTCCACTATTCCGAGCCTCATACCGGAATCGGTGGAAGTCGACGTGTCGGCCATGGAAATAGGCAATTCGATACATCTTTCGGATCTTATCGAGAAGTACCCGGACCTCGTCTTCGTCGACGATCCGGTATCCACGATAGCCCATGTCTCTCCGCCGAAGAAGCTTGAGCCCACGGCCGAAGAGGCCGCCGCCGCGGCGGCAGCCGCCGCCGTGCCCGCCGAAGGGGAAGCCCCCGCGGAGGCCGCTGAGGGAGGCGAGGAATCCTAAGGAGGCATGTCTGATATATCGTTTCTCTGCGGGCTGGGGAATCCCGGCGGGAAATACAGAGATACAAGGCATAACCTCGGATTCGAAACCCTCGATCTGATAGCCCGCCGTTACGGCCTGAAATGGGAAAAGACGGGCCGCAAGGTCTCGCAGGCGCTGTGGGACCATTGCGGCCGGACGATAACCCTTATCAAACCGGGCACCTACATGAACCTTTCGGGAGACGCGCTCGGGTGGTACCGCGCGCTCTCGCCCGGCTCCCTTCTCGTGATCTGCGACGACATTAATCTGCCGCTGGGGAGGCTTCGGATAAGGGAGCGCGGCGGCAACGGCGGGCACAAGGGGCTCGAATCGATCTCCGGGAGGCTCGGGACGAGCGATTACGCGAGGCTCCGGCTCGGATGCGGCCCAGCTCCGGAAGGCCGGGAATGGAGCGACTACGTGCTCGGACGGTTCACCACGGAGGAGAAGGCCGAGGCCGGGGAGATGGTGCGGCTCGCCGCCGACGCGGCCGAGCTGGCGGTATGCCGCGGCGTGCTGGAAGCGCAGGAGCGGTTCAATTCGAGGAAGGGCGCCGGCGGCGCGGCCGGGGCGGCGGGGGATGAGGCTTGACGGGCCCGGGACGATCTGTTATATTCACGCCTTACCGGTGAGGGCCGCGAAGCCCGCGGCCGTGAAACGACAATTTAATCCGGTTACCCCTACTTTCCCGTGGAAGTTCCAGAGGGAAAGTCGTGACAGTCCGAAGGGAGGAACCTTTCAATGCGTGCCTACGAGTGCGTCTATATTCTCGACCCTTCTCTTGACGAGACCGGGGTCAG
The DNA here is from genome assembly GCA_025453655.1 of Candidatus Krumholzibacteriia bacterium. Taxonomy (GTDB): domain Bacteria; phylum Krumholzibacteriota; class Krumholzibacteriia; order Krumholzibacteriales; family Krumholzibacteriaceae; genus JALOPX01. Next base: position 3,306 of record JALOPX010000167.1, read on the forward strand.
GGAAAAGACGGAAAAGTTCAACGAAATCATCAAATCCCGCAAAGGTACGGTCCACAGGGTGGACCACTGGGGCAAAAGGAAGCTTGCCTACCCCATAAACAAGAAGTTCGAGGGCATCTACAACCTCGTCAAGTTTTCCGGCGACAACGAGATCCTGAACGAGCTCAACAGGATTTTCCGTTTCGACGAATTCGTGCTGAGGCACCTGATCGTGATCGACGAGAAGCCGGTGCCGCAGGAATCCGCGACCTCAACCGAAAAGACGATGGAGTAAGTATCATGGGTGGAAAATCGAACGACAAGAAAACGAAGAAAAAGGACAAGAGGGTCTCAAACAAACCGTGCAAGTTCTGCATAGACAAGATGGAGATCGATTACAAGGACGAGATGCTTCTCAGGCGCTTCGTCACCGACAGGGGAAAGATCACTCCCCGCAGAATCACCGGGACCTGCGCCCTTCACCAGAGACAGCTCGCTCATGCCGTAAAGCGCGCCAGGGCGATAGCGATACTGCCCTTTGTAAAGATCTATTACCGTTAGGGAGAACCGACATGGAACTTATACTTAAAAACAGCGTGCCGGGTCTTGGAGAGCGTGGGGATATAGTCACGGTCAGGGACGGCTACGCGAGAAACTATCTTTTGCCCAAGAAACTCG
>JALOPX010000060.1 GCA_025453655.1 Candidatus Krumholzibacteriia bacterium
GAGATAGTGGGGCTTCTCGGGCCGAACGGCGCCGGGAAGACGACAACCTTCTACATGATGGTGGGAATGATAAGCCCGGACGCCGGCAAGGTCACGCTCGACGGCGACGACGTCACGCGCCTTCCGATGTACAAGCGGGCCAGGAAAGGGCTCGGATACCTTCCGCAGGAAGCCTCGATATTCAGGAGGCTCACCGTCGAGGACAACCTGAAGGCCATTCTCGAGACCCTGCCGATCTCCGGCGCCGAGCGCAGGGAGCGGCTCGAAACGCTTCTCGCCGAGCTGAACATCGAGCACCTGAGGAAAAACTACGGATATCAGCTGTCGGGCGGGGAACGAAGAAGGGTCGAGGTGACCAGATCGCTCGTCACCGAGCCCTCGTTCATGCTTCTCGACGAGCCGTTCGCGGGCATCGACCCGATAGCCGTCGCGGACCTGCAGAGCATCGTCGTGAGGCTCCGCGAAAAAGGGCTCGGAGTTCTTATAACCGATCATAACGTCAGGGAGACGTTGTCAATAACCGACCGTGCATATATCATGTACGAGGGGAGCATCAAACGTTCGGGAACGGCGGACGCTCTCGCTTCGGACCCCGAAGTCAGGGAGATATACCTCGGAGAGGCGTTTCGCCTCTAGAAACAGGATGGCCGGATAATGGAAATGAAGATGGGAATGCGCCTGGGGATGCAGCAGCGGCTGGTCATGACGCCGCGGCTTCAGCAGGCGCTCAAACTGCTTCAGATGCCGACCCTGGAATTGCAGCAGGTGCTCAAGCAGGAGATCCTCCAGAATCCCCTTCTCGAGGAAGTCGACGATGTCCTGGACACCGCCGACGAGGAAAAGGAGGAGAAGGAGGAGGAGGAGCCCAAGGAACCGGCGAACAAGGACGATCAGGACGAGTGGGACGAATTCTACGACAGCGCCTGGTCGAGCGGAGGCAATCCCGAGGTCGAGGAGAGGGAGGATTTCGTCGAGAGGGTCCCCGTCGCGAGACAGACCTTCGCGGAATATCTCTTCTCCCAGCTCCGGCTCGCCACGGAGGATGACAAGGTCCTTGAGCTCGGGGACTACATAATCGGGAGCCTCGACGATTCGGGATACCTTACATGCCCGCTCGAAGACATTGCGCGGACCTTCGGAGCTGAGCTCGGGGAGGCCGAAAAGGTGCTCAAGCTCATTCAGACCTTCGATCCGCCCGGAGTCGGCGCCCGCGACCTCAGGGAATGCCTTCTGATCCAGCTCGAGGCGAAGGGGCTCGGGGACAGCATGGCCGCCGGAATCGTCAGGGACGACTTCGACGATTTCAAACAGCGCAAATATCTGGATCTCACGAGAAAATTGAAGATATCTCTGAAGGAGATGCAGGTCCAGGCGGGGATCATCGGAAGCCTGAACCCGAAACCCGGCCTCGACGTGATCGCCGAGAGCCCGAAATACGTCATACCCGATCTCGTCGTGGAACGTGTCGGAGAGAAGTACGTCATTTATCTCAACGACAGGAACGTCCCGAGGCTCAGGATAAGCCAGTCCTACAAGGACGAGCTTCAGAGCAACCCCGATATCAGCGAGGAAACCAAGGATTTCATACAGGGAAGGCTGAAGAACGCGAAGTGGCTCATTCAGACGATAGAGCAGCGCCGCAGGACGATGATCAAGGTCATGGAGAGCATCGTCGAGGAGCAGGCGGAATTTTTCGAGAAGGGCACCGCGTCGCTCAAACCTCTTACGCTTCAGCAGGTGGCCAGCAAGATCAACATGCACGAATCGACGGTCAGCAGGGTGACGACGAACAAATACGTTCAAACGCCGAGAGGCGTATACGAGCTCAAGTTCTTCTTCAGCTCGGCTCTGGGAACGCAGTCCGGGGAGGAGGTCTCCGCCAAGAGCGCGAAGCTCAACATCAAGAATATCATCGAAAAGGAGGACCCGAAGAGGCCTCTCAGCGACCAGAAGATCGCAGACATACTCGAGAAGGACGGCCTGATAATCGCCCGCAGGACGGTCGCGAAGTACAGGGAGCAGCTGGGTATACTGCCGGCGCGGCACAGAAAACAGTATTGAGTTTTTACACGCGGAGTGAAAAGCGATACATGATATTATCCGCCCGTTCCAGCGACGCTGAGCGACTTCCTCCATGGGTCAGAAGGAAGATACCGCTGCTCGGCGAGTGTTCCCGGATCGAGGGAACGGTGAGAAAAAACAATCTCCACACCATATGCCGAGAGGGCCTCTGCCCGAACAGGGCGGAGTGCTATTCCAAAGGCAAGGTCACCTTCATGATGCTGGGCGACACCTGCACGAGAGGCTGCCGCTTCTGCTCGGTCGCGAAGGGAACGCCTTCCGCCCCGGACGGGGAGGAACCGCGGAGGATCGCGAAGGCCTGCGGGGAACTGGGTCTTCGCCACGTGATCGTGACGTCGGTCACCAGGGACGATCTCCCCGACGGCGGCGCGTCCGTTTTTGCCGCGCTCGCCCGCGAACTGCGCGCGCTCGATCCTGCGCCGGTCGTCGAGGTCCTCGTTCCCGATTTTCGCGGGGACGCGAATTCGCTCAGGATCGTCGTCGACGCGCTTCCCGACATCTTTTCGCACAACATCGAGACGGTCCGCAGGCTTTACCCGGAGGTCAGAAACGGGGCGGATTACGACAGGTCTTTATCGCTCCTGGCGCAGGCCGGGAGAATGGACGGGAGGATGAGACTGAAATCGTCGCTTATGCTCGGACTCGGAGAGACGATGGATGAGGTTCTTGAGGCCATGCGGGACCTCCGCGAGGCGGGTTGCGATTTCATCGCGATCGGACAGTACCTGCGTCCCGGAATCGGGCAGATCCCGGTCGCGAGGTACGTCGAGCCGGAGGAATTCGAATGGCTGGAGACGCAGGGTTGCGGGATGGGATTCCTGGAAACGACCGCCGGCCCCCTGGTCAGGAGCTCGTACCAGGAAAACCGGCTCGAATAACGGCCCGGGCCGGCGGTTCGGCCGGGGGCGTATTTGACCAAGGAGGACAGACAGATGAAGCTTACCACGACTGCAAGACATTTCGAAGCGGACTCCGATCTCATGGCGCATATAGAGGAAAGACTTTACAGGCTGAAAAGGTATTTCGACCAGATCATCAACGTGGACGTGATAATGTCCGTCGAGAAATTCCGCCATATTGTTGAAATCAACGTGCACGTCAACAATCATGATTTCCACGCGAAGGAGGAATCCGGCGACATGCTCACGTCGGTGGACAAGTCCGCGAAAAGCCTCGAAAGGCAGATAAAGAAGTTCAAGGCGCAGCTGAAATCGAGCCACAAGAAGACGAAGACAAGGCAGGAAATCACCGCTTCGAACGAGATCATCGTCAAGGCGGACAGCATCGGGACGGGGCGCGGGATAGAGATGCTGGATCCCGTCCAGCACGATATAATGGAAATGAGCGTCGAAGAGGCGATCGTATCGATGGAGGGCAACGGGAGGAATTTTCTGCTGTTCAATAACGCGGATTCGGGTACACTCCATTTCGTGTACAAACGGGCGGACGGCCACTACGGCGTAATAGACACGACCGAGTGACCGGGCCGCGGCTGAAGCGGATTACCTGCAGGGGGGCGACCGTGGTTAAAGAATACAGTGTCCGGCAGTTTTTCGAAGAGTACGCGGAGGATTTGAAGCTCGAGAAGCTGTCGGATGATCTTTCGAGCAGGCTGGATATCACCACGCCGGACGTTCACCGCCCGGCGTTCGCGCTGACCGGGTTCATGGAAAACTATCTTCACGAACGCATACAGATCCTCGGCGAAACGGAGATTCTCTACCTGCGCTCGCTCGACAACGGGCGGCAGAGGGACTCGATAAGGAGGCTCTTTTCGGAGAAGCTCTGCTGCATCATCGTGACCAAGGGGCTCGACGTCCCCGGCGACCTTCTGTCACTCGCCGCCGAGAACGGCGTGCCGGTCCTTCGCACGTCGATGGCCACCACGGAATTCATTCACGCCCTGACCGGGCAGCTCGATTTCGTTTTCGCCCCGAGGACGATGATCCACGGTTCCCTGGTCGACGTGTACGGGGTCGGGCTCCTCTTCTCGGGAAGAAGCGCCATAGGCAAGAGCGAAATCACGCTGGATCTGGTCGAAAGAGGGCATCGGCTGGTGGCCGACGACGTGGTGGAGATCGTACGGCACGGCGACGTCCTGATCGGGCGCGGCAGGGAGCACCTCAGGCATTACATGGAGATCAGGGGGATCGGCATCATAAACGTGATGGACATCTTCGGGATCCGCGCGGTCAGGATACAGAAGCGAATAGAGGTTATTGTCCGTCTCGAGGATTACGACCCGGGGAAGGACTGGGAGCGGCTCGGACTGGACGACCAGAACACGGAGATGCTGGGGGTCGAGATAAGACAGTTGATAATCCCGATATTCCCGGGCAAGAACATCACCGTGATCGCCGAATCCATCGCCCTCAACCACATGCTGAAGGTGTACGGAATCGACGCAGCCAAAAAACTCAATCAGCAGCTCACGAACCTGATGGACAGCGACAGAAAAACCAGAAAATACCTCAAGTACGACATCGAATAGAGCGGCCGCATGAATGAGAACGACGCGATAGGGATCATAGTTACTCACGGCGACCTCGCGCGCGAGTTGCTGAACACCGTCGAGACGATCGTGGGCAAGGTCGATTTCTGCTACGCCATATCCAACGCGGACCTGAGCGACGACGCCATGATCGCCAGGATCAGGAAGATAATCGACGAGCACAGGGAATCGTACGCGATCCTTTTCGTCGACTATTTCGGCGGGTCGTGTTCGATGAGCTGCTCCCGCGCGGTCAAGGGTTACGAGAAGGCGGTCGTGATCAGCGGCATAAACCTCCCGATTCTCCTTGATTTCGTGACCAAACGGGGCACAATGAAGCCGGAAGAGATCGTCAGGAATCTCATCCGGAGGGGGCAGGAGAGCGTCAGGGTCATAGATCCCTGACCCCCCGCCGCATACGGCCGCCCGCGGAAAACGCGGCCGGAAAGCCATCTGAACACCGAGACAAGGCGGTTGGCGGGCCGATGATCATCTTGACCAGGATAGACGACAGGCTCGTCCACGCGCAGGTCGTGGTCGGCTGGGGAAGGGAACTCAGGCCGGGACGTATCGTCGTCGCCGACGACCGGGTAGCCTCCAGCGAGTGGGAAAGGGATCTCTACGCGTCGGCCGCGCCCCCGGAGATCCGCGTCTCGATCCTTTCGGTGAGCGAGGCATGCGAGCGCATATCGGCCGGGGAGTTCGACGGGGAGAGGACGATCCTTCTCGTGAGGGGCCCCGCGGAGATACTCCGGCTGCTCGACATGGGGCTGGAGATCGGCGAGGTGAACGTCGGAGGGATGCATTTCAGCGACGGGAAGGTAAAGGTCCTGGATAACGTTTATCTCGACGAGGAAGACAGGAAGGCGCTCGGGGAACTGGCGCGAAGGGGGATCACGCTCGAAGCCCGCGCCCTGCCCCGCCAGGAAAAGGTCATACTCAATCCGATGGTTTCATAGAAAGGCTGGTCGCGAATCGATGGCCGGGAAAGCGACGTTCATACTCGGTATACACAACCATCAGCCGGTCGGCAACTTCGATCACGTGATCGAAGACGCCTACCGCAGGGCCTACCTTCCCTTCATCGAAGTGATGAAGGATTATCCCGGGATCCCCTTCTCGCTCCACAACAGCGGGATTCTCTGGGACTGGTTCTCGGCGAAGCACCCCGAATACATCGAGACGGTCGCCGCGATGGTCTCGGAGGGCCGGGTGGAGCTGATGTCGGCGGGCTATTACGAGCCGATTCTGACGGTGATACCGGAACGGGACAGGCAGGGCCAGCTTTCCATGATGAGCGATTTTCTAAGAGAGCGGTTCGGCAGGACGCCCCGGGGGTGCTGGCTGACCGAGCGGATCTGGGACCCCAACCTGCCGGACACACTGGCGCGGGCGGGCCTCGAATACGTGGTCGTCGACGACTCCCATTTCAAGAGCGCCGGCTTCCGATCCGAAGAGATGAAAGGGTCGTTCTTCACCGAGGATAACGGCTCCTTCATCAGGGTCTTTCCCATAGACAGGAAACTGAGGTACCTGATCCCCTTCCATCAGCCCGGGGAGGTCATCGACTACCTCCGGCGGGTCGCGGCCATGGATACCCCCGGGGGGAACGTCGCCGTCCTCGCGGACGACGGGGAGAAATTCGGCCTCTGGACAGGCACTTACAATCTATGCTACGTCGAAAACTGGCTGCGGCGTTTCTGCGACCTTCTCATGGAAAACAGCGACTGGCTCGAGGTCAGGACCTTCTCGCCGGTCGTCGATTCGGCGCCGCCCCTCGGCATCGTCTACCTTCCGACCGCTTCGTACAGCGAGATGATGGAATGGGCCCTGCCTCTCCGGGCGCAGAGATCCTACCACGAGGCGAAGGATATCCTCGCGGCCAGCGGGAGGTTCGAGGAGCCGGCCGAGGCGGTCAGGGGCGGGCTCTGGAGGAATTTCCTCGTGAAGTACGAGGAGAGCAACTGGATGCACAAAAGGATGCTGGGAGTCAGTTCTATGGTCGGGGAATTCGGGCGGAGCGCCGGAAAGGCCGCGAGCGCGAATGCGCTCTCTCATCTATACCAGGCCCAGTGCAACTGCGCCTACTGGCACGGCCTGTTCGGCGGATTGTACCTGCCGCACCTCAGAAGCGCCGTCTTCCACCATCTTATCGAGGCCGAGAACGCCGTCGCGGGGGACCGGCGGGGGCGGGGAGTCGAATGCGCGTCGCGCGACATCGACGGGGACGGGACCGAAGAGACGGCCGTTTCCACTCCGTTGATCCGGGCCTTCTTTAAAAAGCGCGGGGCGGTCCTGAGGGAACTGGACAGCCTCGATCCGGCTTTCAACGTCACCGACACCCTGACCCGCAGGGAGGAATTTTACCACGGAGAGCTGCTGAAACTGGCGGAGCGCGGCTCCGGCCGGGGCGGCGAAACGGTTTCCATTCACGATATGGCGTCCGCGAAGGAGGAGGGGCTCGAGAAGCGCCTCTTCTACGACAGGCTCCCGCGCGCCTCCCTCGTGGACCATTTTCTGGCCGGCGGCACCGAAATCGGAGCCCTGGCGGGCGGCCTTTTCGAGGATATGGGGGATTTCGCCGCGGGAGACTGGGATCTCGCGACGAGGGCGGGGAAGGGGAAGGTCGTGCTCGAATTCAGCCGGGGCGGGATCGTCTCCCAGCCGGGCGGGCCGGTTAAGGTGGCGGTCGTGAAACGGATAACCATGACCGATTCCTCCCCCTCCCTGGACGTCGGGTACACGATAGTCCCCTCCGGCGGGCGGCTCAAGGCCCGTTTCGCGGTCGAGAGCGTCTTCTCGATGCTCGCCGGAAACGCTCCCGACAGGTACTTCAGCTTCCCCGGCAGGGAGGTGGCCGAAAGGCACCTCGCCTCTACGGGCGAGGAGGACGGCGTGTCTTCGGTGTCGATGGTTGACGAATGGCTCGATCTTTCGGTCACCCTGGAATTCGAGCCCGCCGCGCTCTTCTGGCGCTTTCCCGTGGAGACGGTGTCGAATTCCGACGCCGGTTACGAGCGGGTCTATCAGGGATCGGCCGTTGTCCCGGTTTGGGATCTCGACCTGGATGACGGCGGGCCGGCCTCATTCAGGATCGTCATACGTCTCGGCGGCGCGAAGATCGGGCGGGAGGAGCGCCCCCGGAAATGACCTCCATCCTGGCGGCATCGATACTGGGCGGCCTCCTGGCCGTGGAGCACAGAAGCTCCCTCGGATTGATGGTGTCCCAGCCGCTCGTCGGCGGGCTTCTCACCGGCATACTTCTCGGCGCTCCGCTGCAGGGATTCATCGCGGGGGCATTTTTTCAGATGTTGTTTCTCGGCCATGTCCGCCTGAGGGGGGAGCGCTCGCCCGATCTGCCTTCCGGCGGGGTGGCCGCCGCCGCTCTCTATATACTGGTTTCGAGGGATTCGGGAGGCGTTCCGCCGGTCGACGGCGATATCCTCGCATGGTCGATGCTGATCGCCATACTGGTCGCTGGCCTCGGAATGTATTTCCACGCGGCATGGTGCTCGAGGTCCGCGGGCCTCGCCGACAGGGCGCTCGAACACGCGCGCGGCGGCCGGTTCAGGGAGGCCTCGTCGATCCATCTTTCGATGCTGGCCGTGCATTTTCTGTACGGATTCGCCGTCATTTTCGCCGCTCTGGCTGCCGGCCGCCCCCTCGCCGCCCGGGCTGCGGGTAATCAGGGGCTCATAGACGCGGGGCCCCAGGGGCTGATCCTTCTTCTCATCCCATTCGTGGGGATCGGTTCGATCCTTCGGATCCACCTCGTGAAGTCGCACGCCTTCTGGCTGGCCTCGGGATTTCTGCTGACGGTGATAGCCGTGATGATCTGGAGGTGACATGTCGGGGAAACGCCCGGGCATATGGAGGTTTTTCCTCCTGCAAAGTTCGAGAAACGACCGCACGATCGACGGCCTGGGATTTTTTTACGCCATCCACCCGTATTTAAAGGCCCTGGCCGACGACGAGGGGCAGCTTCGCGAGATGGCCGGGCGGCACGCGGGATATTTCAACGCGAATCCGATAATGGCTCCCTCCATCGCGGGAGCAGTGATGAATCTCGAAACGAGAAGGAAGGCGGGCGAGGATATAACGGCCGAGAGGATAGAGGGGGCGAAAAGCGCCCTTTCTTCCGCGCTGACGGCCAGGGGGGATTATTTCTTCGACGTGATCCTCCTTCCCTTTGCGTTGACAATCGGCAGCATTTTTGCTATCTATCACTCCTATATAGGTCCGGTGATATTTCTCGCTATTTACAACCTGTATCATCTGCAATCGAGGATCGGCGGTTATGGCGCCGGTCTGTTCAATGGTGAGGATGTCTGGCGGGAACTCGCCAGAACTTTATTCAGGGCACAGAGTTATCTCGCCGGATGCGCCGCCTTTGCCTCGGGGGTATTCGGCGCCCTGGTCTTTTTACGGGCCTGGAGTTTCGGCGGCCCGCGCCTTGTGATATGGGGGATTTTCGCCGTGGCGGGGGTTTCCCTGCTGAGGCTCAAATTCAGTGTATTATGGACGGTCCTGGCCGCTTTCGCCGCGACTGCCCTGTTTTTATCGACATGGTGAGCGATCCCGCCCCCCCGCGAGGGAGGGCGGGCGGAGAAGATATTTTTATGGTAACGGGGAAAGTTACGGTCGAAAACAGGAACGGCATACACCTGAGGCTCTCCGGAGAGCTGGTGAAGGTGGCGAGCAGGTTCAAGTCGGTGGTGATGATCGGCCGGGAATCGGAGCTCGTCAACGCCAAGAGCATGCTGGGAGTCGCGGGCCTCGGGGCCGAATTCGGCGCCGAACTGCTGCTCAGCGCGGACGGCGCCGACGAGAAAGAGGCCTTCGACGCCATGGTGGATCTTTTCAGGAACAAGTTTTTCGTGGAAGAGTGAAGTGATGGACAGGAATTTCGAAGAGGAAATCGTGCTGAGCGGCATCCCGGCCGCCCCGGGGATAACCTTCGGCGAGGCGTTCGTCGTATACGCCGACGAGATGCCGATCAGTTCGGAGCCGATCGACCCGTCGAAGGTGAAGGGCGAGATCGAACGGTTCGAAGCCGCCCTGAACCGCACCAGGGAGGAACTCGCCGACCTCCACAGGGCCCTCGCCGCGGAGATGGGCGAGGAGCACGCGAAGATCCTCGATTCGCATATCATGATGCTGGGCGACGAGCTGATGAAGGAAGAGACGCTGGAGACCGTCAGGAACGAGAATGTCAACGCCGCCTACGCCTTCTCCCGCATCATCGACAGGACGCTCAAGGCGTTCGACAAGATGGAGGACCAGTACCTTCGCGAAAGGTCGGAGGACATCCGCGACGTGAGGAAGCGGGTGATCAGGAATTATTTCGGGCAGAAATCGGAGGGGCTGGCCGACATAAAAAGAAAAGCCATCATCGTGGCGCATAACCTCACCCCGTCCGACACGGTCGGGTTCAAGAAGAAGTTCGTGCTGGGATTCGTGTCGGATACCGGGGGCAGCACGTCGCACGCCGCGATCATCGCGCGTTCGCTGGGCATCCCGGCGGTGGTGGGGCTGGGGGATTTCAGCAGCCGCGTCAGGCCCTTCGACCGGCTGATCGTGGACGGGTTGTCGGGGCAGGTGATCCTCCACCCGAAACCCGAGACGGAGGAGCTCTACAGGAAGGCCAGGGACCGGTTCCATGAGATGGAGAAGGAGCTCCTCAAGATCAAGGATTACCCGGCGGTCACCCTCGACGGGAGGACGATCGAGCTTTCCGGGAACATCGAGACGGCCGACGAGGTCCAGGAGGTCATCGACCACGGCGCGAGGGGAATCGGGCTTTTCAGGACGGAATATTTTTTCATTACGCGCGGCACGTTGCCGGGGGAAGAGGAGCAGTACCGTTATTACCAGAACGTGATCAGGAGGATGGCCCCCGACCCGGTTCTCTTCAGGACCCTCGACGTCGGAGGCGACAAACTGGCGGCGTGGGTCGAAGACAACGTCGAGGCGAATCCCTTCATGGGATGGAGGGGCATCAGGTTCACCCTGTCGAGGAAGGACATCCTGAGGACGCAGCTCAGAGCCATGTACAGGGCCGCCGCGCACGGCCGCGCCAGGATAATGTTCCCGATGGTCTCGATCGTGGATGAGGTCAGGCAGGCGCTCGCCATATGCGCGGAGGTCCGCGAGGACCTGAAGAGGGAGAGATACCAGTTCGGGGAAAAGGTCGAGATCGGCATAATGATCGAAACCCCTTCGGCGGTCGCCATGGCCGACACTCTCGCCCGCGAGGTCGATTTCTTCAGCATAGGGTCGAACGACCTCATTCAGTACGCCCTCGCGGTCGACAGGGGGAACAGCAGGATATCGTATCTCTATAACCCCCTCCATCCGGCGATCCTGAGGCTCATCGACGATACGGTCAGGGCCGCCCACAAAAACAACATCTGGGTGGGAATCTGCGGCGAAATGGTGGCCGACGCGAGGGTGCGCGGCGCCCTGCTTCTGATCGGCCTCGGCCTCGACGAATTCAGCGCGAACGCATATCTGATACCCGAGATAAAGAAGATAATCCGTTCGATCACCTACGACGAAACCAGGGCGCTTGTAAAAAAGGCGCTGAAAAAATCGACCGCCTCGGAAGTGGCGGCGCTGCTGAACGCGTTTATAGAGGATAAGAGACCCGAACTGATGGAATTCATTCCAAGAGGCCCGGTCTGATCCCGGAACGGCCGGCGCCGCCGGCGGCCGGGACGGAATCCGGCGGAGAGCGGTAAGGATGAGCTCGGAAATTTCAGCCAGGCACTACAACGTCGATGTCGGCCGCATGATCGACATGGTTCTTGCCATGCCGGAGCATATCCGCCGCGCGTGGGAGTTCTCGGAGGATTTCGCCGGGAGGATGAAGCGCCGCCCGCACCGCATCGTCGTCTGCGGCATGGGGGGATCCTCGATAAGCGGGCAGCTCCTCAGGGACCTGATCGGCCCGGGGGGCGCGGCGAGCGTTCACATCGAGCGCGGATACGCGCTGCCGGCCTTCGCGGGCAGGGACACGCCGGTCGTCTGCATAAGCTACAGCGGGAATACCGGGGAGACCCTGGCCATGTACAGGGAGGCGGCCCGGCGCGGCTGCCCCCTTTTCGTCATCGCCTCGGGAGGGGCCCTGATCGGGGAGGCCGAGGCGGCCGGATCGCCGGCTCTCACGGTGCCGGGGGGATTGCCGCCCCGCGCGGCGATCGGCTACCTTTTCACCCCGCTTCTCAGGATGGCGGCGGCGGCCGGGCTTATCAACATGGACGAAAAGAAACTCGGTTCGGCCCTCGAAGGGATCGAAACGCTGCTCGAAACCTGCAGGCCGGATTCAGACCTCGCCGATAACGGCGCGCTGCACCTCGCCAAGAGGCTCTACGGAAAGATACCCGTCGTGTACAGCGGCGACGGCCTTCTTGCGGGGGCCGGGTACCGGTGGAAGTGCCAGCTCAACGAGAACAGCAAAAGCATGGCGTTTCACAACACCTTCCCCGAGCTGGGACATAACGAAATAATGGCGTGGGACTGTCCCGCGAAGATGAGGCAGGATACCTTTCTCATAATGCTGAGGGACGTCGACGACCATGACAGGGTGCGAAAGAGCATGGACGCGGCTTACGCGATTCTCGAGCCGCTCGCCGGCTCGGCGGTCGCAATCGACAGCATCGGAGCAGCGGGTGCCGCAGGAAGGCTTTCAAGACTGCTCTCGACGGTCGTCATGGCCGATCTTACGAGCGTATACCTGGCGGTGGAATACGGCAGGGACCCGACCCCGATAGGGAAAATCGAGCAGATCAAGGAAAAACTCGGATCGGAGGATGAATGAAAGCGGTTATCCCCGTCGCGGGCATAGGCAAGAGGCTTCGCCCGCTGACATATACCAGCCCGAAGGCCCTCGTGACTGTCGCCGGGAAACCGATCCTGGGCCATATAGTGGACGGCCTGATCGGCATGGGAGTGACAGAACTGATTCCCATCATCGGATACAAGGGCGAACAGATTCGCGAGTACCTGACCGCCGAGTACGATATGCCGATGAATTTCGTGAAACTGCCCCATTTTTATACGTGAAAAGAATTCAAGCGCTGTCATCACAACATACGCCTGATCTTCGGTAAGTTCTACGGTTACTTTCATTTCAAAACTCCGCGATGTGTATGATATCATCAACTTTTATGTGTGTGGGATTTGTTGGATCATACTTTCCTTTTACCGGTTTAACACCTCGTGGTTCACATCTCTCAAAATGCCACTCGCTTTTCGGTATTGCTTTTGCTGCAATTTCATCCCATTCTTTTTTTGAAATAAATTCAAGTTTTGGTGAAGATATATTTAAGATCGCCGCGCTTCGTTTGGTCATTCACACTCCCTCCTTAATAAAAATAGGCGATGTGTGATTTGAACAACCGGATATATCAATCCACATTCCACCCATATTGTCATCGCGCCAGCATTCACATTTTGGCAATGAGCGTTCTGATACATTTCCACCAATTGAATAATATCTATCTCCGTACACTTCGACAAGCATTCTACCACTATCGTATAGAGTGTATCCGTGAGATTCCAATTTGTCAGTAATTGTGTTTTGCCCGATTTCGCTACCGATAACACCGCCAATAAAAAACACCAAAAGGCAGAAAAGAACAAAACCGATATATTGAACATTGTCTGTGGTCATTTCGGGAACTCCTGCCGTTTTTTACAATACATGAACATATTTTCTCCAAGATTGTTTTTCATGAATACCGGA
>JALOPX010000168.1 GCA_025453655.1 Candidatus Krumholzibacteriia bacterium
TTCGTCGATGGACCTTAAGATCGCGGGGAATCAGCGGACGACCACGCAGGCCCTCTTCGTGGCTGAAGCGGGCCTGACCGAGGCCGTTCACAGGATATCACTGCCAAATCCCACGAACGTGACCGTCGGCGGCTGGACCGGAAACGCCGCTATCAGCGACAGCGAGCCCTACGATCCGAACTGGGAGACGCGCATATACCTCACGGCGCCAGGCGCGGCTCCGGCCGCGGGAGGCTCCGTCGTGTCGACCGGGACAATCCAGAACCCGAACAACCCGTACCTCGAGTACAGCGAGACGGCCGGCACGGACGACGTCCTGACGATACGCCACAAGTGGCGCGACAGGGACGGCGACAGCGCGAGGGACGCGAACGAGGTGGTGCGTTACGACCCCATGCAGATGCCGCCCGAGAATTTCAACTCCGGTTTTCCCGTCGAGGTCGTGACGGTGGCCGGGCAGTCGGCAGAGGGCAGGAGAATCGTGCAGGCCGAGGTGGCAAGGAAGATCCTTATCGCGAGGACCCTCGGCGCCCTTTACGTGGACAAGGCCGTCAAGCTCACCGGTAACTGCGCCTTCTGCGGCTGGAACCACAACGTCAATACGCCTCCCGGGACGCAGCCGAACGCCTGCGTCGCCTGGCACCTTCCGAGCGGAAACCTGCCCGGCGTGACAGCTACCGGGGACGAGGTCAAAACCCAGGGAAGCGCCGACGTCCTCGGAAACCCGACGCCGATCGACAATGCGGCCACGAACCCGTTCTATTCGCTCCCCGAGGTGCTCGGCCTCTCCGCCGCAGAAGTGAACAAGATGCTGGCCAACGCCGACAACACGAGCATTACGAATCCCCTTAACGGGATCACGTATATCAACGGTAACGCCAATATAAACAGCAACCTTACGGGCCAGGGCCTGATTTATGTCACCGGCGATCTTAAAGCAGCCGGCTCGTTCAGGTTCAAGGGATTGATCTATGTCGAAGGCGACGTCCATTTCACAGGAACGCCCTGGGTCCTCGGGAGCATGATCGTGCGCGGAACCTCCGATTTCAACTTCAGCGCCGGCAACGCCGCGGTCCTTTACAGCAAGGACGCCATATCCCAGGCGCTGAGCGGCGCCCTGCCGTGCCTGATGCTTTCGTGGAAGGAATTATAAGATCGTGCGGAGCGCCCCCCGGGGCAGGCTCCGTGTGACCGGGACAGGATATCGATACCGTACGGCGGGGACCGGGGTGAAAGGAGCCGATCGGCTCATTCCTCGAACCCCGCTTCTTTCATCAGCGCCGCAAAATGGCGCTTTTTTTCCTCGAGGCGGGCGCACGCCGGCTCCAGCTGCCTGAACAGCGACTCGATCTCACGCTCCCGGGAATGTATCTCTTTCGAAAGATCGGCTATCGCGGCGCTTTCCCCCTTCTGGGAAGCGACGACGATCTCCTGGTGCAGTTTCTCCAGGCGCCCCTCCGCTTCGACGATCATCCTCTCCAGATCGCGCACCATCGTCTCGAGAGGCCTCAGCTCCCTGCCCCTCTCCCTGACCATCTCCGCGCGAAGCCGTTTCATGTCCTTTCTCATGACCTTCTTCTCGAGCTTCCCCTCCGGCGGCTCGTACGCCCTCGCCGCCTTCTCGTCGTCCCACCCCCTGGTCTCGAGGAATCTCTGATACCCCCCCTCGTATACCTTCGCGCCCCCCTCCTGGAATACGACGAGCCTCTCGGCCAGGCCGTGCAACAGCATCTCGTTGTGCGTCACCATGAGGACGGCCCCATCGAATTCATTGATCGCCTCGAGCAGCGCGTCGCACGATTCCATGTCGAGGTGGTTCGTGGGCTCGTCGAGAAGGAGAAGATTGACAGGGGTCGCTATGACCTTTCCGAGCATCACCCTGTTCTTCTCCCCGCCGGAAAGGACCTTGATCTTCTTCAGGGCGCTGTCCCCCTCGAACATCATCATCCCGCATATGTTTCTCGCCTTCTGCTGATCCATATCCGGATTGGAGAGAAGGATCTCGTCGAGAACGGTCCTGTCGTCGTCGAGGTTGCTTATGTTCGACTGCTCGTAATAGGCCGAGCTCGACGTAATGTTGAAACTGACCTCTCCGGAACGCGGCCTGATGGCGCCGGCCAGCGTCTTCAGCAGGGTGGTTTTTCCCTTGCCGTTCTTTCCGATCACGCACATCCGGTCGTATGGCCCGAGGGAGAAGGAAAGATCGGAAAAGAGGGGAGGCCCGTCGCCGTACCCGTACGAGAGGTCGAGTACGTTCATCAGCGGCTTGCCGTTGAACGGTTTCGAGATGAACGAGAAATCCAGATCCTTGGCCTGCTCCAGTTTCTCGAGCCTTTCCTGCTTCTCCAGCGCCTTTATCCTCGACTGGACGAGGCTTCCGAGCCTGGCCTTGGCCCTGAAACGCCTGATGAACTCCTCGGACTTCTTCCTTTTCTTCTCGTCGTTGAGCCTGGTCTTCTCGTAGACCTCCTCCTCAAGGGCGAGCTGATCGTAAAGCTTCCCCGTGTCCCCTTTTATCTTTCTGAACGTCTTTCTGTAAATCCCCATCGTGTGGGTCACCACGTGGTCCATGAACCCGCGGTCGTGCGTTATCAGGATGAGCTCGCCCTTCCATCCGTTGAGAAACTGCGTCAGCCAGCGGATCGACGTGATGTCGAGATAGTTGTTGGGCTCGTCGAGAAGAAGCAGATTATATTCCCTCGCCAGCACCTTCGCGAGGTTCAGCCTGATCTGGAACCCGCCCGAAAGCTCCGAAGGATGCTTCTCCATGTCGGGGATGCTGAACCCCAGTCCGGCCAGTATCTTCTCGACCTTCCAGTGATTCCCCTTCTCCTCGTCGGCGAGCCCGGTGCACCCTTCCTTGAGAACGGTGTCCTCGGAAAAATCCGGCTCCTGGGCGACACAGCCGACAAGGTACCCTTTCGGGATCACGATCGACCCCGAATCGGGCTCCTCCTCGCCCGTGATGAGGCGAAGAAGGGTGGTCTTGCCGTGCCCGTTCCTCCCTACAAGCCCGAGCCTTTCCCTTGAATTGAGCCTGAACCCCGTCTCCCTGAACAGTTCCTGGGCCCCGTAGCTTTTTGAGATGTTGTCGACGATGATCATCGCGTGTCACCCGTTTCCCGGCTTATAAATTTTTGTCAGGGTAATATACAGCACGACACGCGATCGTGCAACGTCGCGAAACCGCGCGCGGGCCAAAAGCCCCTTAAACACAGGATCCCGGCGAAAAGCGTCCCTGCTTTTCATTCGCCGGGATCCATCAGGGGCAATCGGGGTCTATTTGAAATCAGAGCGGCCACGCTCAAACAAAACTCATATCAACCCGGGCGCCGGGCCGGCAACGGTGCAGGACGGGCCCGTTCGTTCCGTCAGACCTGGAAGAGGTACTGGAACTTGAGGAAGAACTGGCGATCGGTCAGCTTCCATCCGTCCATCCCGTCCTCTTCGAAATTGAGATCCCTGTAATCGTGGGTCGATCCGAGGTAGAACATCGACAGCGAATTGACCCTGTATGTGATCAGCGGATCCACATCCCAGCATCTGTAACGGTCGTTGTACTGCGAGACGAACCTCAGCGAGAGCTCCCTGCTGACCTGCAGCGTCAGGCGCGACCAGAAAATGGACTGGGAAAAGAGGCGCTCGTCGGTCTTCAGGTCGTCGCTCCGGATATTGCTGAAGGATGTCTCGATCAGCATGCGGTCGATCGGCTTGACGTCGGCCCAGATCCCCCACGAGGTCTCCCTGCCCATCACCAGCTCCCTCCGGGCGATCCTGTGTCCGTAGTTCACGTTTCCCCCGAGCGCCAGCGCATCGAAAGGCCTCGTGTTGAAGCAGGTGTGGGCCTGCCATATCTCGTTGAACTGAATCCCCCTGAACAGCTCGTCGCTCGCCATGTAGTTCGAATGAATCCCGCGGCTTTCATCGAAACGTTTTATCTTCTGCAGGTCGAATTCGAGCTTTCGCCGGTTGTTCGAGGTTTCGAATCCGTTGTCGGCGCGGAAGGTCGGGCTGGCTTCCCCGTAGGATGCGGACATCGAATAATTGGCCTTTTCCCTGCTCAGGCCGGCCACCCATCCGTACCCCTGGAATGATTCCCCGTCGAGCCCGGCCGTATATTTGTCGCCGTCGAAACGGGTCGCGTTGAAGGCGCTGTCCGCGAGGGCGGGGTTGTCGACCTCCTCGGTGTGCGTCGACAGGAACTGGTAGACCATAGAATTGTTCGGGGAAAAACGGATCTTCCCGTCCACCCCGAATAGGGATCCCGATCCGCCCCCCTCGAAGCGGCGGTCGGTCGCTATAAGGCCGATATGCGACTGCTCCCCGAAATCGTGTTTGACCCTTACGATGTTCGAATAGCTTTTACCGTTCTCGATAAAACCGCTTTGCTCCTCGAAGGGGAGTATTATGACGGAATGCTCGTCATGAGCGGTGAGGAACGCGACGCTGTTCGAGCCCTTGCGCCAGGTCAGCTTGCCCGCAAGCAGCGGGTCGTTGATCTGCCTCGTGTAGACGGCGTTGTACAGCGTGCTGAAAAGATCGCTCCCCTCCATGAAGAAGGGTCTTCTTTCCGGGTAGAAAAGTGCGAAGGTGGAATTGACGTCGAGCTGCGCCACGTCCGATTCGACCTGGCTGAAATCGGGGTTGATCGTCGCTTCGGCGGTGAGTTCCGAGGATATGTCGTAGGAGATGCCGAGCGAAAGGTCGCCCTTGAGCTCGTCGTTGACGAATTCACCGTCGTCCCTCAGATGCCCCGACTGGTGGGCGACGATCGAGGGAAGGAGCTCGAGCCCCGAACCGCTTTCTATCCCCGTTATGCCTCTCACCGTGCCCCACTGGCAGGGCCAGCAGCTCTCGTCGCGGTCGTACGCGGCCCATGAATACTGGAAACGGCTCCCGCGGGGGCGGTTCCTCCAGAAATCCATCTTCCACGCCTGTTCTTCGACCGCGGGGAATCTCATTCCCGCGAAGGGAATCGCCATCTCCACGACCCATCCATCTTCCGTTATATTGCCGGCCGATTCGAATATCATGTCGTAGGCGCTATCCTCGCCGTAGTTGGCCGAGAATAACAGGTCGCCGGGAATCCCGTACGGATTGGCCGCTATCTCATAGGCTATCGAAGCGTCGCCGAAGGGGTCTATGCAGAGGATCACGTAATCGCCTGAGAAGATATTGTCCCTCTCGCAGAAGGAAGCCCTCACCTGCGACGGGTCATCGTAACATATCCACGCTACGTATAAATTCTTCTCGTCGTAGGCGACCATGACCTCGGTATCGACTTCGGGTTTCGTCTGGTCGCCGGGATTGTGCTC
>JALOPX010000169.1 GCA_025453655.1 Candidatus Krumholzibacteriia bacterium
CACGCCGATCCCGAAATTCCCCATCTGCTCCCTCAGGAGCCCCACCACGGGCCCGTAGACCGACTCGCTGCATATGACGTGTTCGCCGGTTTTTACCACCGAAGCGAAGGCCAGGTGAAGGGCCGCCATCCCCGAGGCGCACCCTATGCCTCCGAAGCCTCCTTCGAGAACCGCGACGGCCTGCTCGACCCCCTTGACGGTCGGGTTGCCGAGCCTGGTGTAGATGTATCCGTCCTGCTTCCCTGCGAAAAGCGACGCGCCGTGATCGACGTTACGGAAGCTGAAGGTGGATGTCTGGTAGATCGGCGTCACGACCGAGCCCGTTCCGTCGGGTATGAAGCCTCCGTGCACGCATTTCGTCTCCTTCGATTTGTTTCTGACATCTTCCATGGTCATTCCGCCTTTCCGCAACCGCCGCCGTGGCCGCACCCTTTGCCGTGATCGTGATTGCACTCCGTGTCCGTTCCGGCGAGTTCTCCATCGAGCCATGCCCGAACCGCTTCGGCCGGATCGGTAATGGTCACCCCCGAGACGACCTCTATCCCCGATTTTGAGAGAAGATCCCTGGCCTGACGGCCGATCCCGCCGGCGATCGCCAGGGTCACGCCCTCCGCCTTCAGCCATTCCGGTAACACGCCGACCCCGTGCTCGGGGGGATCGAGCTCGGCCGATCCGGCGACCTTGCAGCTCCCTGCGTCGACATCGAATATGAGGAACCTTTCGGCGTGGCCGAAATGAGCGCTTATCGCCCCCTTGTCGACCGGTATCGCGATCCTGAACGGGCCGCATCCGGTTTTTTCGGGAGCCTTCCCGGCGCCCGGCGTCCTGCCGGGCAGGGCCAGAATGGGGGCGGCCATCTCGGCAAGCATCCTCCCTGCGTCGGTAGACTGGTGCGCGATGATGAATGGCCTGCCGTCATCCGCCGTTGTGACGATGCGCGGATCGAATGGTATCCGGCCGATGAATGGAACGCCCATATCGGCCGCCATCTTCTCGCCGCCTCCGCTGCCGAAAAGATCGACGGGCTTCCCGCAATGGGGGCATGCAAACCCGCTCATGTTCTCCACCACTCCGAGGACCGGCAGATTCAGCTGGCGGCAGAAGGTTATGCATCTTCTCACGTCGAGCAGGGCGACGTCCTGCGGGGTCGTCACGATGACCGCTCCGTCGGCGTCGGGGATCAGCTGGGCGATCGACAGGGGCTCGTCCCCGGTTCCCGGAGGGGAATCGACTACGAGGTAGTCGAGGGGGCCCCATTCGACGTCCGCCAGAAATTGTTTTATCACGCCCATCTTCAGAGGCCCGCGCCAAATCACGGCCTCGTCGCTCCCGCGGAGAAGAAACCCGATCGACATGACGAGCAGATTGTCTCCCACGACGAAGGGCCTGATCGATTTCTCGCCGCCGTGAAGAGGCATCCCTTCTATGCCGAGCATCTTGGGGACGCTGGGGCCGTGAAGGTCTATGTCGAGGAGCCCGACCTTTTTCCCCGCGGCCGCGAGCGCCACGGCGAGGTTGACCGCGACAGTGCTCTTGCCGACCCCTCCCTTGCCGGAAAGAACGAGCACCTTGTGCCCGATCAGTTCGAGCCTCGAGCGCAGTTTTCCGTCTTCATCCGGTTTGCTCATCTTTCCTCCAGTTCAATAAATCCCGCGATTACGATATCCCGTAAAAATAATGCCGTTCGAAACGCAATCAACAATATATACCCGGAACTCGCCCGTCAAGGAGGGATATGTGATTTTACCGGCGGAGGTTTCGGCCCGGCGTTGCGGGTTCGCAACCGCCAGACAGGCGCACAGGCGCCACCGCGCATACCCGTTCAGGAGGACGGAAAGGATTGAGGGCGGATCAGTTGCCTTACTTCCCGGAGGAGAAATCGAACCACTTCCGGTGCATGACGCAGACCGAGCAATCGTGTTCCTTTCGAATGGACGGAACACGCCCCTCCCTGAGGGCCCTCGATATCTCGATCCTGTTCATCGCGCCGAGAAGGAGCCCGAGCAGGACGAAGGCCCCCGGCGGGAGCACCATCAGCAGAAGAGGGTTGTACCCCTGCCCGAAGACCGAGAATCCCAGTATCGTCCCGTTCCCGAGAAGCTCCCTTATCCCTCCGATGACCATCAGGGCGAGTGTGAATCCGACGCCCATGCCGAGGCCGTCGAGCGCCGACAGGCCGATGGAATTTTTCGAAGCGAAGGCTTCCGCCCTTCCGAGGATGATGCAGTTCACGACGATAAGCGGGATGAAGAGCCCCAGCGCCTTGTAAAGTACGTGGAAATATCCGTTCATCACGAGTTCCACGATCGTCACGAAGGTGGATATCGCGACGATGAACGCTGGGATTCGGACCTTCTTCGGGATGACGTTTCGAAGGGACGAGATGACGATGTTCGAGCAGACCAGGACGAAGGTCGTGGCGAGCCCCATGCCAATGCCGTTCGCGACGGATGTCGTGACGGCGAGCACCGGGCACAATCCCAGGACCAGTCTGAAGGTCGGGTTCTCGTCCCAGAGGCCCTTCGTCAATTCCTTCCAGGCTCTCATCGATCCTCCCCCTCTTCGGCGTCACCCGCGCCCGTTATCCTCTCCCTGTTGGCCTCGTAGATCCCGAGCCCGCGCGCGGCCGCCTTCGTTACAGCCCTCGACGATATCGTCGCCCCCGTGATCGGGACGAATGTGCCGCCGTCCTTGGTCACGGCCCAGTTCGAGGGATCGGCGAGGCTCCTGCCGAGATACTGTTTCGTGAAGTCTTCCCCCGCGATCTTGGACCCGAGGCCCGGCGTCTCGGAATATTTCAGGATTTTTATCCCCTGTATCACGCCGTCAACGTTCACTCCCACCATGAAATTGATGTCGCCCGCGTAACCGTCGGGAGCGACCAACTCGAAGGCGACTCCCACGACCCGTCCCTCCATCTTCGCCCTGTAGACCTCCACGGAGTCCGCGCCGCCCCCGACCCTCACCATGTCGTTGAACGGATCGTTGTCGAAGGGGGGCAGAACCGTACGCAGCGCCTCGAGCTTCTCCTGCAGGAGGGCTTTCGCAATCGGCTCCGCTGTCCTGGCGCTGACGAAGGCGAGCACCCCCGCCGACACGGCGCAAAGGACGGTAAGCACGAGACAGAGACGGAAAATCTCCTTCATTCCTGGAAACACCTCCGCGAAGCGACGAAAGGCTTCATGCAGCCGCCTTCTTTTTCTCGATCCGGCCGAAGACCGCGGGCTTCGTCATCTTGTCTATGAGCGGCGTCGCCGCGTTCATCAGCAATATGGCGAAACTGACGCCCTCGGGAAATCCGCCGAAAAGCCTTATAATGACAGTGATCAGCCCGCATCCGAAACCGAAGATCAGCATGCCGCTCTTCGCTATCGGAGTGGTGACATAATCGGTCGCCATGAATATCGCGCCGAGGAAGAGGCCCCCGCTTATCACGTGGAAGGCCGGATCTGCGTAGCGGGACGGATCGGCCAGGTGGAATATCCCCGTGACGGCCCAGACAGTCCCGATGAAGGCGACCGGCGCGTGCCAGGAAATGACCTTTTTCCAGATGAGGAAAAGCCCCCCGGCGAGAAGCAGTACGACGGAGACCTCGCCGATGCAACCGGCCCGCGTGCCGACGAGAAGGTTGACGATCTCCTCCCGGCCGAACTGCATCTCGATGTGCCCCAGCCTGGCGAGGCTGTCCCTCGCCATCCCGAGCGGGGTGGCGGTTGTGACGGCGTCGACTCCCCAGGGCGCCGCTGTGACCCACCGCGCCGTCATGTGCACCGGGAAGGAGACGAGCAGGACGACCCTGCCGACCAGCGCCGGGTTGAAGGGATTGTATCCCAGCCCGCCGTAGATCTGTTTCGCGATCACGATGGCGAAT
>JALOPX010000061.1 GCA_025453655.1 Candidatus Krumholzibacteriia bacterium
CCAGGAGATCGAGCCGGCCGAAGAAATAGCCCCCCCTCCGCCTCCGCTGGACGAGCCTGTGAAGACGGAACCGGTCGTCGAAAAGAAGGTCGAGCTGCAGGATATCTTCTTCGACTACGACAAGTTCAACATCAAGGACGAATTCAAGAAGGTGCTCTCCGCGAACGCCGAGATCCTCATGGACAATCCCAATGTGAATATTCTCGTGGAAGGCCACTGCGACGAGCGCGGCACAGCGGAATACAACCTGGCGCTCGGCGAGAAGAGGGCCAAGGCCGTTCTGGATTTCTTCGCCGCTTACGGCGTGAACGCGCGCAGGCTCTCGATGGTGAGTTACGGCGAGGAAAGGCCTTTTGACGCGGGCCATAACGAAAGCGCGTGGGCGAATAACCGCCGGGCCCATATGGTCGTAAAATAACGATATGAGAACGAAAGAGCTATATCGCCTGGGGCTGTCGGCCGCCCTGCTGTCCGCGCTGGTCCTGGATTCGGGTTGCTGGGGAAGGAAATTTTTCAGGGCGCCCGGCGAGACGATCGAGACATCGACGAAGGTCGATTCGCTCCTCAAGGAAAACATGGTCCTTCAGAGGAGGGTTTACAATCTCGAGAAGATGCTGTCGTCACAGCAGGATTATGACCGAAGCGTGAACGCCCAGACGAGGCTGGACCTGGAGGAACTGAAGGACAGGTTGAACGCTCTTTCGCAGATGCTCGAGGAAAGCGGCGCGAAGCCGGCGGCGGGTCCCGCCGCCGGCCGCTCCCGCGCCCTGCCTTCGGCGGGCGCAGGCGCGCTCCCCGATACCCTCGCCGGTTCAGGCCCGGCGGGCGCCGCGGGAGCCGGGCCGGGAGGCCGGACCGGGTCCGTGCCCGTCCCTTCGGCCGAGGAGATCCACAGGCAGACCTACCTCGACTTCAGCAGGATGGAATACCAGATAGCGCTGGATGAATCCCAGGCGTTTCTGGAGAATTACCCGGATCATCCGCTCGGACAGGAGGTCCGGTTCGTGCGGGGCGAATGCTACATGGAGCTGGGAAAGCATTTCGACGCGTTGAAGGAATTTTCAGCGGTGCTGCAGGATTATCCGCGCGGGAAAAAGGTTCCCCCGTCGCTTCTTCGCATGGCGGTCTGCTACGACGCGATCGGCGACCGCGGCCTGTCGGCGGGTGTCGTAAGGCGCCTGGTGAGGGAGTATCCCGCGAGCGAAGAGGCGGCGGTGGCGAAGGAACGTTTTGCCGATCTTCTCGAATGACCTGTTCTGGATTCCGGGACCGACCTTCCATCGGTTTTCTTTCGTCGCGGATGAGGCCGAGGCCGGATCCGCGGGAAGGTTGTGAACGCTGAGTTGGAAATCACGGCGCACCTCTTCCTGCTTTTTTCAATCGTGGCCCTCCTTGTCATGTCCGCGTTTTTTTCCGGTTCGGAAACCGCCCTCTTTTCGCTGTCGAGATCCACGATCTCCGAAATGAATAAGACCGGCAGGCGCGGGAAGCAGGTCGGCGAGCTGCTCTCGAAGCCGCGGATGCTTCTGGTGACCATCCTGTTCGGGAACCTCCTGGTCAATATCGCGAGCACGAGCGCCGTCACGGCCCTCGCGATCGAACTTTTCGGCGAGAAGGGAATCGCGTACGCCATGGTCTCTATGACCTTCGTGATACTGGTATTCGGGGAGATCACGCCGAAAAGCGTGGCGCTGAGGCACGCCCGCGCCATGGCTCCGGCGATGGCTCCCTTCCTGAAGGGATTGATGTTTGTCTTGACGCCGGTCCGGCTTTTCCTCGGCTCCATCGCCGATTTCACGGTCGAAAGAAGCAGAAGGATTCTCGGCGAAAGACGCGAGATTTACGCTTCCAGCGAGCTCGCGACCGCCGTCGAGACCGGGCATATCGACGGCATCTTCGACGAATTCGAGAAGGAGATCCTCACGAACCTGTTTTCCTTCCTGGAGACGGCGGTGTACGAGATACAGACGCCGAGGGTCGACGTATTCACGCTCGACGCCGATACGAGTCTCTCGGAAGCGATAAAGCGCGTGAAGGATCGCGGTTACACAAGGGTGCCTCTGATCGAACGCTCGTCGTTCAGCGTGATCGGAATCCTCCACGCCAGGGACCTTCTAAGGCATCAGAAGAACGAGAAAATGTCCGTCATGGACGTGATGCGCCCGGTCAAATTCGTCCCGGAGACGAGAAAGATCAGGAGCCTTCTCGGGGAATTCATCTCCGAAAAGGAGCATATGGCGATCACCGTCGACGAGCACGGCTCCTTCGAGGGGATCGTGACGCTGGAGGACGTTCTCGAGGAGATCTTCGGCGAGATCCGGGACAGGCGCGAACCGAAGGTCGACGAATACAATCTTCTGGACGAGGATCATATCATCGTGGAGGGGTCGATGCGGCTGGAAGACCTTAACGAACTGTTCGGCACATCCCTCGACTCGGACGAGGTGGAAACCGTCGGAGGGTACGTGACCGAGATGACCGGGAGGATTCCGAGGGAGGGCGAGGCTTTCAATTTTGACGGTTTGAGGTTTCTCGTTATCTCGGCGGATCCGGCGAAGATCAACAAGCTGAAGATCGAAAGGGATCCGGCGCGCGGGGGGGAAGATGGGAACGTTTGATTCGGTGTTGATAATCATCCTGATGATATTGTCGGCCGGATTCTTCTCCGGTTCGGAAACGGCGCTCGTGTCCTGCAGCCGGATCAAGATGCGCAATCTGGCAAAGCGCGGGTCGTGGAGGGCCGGTATAATAGAAAAGCTTCTCGATTCGCCGGAGCGTTTTTTCAGCATCGTGCTCGTCGGGACGAATCTCTCGGTGATAATCTGCTCGGTGACTGCCACCGCCATGGCCATCTCGCTTTTCGGAGAAGGCGGCGCCGTCATCGCCACGGCGGTCGTCACTCCCCTCATCCTTATATTCGGCGAGGTCGTTCCCAAGGCCATATTCCTGTATCACGCCGACCGCGTTTCGCTTTCGGTGGCGCCCTACCTCAGGATCATGCTTTATCTTCTCTGGCCCGTCGTGATGCCCGTCACGGGCATCGCAAGGCTCATAGCCGGCCGCTCGGCGGACGAGGAGAGAAAGATGAACCTCATCGCCACGAGGGAGGAACTGATCTATCTCTACAGCAGGGGAAGGGAGAAGGGCGAGACGGAAAAACGCGAAACGGAGATGATCGACAGGGTCTTCAATTTCGGGGTGATGCGGGCCGGCGACCTGATGATCCCGATGGAAAAGGTGGAAACCTTTCCCGTCGCCTCTTCGGTCGACGAGGTCCGCGCGAGAGGCGACGCCTCCTCATTCTCGAGATATCCGCTCGTCTCCCCGGAATCAGGCCGCGTCGTCGGCGTCATTTCCCTTTTCGATCTTCTGGGCCTCGACGGCGGGGAGCGCCTTTCCTCCGTCATGCACCGGCCCTTCACGTCCTCAGCCGACGAGCCGGCCGAGAGGCTGCTGATCAGGATGAAGGACGATCCGCTCCACTTCGCCGTAGTCATTGACAGGGACGGCAAAGCCCTGGGGATAGTCACCCTCGAGGATATCCTGGAAAACATCGTCGGGGATATCGCGACGGGGCATTGATCGTTCCGGCCGGCGCATCCGCCCGGGCATATCGCTCACTCGAGGCTTCCGACGACCTTCTCGACCTCATCGAGTATCTCGCACGACCTGACGAGTTCCTGCATCTTCGTATGGTCGGGGTAGAGGGGCCTGTCGATATCGAGGAAATCGACGTGGCGCCTTATGACCTCCCGCGCCTTCGCGGTGCCGGCGCCGAAACCGTAATCGCGGAAGTCCATCGCCTGGGCAGCCGCCATCAGCTCGATCCCCAGAACGCCGTACGCGTTCCCGAGAATCTGGAAGTTCTTGATGGCCGTGTTCATCCCCATCGACACGAAGTCCTCCTGGTCCGCCGCCGCGGGGATGGACTGGATGGAGGCCGGGGCCGAGAGTATCCTCTGCTCGACTATCTGCATGTCGGCGGTGTACTGGCTGAGCATGAGTCCGGAGAACATCCCTGCGCCCCTGGTGAGAAATGCGGGAAGGCCGACGCTCAGCGCGGGGTTGTTGAGCCTGTTCATCCTTCTTTCCGACATGACGCTTACCATCGTGACCGCCGCTCCGATCATGTCCATCGGGAGCGCTACAGGAGTGCCCTGGAAATTTGCGCCGGAAAGCTGGAGGTTCCTGTCGGGGAAAAAGATCGGGTTGTCGCCGACCCCGTTCAGCTCTATCTCGACCTGCGAGCGGGCGAAGACGAGGGCGTCATGAGCGGCGCCGATCACCTGGGGGGTGGAGCGCATCGAATAGGCGTCCTGGACCTTGCATTTGACCCTGCCCTCGGCAAGGTCGCCGCCCGCGACCAGCTTTCTTATCGCCGCGGCGCTTCGCTGGGCGCCCTTGAACCCGCGCACCTCGTGGAGCAGGTGGTTGTACGGCCTCATGTTCGCCTTGAGGGCCTCGAGCGACATTGCGGCGCCGATCTCGGCTTGTTTGAGCCATCTGTTCGTGTCGTAAAGCATTATGGCGCTCATCGCGGTAAGAACATTCGATCCGTTGATGGTCGCGAGGCCGTCCCTCGCATGGAGCCCGGGAACCGGGATCCCCGCGCGGTCGAGGGCTTCCTTGCCGTCGAGGAGCTCGCCCTTGTACCAGGCCTTCCCCTCTCCCATCATGAGAAGGGCTATCTGGGACATCGGGGCGAGGTCGCCGCACGCGCCTACGGAGCCCTTCTGGCAGACGAAGGGGGTGACCCCCCGGTTGAGCATCTCGATCAGGGTTAGCGTTATCTCCGGGCGGTTGCCGGAGTTGCCATGGGCGTGCACGTTGATCCTGCTCGCCATGGCCCCCCTGACGTACTCCTCGGGGGCCGGATCGCCTATCCCCGCGGCGTGGTTGTAAACGAGGTATTTCTGAAAATCCTTTATCTGGCTGTCGTCGAGGACGACCTCCGAGAATTCGCCTATCCCGGTGTTGACGCCGTACATGATCTCGTGCGCCGTTATCTTTTTCTCGAGCATCGCCCTGCAGGCTTTGATGCGTTCGAGGGCCGCCGGGGATAATTCGACCTTTTCATGATGCCGCGCGATTCTAACCAGTTTTTCGATCGTAAAGCCCGAGCCGTCGAGTGTTATCGCCACTATGAACCCCCCTGTCACGGTAATCTATGAATGAAACCTCGGTAACTTGCGTTTACGCATACCCATTGATATATCATTCCGCGGCCGGCAAGGCAAGAATGAAAAATCTCGACGCGGCATGCCGCGCCCCCACGGGCTGATCATGCCTGGATCCACCCGATAACGAGGGAAAGGGCGAGGGCCGCGAGGGACGCGGCCTGGAGTATGCCGGCGGCCAGCGTCAGCCTGCCCGCTTTTTTCCCGTCGAGCCGCATCAGATCATGCACGCGCGGCGCCTTCAGGAAGTGGGATATGCCGAGGCAGAGAAAGGAGATCGCCCAGAGGGGAATGCCCCCGACAATGATGACATTCCTGAAAAAGGCCATGATCCCAAATATGGTGAACAGCGTTCCCCACAAAAGGTGCCCGCCGCCGTGCCTGGCCGTTCTGCCCTCCTGATCCTCCATAAAACGGCATTGTGCATCACATGGACGCACGGCTGCAACGGTAATTTCCCGGGGAAGGCGATTTTCAGCCGCTCAATCCAGCCGAACCGCGCTCGAGGGGTCGAGGCAGATCCTGAAAAACCTGCACCCCGCGCATCGCGCCCCGCTGTTTCGCGGGAAATGGCCCGGGGGGAGCGGCTCGTTGCGCCGGATGTCGGAACCGGTCAGGACGCCCTTCAATTTGCCTATTCCGGAACGGACATGGCCGAGGAAGAAGTCGATGTTCCCGCCGTCTATCCTGTGTTCCGAGCGGGAGCCTCCGGCGAGCAGGTTGATCTCGTGGAGCCTTATATTCTCCAGGGGCTCGCCCGTCACACGGGCGGCGAACAATCCGTAAACGCCCATCTGGATGCCGGCCTTCCCTTCGTCCGGCCCGGCGGGATCCTCTACGCCGGGGACGGGGCCGCTGAATGTCTTCCAGTCGACGATGTTGTACGTGCCGTCGTTTCCCCTGAATATGAAATCGGTCTTGGCGAATACCGTCGCACCTTCGAAATCGAAGGTCTGCGCGAACTCGGCGAGATCGATATTCTCGATGACCCAGGACGAAGGGTCGGTATCCATGATTTCGGCGAGGATGGAGCTTCGGAGAAGCCCCCTTGCCCCCTCGACGCATTCAAAGAGGGCCTTTTCCCGTCTTTCGTCGGTGACCCCGCGCCCGTATTCGTGATCGATGAGGGCGAGCCAGTCGATGTTGAGCCGGCCCCCCTGTTTCTTGGGAGAGGCCAGGTAGCCCCGGCTCTCGGAGAAGGCGAACTGCTTCCTGAACCTTTCGGCGATATATCCGGTGACGTCGTCTTCGGCGGGGATCCGCCCCTTCCTTCGCATCGATTCGAGAACCTTGGACGCGACGTAGTGAACGAGCTGCCCGCGCCACAATGGAAGGGAGTTCAGGCGCTTCAGGAGGAATGCCTCCCTGCATAATGGAGAAGAGGAGGCCTTCCAGCCTCCCCAACTCATGTAATAATGGAAATAATAGCTGCGCCTGCAGTCATCGAAGAGCGATTCCCGGGAGATCGACCATCCGAACCGGTTCGTTAATGCCATCTATTTGTCGAATACCCCCCGGTAGATCCTGTTTTCGAGAATGTAACTTTCGAACTCGTAGTCGAATTTCATCGACTGGGGGCCTCTCAGGGCCACGTCCCTGTTCGTGTACATGTAGAGGTGGTATTTGCCTCCCGCCTTCTGCTGCGCGAACTTCGCGTACTCCTGTCCCCTGAAAAGCCATATGCGCAGGGTGCTCAGGTCGACGCACGCGATATGGTCGGCCTCATGCTCGATCGGGATCCACCAGTCGAGGGCCATCTTACCCTTGCCGCCCGCCTTCTTGGGCTGAAGGTTGGTGGTGACGAGCATCTTCCACAGGCGCCTCGGTTTTGTAAGAGCAACTTCGATATCGTATCCCGTTCCGGCGAGCCGGCACGGGATCCCCTGCCTGAGAAGCATCGAATTTACGAACATTTTCCCACTGACGCCTATCATGCTTTTCGGTACTTCCAGCATGACTATCCTCCTTCCAGGATGACGAGGGCCTGGGCCAGGTCCGCTTCGTGAGTGAGGCTTAAATGCGAGAAGGCGATATTTCTTTGCTCCAGGGCCTGCCTTATCCCGTCGGAAAAGACAAAACCGGGCATGCCCTGCGGCCCCCTGACTACGCGCACTTCTTTCAGGGAAATACCACGGCCCCAGCCCGTTCCCAGGGCCTTGAAGAACGCTTCCCTGGCCGCGAACCTCGCGGCAAAGAATTGGGCGCAATCCCTTCGCTCGAATCCTTCCCGAATCTCATCCTCCGAAAAGATCTTCCGAAGAAACCGTTCCCCGAACCGATCGATAAGCTTTGAGACTCTGGAAATGGACACAGCATCGATGCCCGTTCCATATATCATTATCCCACCGAATGCCTTTCCGGCATTTTTCCAGTTGAAGCCTCGAGGCTTTGCAGGTAAATTCAGGGTATCACGATATTGTCACCGTTAAAAGATAAATCTGTAAATTATTTTTTACAGGGCGGGATGATGGAATACGATATGCCGCTTTACAGGCCCCCCAGCGAGGCCGATTCGCTGATTCTCCAGGCGACGATCGGATGTTCGCACAACCGGTGCCGCTTCTGTTACATGTATAAGGACAAATCCTTCAGGGCCCGCCCATGGGCGTCGCTCAAGGCGGATATAGACGGGGTTTCCGGGCATGGCGCCGGCATTCGCCGCGTTTTTCTCGCCGACGGGGACGCGTTCAGTCTTTCCACCGCGAGGCTCGAGGAGATACTCGAATATCTGGGCCGCCGGTTCCCCGATCTTCAGCGCGTCAGCGCGTACGCCAACCCTTCGAGCCTGCTGGCGAAGAGCGTTCCAGAGATGGAAAGGTTGAGGGGGTTGAAGCTTTCCATCCTCTATTACGGAGTCGAGACGGGGGATCCGGCCCTCCTCGAAAAAATAGACAAGGGTGCCACGCCGGATGAGATGGCCGAAGGGTGCGACAGGGCATCCGAGGCGGGGATAAAGCTGTCCGTAACGGTGGTCCTGGGGCTCGGGGGCAGGGGTGGAAGCCTCGACCACGCCGTGAAAACGGCCGGGCTCGTCAGCAGGATCTCCCCGCGATACCTTTCCGCCCTGACCCTGATGCTGGGGCCGTATGCCGGAGCCTACGCCGGGGCCATGGGGCCGGGATTCGAATTCAACGACCCGATCGACGACGTGAAGGAACTGCGAACGATGGTGGAGCATCTCGAGCTCGACCGGTGCATATTCCGAAGCAACCACGCCTCCAATCATCTTGCCCTGGCGGGGACCCTTTCCAGGGACAGGCAGGCTCTTCTGGGCACGATCGACCTCGCCCTCGCAAGGCCGCGGGATTATTTCAGGGATGAACGGCTGAGGGGACTCTAGGGTGGGCGGCGCGACGGGCCGGGCCGAAGGCCGCGGCGGTTCTCATCTCGACGAGACGATCTTCCTGAACCAGGAATCCGAGAGATAGGTGTCGTAGGCGACCCTCACCCCGCCCCAGCGTTCCTTGTAATCTATCAGGCTGTGCGCGTACGGCGGGGAGGCCCCGAGGTTGATGCACGTGATTCCCTCTTCGATCCCCTTCCTGATCGCCTCGGAGAGCAGGACGTGGTTCGGCTTGAGGTTCCTGTACTCGTAATTCGAGACGGTCTGCCAGTTGAAGAGGGTTTTGTTGTAGATGAACTTGATGCATGAACCGATCATTTCGCCCTCGTACATCAGGCAGTTCCAGTGCAGCATCCCCGTGCCGCCGAGATGCTTGAGTATGCTGGTGAAGAAATGCTTGCTGTAAAGCGGCCTGATGGAGCCGTGTCGCTTTTCGGTCATCTCGTAAAGCCTGTAGAAATCCCTGAGCTGTTCCTTGGTTTCGACGAGCATGATCTCGGTATTGGCCCGCTGACCGGCGCGGATGTGCCCGTTTATCTTCCTGTCGGGCGGGACGTGCACGCCGTTTCCGTTGATCTCGATGATATGAGTGAACGATTCGGTATGGCTGAGGAACGGTTCGCTCAGCCTCGAAAAATTCCTGTCGAAGTCGGTTATGGCGATGCGGGAGAAGCGGCCCCTTTGAAGATACTTGACGAGGAAGACGTAGAATTCGTCGCGCTGCGATTCTTCGGCGCCTTCGGCCATGACCACCTCGCCGTAGGTTCCGTAGGGCATCGAATAGAAAGACTTGAGGCCGAATTTCTTCGTTATGACGGAAGGCATTCCGGCGACCAGCCTGCCGCCGTCGAATCCGCACAGGAATTCGGCGTGCGCGCCGGGGGATAGCCCGTCGACGCAGGTATCGACCCACTGGTGGCTGTGGAAGAAGGAACTGCAGGATGTAAGTCTTTCCCAGGCCTTGACATCCAGATTTTTACGGTCGATTATCCTGAAGTCCATTCCCTCTCCGGGCCGTGGTATGCCGGGCCGCAAACAATCTGAACTCAAGGCAGACGAAAGGTCCGGGCGGTTCTCTTTTTATTTACATGCGAATCTAATATAGGCCGCGGGGAGTGTCAATGATTTCCATTTTCACCCCGCCCGGCGGCTCCCTGAAAAGACTTGATTAGTTGCCGTCCCTGTATTACCTTCATCCCGTTTCTGTCGGGGCCGGCGCCTTTCAGCAGCCGGCAGGTGGAAAAACGGATGGAAGCGAAGGTGTCGAATGCCGAAACTGATTCTGATCATCATCAGCGCGGTTCTCGTAAACAATTTCATCCTTCAGCGGTTTCTCGGGACATGCCCCTTCCTCGGAGTGTCGAGAAGGGTTCAAACGGCGCTCGGAATGAGCGGAGCCGTCGTTTTCGTGATGACGATGACATCGGTCGTCACGTGGCCCGTCTACCATTTCGTCCTGGTCAGGTTCCGCCTCGAATATCTTCAGACGATCGTTTTCATCCTTGTGATAGCGGCCCTCGTTCAGCTGGTCGAGCTCGTCCTTCAGAAGATGAGCC
This sequence comes from Candidatus Krumholzibacteriia bacterium, assembly GCA_025453655.1. Lineage (GTDB taxonomy): Bacteria > Krumholzibacteriota > Krumholzibacteriia > Krumholzibacteriales > Krumholzibacteriaceae > JALOPX01. The sequence goes on from JALOPX010000061.1 coordinate 10,077, forward strand.
CCGCCCTTTACAAGGCCCTCGGGATATTTCTCCCCCTTATCACGACTAACTGCGCGGTTCTCGGCGTGGCCGTGCTGAATATCCAGAAAAAATACAGTTTCATCGAAAGCGTGGTTTTCGGCCTGGGCGGCGCCCTGGGATTCGGGCTTGCGATGATCCTTTTCTCCGGGATCAGGGAGCGCCTCGACCTCGGCGACACTCCGCTGCCGCTCAGGGGTACGGCGATAGGCCTCGTGACGGCGGGGCTTCTTTCCCTGGCTTTCATGGGTTTCACGGGGCTCGTCAAGATGTAGGCGCAAGGACGCGGCGGCAGAGGGAGACGCCGCGCCGATGCGCTTGCGGACGGGCCCGGGCGATGTGGAGGATCGAAGTATAATGCTGACTGCCGTTGTCACGCTTGCAGCGCTGGGCCTTGTCGCCGCCTTCGGGCTGGCGATGGCGGCGCGTATCTTCGCGGTCGAGACCGATCCGCGGATCCAGCTCGTGGAGGAGGCCCTTCCGGGCGCCAACTGCGGAGCCTGCGGCTACCCGGGATGCTCCGGTCTGGCGAAGGCGATAGTGGAGGGCGCCGTCGGGATAGGCAACTGCCCCGCGGGGGGCGAAAACGTGGCTCACACCATTGCAAAAATAATGGGAGTGACTTACAGCGGGGGGAGCGAGAGGATGGCGGCCATCGTCCTTTGCGGCGGCAGCGACCAGGTGGCTCGGAAAAAGTTCATGTACAACGGCGTCCGCGACTGCGCCTCGGCGGCGATGATATTCGGCGGGGACAAGTATTGCAGGTACGGATGCCTCGGTCTGGGGACGTGCGCCGGGATATGCCCGTTCGGCGCGATCAGGATGCTTCCGGGCGGGCTCGCCGAGGTGGATCCCGCGAAATGCACCGGATGCGGCAAATGCGTCGACTCCTGCCCCAAGAAGATAATAAAGATGGTCCCCGCGAAACGGACCGTTCACATACTCTGTTCCTCGCACGACAAGGGGGCGGCGGCGAGGAAGGCGTGCGACAACGCCTGCATAGCCTGCGGCAAGTGCGTCAAGGCCGCGCCGCCCGGAGCTATAACGATCGATAATTTCCTCGCCGTCGTCGATTACGGCGCGGAAATTCCCGAAGATGTGGCGGGAGAATGCCCGATGAACACGATAGTCGTCAGAAAAGAGCCGTCCGGTTGCGAGTCCTGCGCCGCGGCGGCGGCCGGAGGTGGCGCCGTATGAAAAAGTGGCGGTTCTTCGGCGGAATCCATCCGGCGTACAGCAAGGAGATGTCGAGCGGCGAGGCGACGGTCGAGATGCCCATGCCGGGCGAGCTGACCGTCTATCTCTCGCAGAACCTCGGGGCTCCTTCAAAACCGATCGTGAAAAAGGGAGATACGGTCAAAAAGGGCCAGATGATAGCGGAGGCCGGAGGCTTCGTCTCCGCGCCCGTGCACGCCCCCACCTCGGGCACGATAAAGGCCGTCGAGAAGAGGCCTTTCCCGCTCGGAGACGACATGGACGCGGTCGTCATCGAACCCGACGGGCTCGATGAATGGGAGGAGGGGCGCAACGTCGAACGCCCGATCGAGGGGCTCGACGCGGCGGCGATAAAGAAACTCATTCATGAAGGCGGGATCGTGGGCCTCGGCGGGGCCACCTTCCCCACGCACGTCAAGCTGTCGCCGCCGGAAGGCAAAAAGATAGATCTTTTGATAATCAACGGAGCCGAATGCGAGCCCTACCTCACCGCTGACCACAGGCTGATGCTGGAAAGGCCGCGGGATATAGTCGAGGGCGCCTGGCTGCTCGCCGCCGCGATCGGCGTCGAAAGGATCGTGGTGGCCGTTGAAAAGAACAAGCCCGACGCCATAGCCGCGATGCGGGAGGCCGTGAAGGGACGCGACGGGTACGTCGTCGCGGACATGGATGTGATATATCCGCAGGGGGCGGAGAAGCAGCTCATATACGCGGTATCCGGGAGAAAGGTCCCGGCCGGAGGGCTCCCGATGGATGTCGGGGTGCTGGTGCAGAACGTCGGCACGGCGGCGGCGGCCTTCGAGGCGGTCAGGTTCAACAGGCCGCTCATCGGAAGAATCGTGACCGTCACGGGAAGCGGCGTCGCGAGGCCGGGCAACGTGCTGGCGAGGGTGGGGACGAAATTCGCCGATCTCATAGAATTCCGGGGCGGATGCAGCGGGGATACCGGGAAGGTCATAAACGGCGGCCCGATGATGGGCGTCGCGCAGCCGTCTCTCGAGGCCGCGATGATGAAGGGGACGAGCGGGCTCGTTCTGCTTCGCCGGGACGAGGCCGGGCAGTACAGCGGCGGCCCCTGCATCAGATGCGGAAGGTGCGTGGAGGCTTGCCCGATGCGTCTCAATCCTTCGGCGATAAGCATATTCGCCGAGCGCCTGCGTTTCGAAGACGCCTCCGAATTCAACGTCATGGACTGCATCGAGTGCGGCTGCTGCGCCTATGTCTGCCCGTCGCGCAGGCCGATGGTCCATCATTTCCGCAGGGCCAAGGCCGAGATGAGGAAGGCGCCCAAAAAGGCGGGGTGAAAGGCCCCCGTCCGCGTGGAGGTTCTTTTGGAAGACAGCATGGAAGGAAAAGGTCCCGGGGAGAAACGGGAGACCCCGCCGAAAAAGGCGGCCGAGAGCGAAAGGATCTTCCTCGTAAGCTCGTCGCCGCACCTGCACGACGGCCGGACGGTCGCCTCGGTCATGAAGCTCGTCCTCTGGGCGCTTCTGCCGGCGAGCCTTTTCTCGATATACGCGTTCGGATTCGACGCCCTGAGGGTGATCCTGATCTCCACCGTGTCGGCCGCCGCGCTGGAGGCGGCCAGCCGGAAGGTGATGGGGAAAGAGACGAGCGTCGGGGATTTCAGCGCCGTGCTGACCGGGCTTCTTCTCGCCCTGAACCTTCCTCCGACCGTGCCCTGGTGGATGATCGTGGTC
>JALOPX010000170.1 GCA_025453655.1 Candidatus Krumholzibacteriia bacterium
CCTGTCGGAAATATGAAAGGTTGAAGATGAACAAGGCGATAAACATTGCGGCGTCTTTCGAATTGTTTGCAGACACCTTCTCCCCTAAAATAATTGCCGAGCTGAATGGACAGCTTGTGATGCTGGTCAGGTGCGAAGGTGACAAGGTGCCATGGCACACGCATGCCAATGAGGACGAAATGTTCTTCGTGATCGATGGCGAACTTGAAGTTCAGGAGCACAACAGGAATGTGGTTCTGCATGCCGGCGAGATGTACATTGTTGAACGAGGCACGGAGCATCGTGTCGTGCCGCATGGACAGGTGAAACTTATGTTATTCGAGCCGGCGGGGATTGAACACACGGGAAAGGCGCAGGCGGAGATCACGAAGAAGCATTTTGACCGTCTTGACCTGTGATAAAACGCCTGACACCGCCTGCAGCCGCAGGAGTCTCCCCCGCCGGGGGCCATGCGGAGGCTGGGCCCGCGCCGGTGAGCCCGCGGCTGAAGCGAAGGTTGTCAGGCAACGGGAGGAACAAATTTATGGACATGTGGAAGTTCTACGACATCACTCATCGCAATCATTTGATCTGCAATCCCACGAACGGAGAGAAGCTCGATCACCTTGTGGGAGAACTGCGGCTCCCTGCCGGCGCGCGCGTGGTGGATATCGCCTGCGGAAAGGGTGAGTTTCTAATTCGTCTGGCCGAGGCATACAGGGTCGATTGCCTGGGCATCGATCTCTCCCCGTTCTACATTGCCGAGGCGCGGAAACGTCTGGAGGCGCGGGCGCCGGGGGCGGAAGTCGCCTTCATGGAGATGGACGGCGCCGAATTCCAACCGAAGGAGCCTCACAGCTTCACCATGGCGTCCTGCCTCGGCGGCAGCTGGATCTACGGGGGGCACGCCGGCACTCTGGAAGCGCTGACACGCCTGGTCGCTCCCGGTGGATGGGTGGTCACCGGTGAGCCTTACTGGTTGCGGGAGCCGTGCGAAGAGTACCTAAAGATTCTTGGCCTTCAGAAGGATGTGTTCGGGACGCACGTCGGCAATGTCGAGGCCGGGGAGAAGCGGGGGCTCGAACTTGTTTACACCATCGTCAGCAATGTTGATGACTGGGACAGGTACGAAGGACTGCAGTGGTCGGCGACGAGCGAGTACGCGCGCTCGCACCCGGAGGATCAGGATCTTCCGGAGATTATGCGTAAAACGGGCGAGGAGAAGTCGGCCTATCTTCGCTGGGGTCGTGACACCCTCGGGTGGGCGATCTACGTGTTCAGACGTTAGCACCCCGGGTCTGCGGTCGTGGCAAAGGGTGCGTCGCGAGTCACGCCTGATTCAGAACGGCGGAGGGCCGCCTCTGAACGGCTCGTCAGCCGGTTCATGGCGGGTTTTCGCTTCAACGCGTTGAAGTTGTCATGTGTTGGCTTGGAAACGGAGGTTCACAATGGTGAAGAAGGTATTCGTCTCGGGATTGGTTGGCGCAGTTGTTCTGCTGGTTTGGACGTTCGTTCTCAACGGCATATTCGGGTTCAACGCGCGATTGAGCATGAAACAGGTGCCCGATGAACGAGAAGTCTACAACGTGCTGAGGGCAACCATCACCGAGCCGGGACGTTATCTCTGCAATCCGGCCCTGACTTCCGACGGTCGCTTCCCCGGGAATGAGCCCGTATTCGGGATCCAATATTCAGGTTTTGGCCACGAAGCAGCAGGGCTCGGAGTCATTTCGGGGCTTCTCCAATTCCTGGTCGTGCCGTTGATCGGCGCATGGATGCTCTCGATAACTTCGGAACAATTCCGGTCGCGGTTTCTCAATCGCGCGTTGTTCTTTGCGGTGATTGGATTTCTGCTCGCCGTCACCGGAGACCTCAACAGTTTCGGAATCGGCGCATCTCCACTGACCGTGGCCCTTATATTTGCGGCCCGTACAATTGTAACGTGGACGATTCTAGGCCTGGTCATCGCGGCACTCATGCGTCCCGTGCGGCAGACCCGACCAGCGCGATGATGCAACATCGCGAGCCGGCGGCCGGATCGAAGGTCAGAGCGGCAGGATCGAATCGATGAACGCGACGGCCCTCTCCACCGAGCGCCCGTCGTTGAACGAAAAGCAGTTGTGAAGGAGCTCGCCGTATCTTGCTTCCGAGCCCGGATCGGAGAGGTTTTCAGATACGAGCTTCCTTATATCCCCGCCCTCGTCGAAGACGGAGACGTATTTCATCACGTTCATCCGGTCCGGCATGGCGTGGAGGTCGGAGAAGTCGTTCCGGGCCACGATGATCGGCTTTCTCGTGATGAGGTACTCGTAGAGTATCGATGAGGTGTCGCTTATCATAAGGTCCGAGATGATAAAATCATCCATGATGTCGTATCTCGCCAGGTCGGTCGAATCCGAAAAATAGAGATTTTCGACGCCCTTTCGCGACGCCCATCGCCTCAGGCCCGGGATGTATTTGCGGTCATGGCTGTGGGGGCGGATGATCAGGTTGTATTCCCCCGTGAGCTCGCCGGCGAAGAGGCGGCCGTATCTCTGCAGCGTCCCGGCTCCCCACTTCCATGTCGGGGCGAACAGAATGTTTTTCCTGCCGGTGTCCGCGATACCGCGGGCCGCGAGGATGCGCGCCCTCTCTCCCGCGCGGTTGACATAGCCGTCGAAACGAAGGTTGCCGATCTCGACGCGCCTGCTCTCCGGGATGTCGACGCCCGAATCCTTCAGCTTCTCGAGATGCTTCGGGCCGGAGATGAAGTGGTAGTCGTAGCTCTCCAGCAGCCTGCCGGTGTCTCCCTCGCCGAACTTCTTGTCGCCCATGCCGTGGCCTATGTAAATCGTCCTGCATCTGTCCGGGTCGCGGCGAATGGCGGAATTCGACAGGGATATGATGACGCCCTCGAGATCGGTCGCTGATTTGATGTCTTTGACCATGAAGCGGGGCGTGTTGAGGAAGCTCCTCTCGTTGTTGTAGAGCGGGACGCCCCTGACGTGCATCCCGAACTCGATCACGCGCTTCAGCTTTTTTAGGATGAATACGCCGCCGGCGGCATTATAGAGGGGCAGGGCGTGGCCGAACTGGTAGATCTGATTGGCGAAATAGTAGATCCGTCCGGGCATCGGGCGTCAGTCCTCGCTATCGTTCCCGCCGACGGCGAAACGGTACGCGTCGGGGGTGTCTATGTCGATCCAGGTTTCGTCATGTTCAATGAAACAGGCTTCCATGTCGTCGCTGCGGATCAATTCCTCAACGCCGGCGCTTATCGACTCCCTGCCCTCTTTCAACTGCCGGCGCATCGCTTCCGCGAAGCGCGGCGTCAGACGGAAGATCCCGCAATCGATGCCGTTATACTCCCCCAGGTTCTTTCCTATCCGCGCTATCCTGCTCCCTTCGAGCCATATCTTGGTCGCGTCGTCGATATCGAAGATGCTATCGACCCGCCGGTCGACCAGAAGCAGATTCCTGTCGCGCGGATCCCCGATGACGCGCCTGACGGCCGAGGGAGTCACGATATGATCCGACATGCTGAGGAGGAAGGGCTCCCCGCCAGTCGCATTACGGGCTTTCAGCACCGACAGCCCGTTGCCGCGCTTGAAATCGGGATTATGGACTATATCGGTCCTGAACCCGAAAGAACCGTTTTGCTCCAGGTAACCGGTTATATATTCCGGCTTGAAGCCGACCACAACCACGAATTCCCTGATGCCGGCCTCGGCGATGCCGTTCATTATAGTAGAGAGGATTGTGCCGCCGCCATAGGGAAGAAGGGTTTTCGGCGTCGTGCCCGTCCTGGTCCACAGACGGCTGCTCTCGCCTGCCGCGATTATTACGGCTTTCATTAAATCTCCTTCGCGGACAAA
>JALOPX010000171.1 GCA_025453655.1 Candidatus Krumholzibacteriia bacterium
GCCCGACCACACCGAGGGCCGCTACGGATATTCCCATCACCGAACCACCCCGGAAGGCGATCATCAGAGCCTTCCCGATACCTCCGTCTTTGGCTCCCTGGCACGCCCTGACGCTGCTTCTGGTCGAAGCCTCCATACCCAGCAGACCGGCTCCCATCGAGCAGAACGCTCCTACTGTGAAAGCGATCGCAGTAAAAACGTTCAGGGCAAAAGTCAGCACAGCGAATACCACGACGATGAATATCAAAATGATCGAATATTCCCTCTTCAGGAACACGAAAGCTCCGTGATGAATCTTGTCGGATATCTTCTTCATCACCTCGCTGCCGTCCGGATAGCGTTTGATATTGAAGTAGGTGAGAACAGCCAGGACCATGCCCGCGACGCCGATCCAAGGCGTTATATTCAACAGCATGGTAAGGATCTCATTGCTCATCGCGACCTCCTCTGTATTCCATCCAGCAACGAGGTCTCCGCGTGGCGGAGACACAGTCAACGGTACGCAAACTCATATATTTTAAGGGTTTCGTCAAGGAAAATCGGGTTTAAATAACGCCGAGCTCCCTTCCGACCTTTTCGAACGCCGTTATCGCCTTGTCGAGATGTTCCCGTGAATGGGCCGCCGAGATCTGGACCCTTATCCTGGCCCTGCCCTTCGGGACGACCGGGAAGAAGAATCCGATGACGTAAATACCCTCACGGAGCAGGCGTCCCGCCATTTCCTGCGCGAGCTTGGCGTCGCCGAGCATCACGGGGCAGATCGGATGAGTGCTCTTCACTATGTCGAAGCCTGCTTCGGTCATCTTCCCCCTGAAATACGCGGTGTTATCGACCAGCGTTTTGAGCATCGGGCTCGGCTCCCAGAGAAGCTCGAACGCCCTTATCGAAGCGGCGGTCAGCGCCGGAGCGAGGGTGTTCGAGAAGAGGTACGGCCTGGATCTTTGCCGCAGCAGGTCGATTATTTCCTTCCTGCCCGTGGTGAAGCCGCCGGACGCGCCGCCCATAGCCTTTCCGAGCGTGGAGGTGATCACGTCCACCCTTCCCATCGCTCCGCAGTACTCGATGCTTCCCCTCCCCGTGGGGCCGAAGAAGCCGGTGGCGTGGGAATCGTCGACCATCACGAGAGCGCCGAACTCGTCTGCAAGGTCGCAAACCTTGTCCACCTGGGCAATTATTCCGTCCATGGAAAAGACCCCGTCGGTGGCTATCATTATCCTTCCAGCGCCTTCCGCCGCCGCGGTCTCGAGCTGTTTCCTCAGGTCGCCCATGTCGTTGTTTTTATAACGGTACCTCTTCGCCTTGCAGAGGCGGACGCCGTCGATTATCGAGGCATGGTTCAGCTCGTCGCTGATGATCGCGTCGTTTTCCGAAAGGAGGACCTCGAAGAGCCCGCCGTTCGCGTCGAAACAGGAGGTGTACAGAATGGCTCCGTCGGTCCCGAAGTAGCCGGCGATCTTCTTTTCCAGCTCGACGTGAATATCCTGCGTGCCGCATATGAACCTTACGGAAGAGAGCCCGAATCCCCTCGAATCCATGGCCGATTTGGCGGCTTCGATCAGTTCCCTGTTGTTTGCGAGGCCGAGATAGTTATTGGCGCAGAAATTGATCACATCACCCGCCGAGGCGACCGTTATATCGGCCCTCTGTTCCGAGATGATCACCCTCTCCGTCTTGTACAATCCGGCCTGCTTTATCTCTTCGAGTGTCGCCTGAAGTTCATTTTTGATCCTGTACATTCTCACGCTCCTCGCAAAAACCGCTTTTATATCTCGAGCCCGCCCTCAGCGGCCCTCTTTCCGAGCACCTCGAGCATGTCGGCCGTCATCGATTCGAGATCGTATTCGGGCGCCCATCCCCATTCCTTTCTCGCGCACGAGTCGTTCATGAAGTTGGGCCACGAATCGGCGATCGCCTGCCTCACCGGATCTATCTTATACTCCATCCTGAATCCCGGGATATGCTTCCTGATCTCCGCCGCCAGCATCTCGGGCGTGAAATGCATCGCCGTCACGTTGAACGCGTTCCGGTGGCGCAGCCCCGCCGGGTCCGCTTCCATCACCTCGATGGCGGCCTTTATCGCGTCGGGCATGTACATCATGTCGAGAGAGGTGTCCGGTTTCAGGTAACAGGTGTACCTTCCTTCCAGGATCGCGCGATAGAATATCTCGACCGCGTAATCGGTCGTGCCGCCGCCGGGAAGTGTGACGTTCGAAATGATCCCCGGGAACCTGACGCCCCTTGTGTCCACTCCGAACTTTCGGTTGTAATAATCGCAGAGCAATTCGCCCGAAACCTTGGTCACCCCGTACATCGAGTACGGCCGCATTATCGTATCCTGCGGCGTGTCGTCGAGCGGCGTGTCCGGACCGAACGCGCCTATCGAGCTGGGGACGAAGAGGCTGCACCTGTTTTCACGCGCCACTTCCAGCGCGTTGACGAGCCCCTCCATGTTGATTTTCCAGGCCTTCTGCGGATTCCCCTCAGCCACCGCGGAAAGAAGCGCCGCGAGGTGATATATCACATCGACGTTGTTCCGCCTTACCGCCGCGCCGAATTCATCCTTCGAGAGCACATCGAGTTTCACGAACCGTCCGGCGCCCTCCAGGCGGCCTTCAGTGTCATCCCTGATGTCGCTCACGACGATTCTATCCGCGCCGTACCTCTTCGCGAGCGCGAACGACAGTTCCGATCCTATCTGACCCGCCGATCCCGTGATGATTACACTTCTTTTTTCATCTTTTCCCATCTGCATCCGCCTTATGTTGTTGTCCTGCCCGACGTCCGGGAGCGGAAAAAGCGCCACCAGGCTCCTTCGTGCCGGGCAATCCCCGAGAGACCTTCAAGCGCGGCGTCAATCGAGGTCTTTCAACGCCTTGCCAACCGCTTCGAGAAGGGCGTCCGCCCCGACCGGCTTTCCGTCCGCGTTCTGCATCCAAAGATCGGGCGCTATGTTGCCGGCAAGCGCCATCCTTTCGAACTCGATCCCGATGTTTCCCGCCTTCTTCATCTGCTCCCTCACCTGGAAGGCGATGAGGTGCCCTATCGCGTAATCGGGAAGGTAAAGGAACGAATGGATAATATGCGAGTATATGCCCAGAATGTAAATATCCTTCACTCCGAAGACGGGGGCGAAATACTCGTTCCAGACGTCCCTTGAAATCCCGATGGCGGCTTCCCTCATCTGTTCGGGCGTCGCGTCGGGGTTATCGTACATCCAGCGCCACAATCTCATGTCGACTAGGGAGACTCCGCCTATTTCGTAGGTGTTCCAGAAATCCCCCAGCACCTGCATGGCGTCCGACCTTTTGTCCCTGCCGGGATCGAGCCCCAGCAGCATCAGGTCGTTTTCCTGGAACATGTAGGCGAAAGCCTCCGTGAAAGCGGTGTTCGGAACGCCGTTCAACAGGGTGAAATCGATGTCGTTCATCGTTATGGTCTGTTCCACGTTGTGCCCCAGCTCGTGAACGGCGATGTTGAACCCCTTGTAGTCCATCCCGCCCTCGCCGACGCGCGTTCGCAGCCTCGCCGGCTGGAACCGCATCTCGCCTCCCGAGGCGTGCCCCGATCCCCTCGCCGGCTCCACGAGTATATTGCCGGCGATCGGGTCTATCCTTTCCGCCCGGAATCCGAGAAGTTCCAGGAAACGGGGTATGTCGTCCTTGAACGCCTGCGGAGTCGGATATTTCTCCCTGACTATTCCGTCGAGCTGCGCTTCGGTGTATTTGCCGGTCGAGCGGAATCCGTTGTACCAGATATCGAACGGCTCGAGGTCGCGCCCAAGATCCTTCCTTATCATCTTCGCGACCTTTTTCACGTACGGCGAGGCGAG
>JALOPX010000004.1 GCA_025453655.1 Candidatus Krumholzibacteriia bacterium
GGAAGAGGGTGGAAGGCGGTCTCAAGCAAGGTTGAAAAAAATAAAATTGCTGATATAATCGATTCGAGATTCCGCAACATGCCAAAGCATTGCTGGAGCATGGGGGCGCAGGCCGCCGATGGCGGCGCCCCCGGGCATTTGTGTTTAAAGTGGGTGTGGCGCCACCCGCGGGAAAACGAAGTCTGCCGGACGGACTGAATCCAGAAGGAGGGAGTCATGAAGAAAACTGTTGGACCAACCGACAAGATCATTCGGATAATTTTGGGAATAATTCTCTTGATACTTGCGTTTGCGACGTCAGTCGGGCCGGCGGGGAAGGCGATCCTGATCATTTTGGCGATAGTCGCTTTATTGACGGCAATGACTGGGATATGCCCGTTGTACAGCTTGTTCGGCATGAGTACCTGCAAGGTGAAAAACAAGGATTCCTGATGTAAGTTTCAGCCTGACCGGACCGCCCGGGCCCGCGATCTTCGGCGCCACACCCATCGAAGCTTTCCCCGCCTCAGGCAACAGCCGGTACAGGATCAGGACATCGGCCCCGCGGTTCGCCCGCGAACGAAAGGAGATGACACATGTTTTACGTGGCAGAGAGCGGCAAGCCGTTCGAAGAGGCGTCGGCCGCCCTTGAATCGGCCGTCAAACATAACGGCTTCGGGGTGCTCCACGTTCACGATCTCGGTGCTTCCCTGCGAGGCCGGGGGATTCGCTTTGGCGAAGAGTGCAGGATCTTCGAGGTATGCAATCCCGCCCAGGCGGCGAAGGTGATGTCCTCGGACATGCGGCTCAACATGGCGCTGCCGTGCCGCGTCTCCGTGTTCACGGAGAACGGCTCGACGAAGATCGGCTTCGTGAAACCGGGGAGGATGCTGTCCGCGTTGTCGGACGATCCGGAGCTGGCGAAGATAGCCGCGGAGGTCGAGGAAAAGATGGTTCGCATGGTCGAAGAGGCCAGATAAGGAGGGCCGAACATGGGATTCATGGGATGGGCCGACGGGAGAGCCAAAAGATTCGGCAATATCTACGATCTGAAGCTACCGGGTTAATGAGCCTGACCCTCGCCCTGCCGCCCGCGAAACTCTTTCCCGCGCTGCTGAGCCTCGACACATGGTTTTACGCAGCCGCGTTCGTCATCTTCTGAACGTCGCGTACACCTCTCCCGCCCCGGTACAGGTTGACACCGGCCGCGCGGCGCAATTATAGTAACCATGATGAATATCGAACAAGGATCCGGCGGAGCCCGGGCGCGCGGCGGCGAACCGGGATGGATGTGTTTGTCCTGATGACTGCCGGAGGGCGCGGGCAGGGGCGGATATATTTATCGGGACGGCCGATGGAAAGCGCGGTCAGGGGTGGATATACGTGCCCCGCGGGACGCCGGAGGGCGCGATGCGGGGCCTGAAAAGGGCGGGAATATGGGCGACGGGCGATCGAGAAGGAAAAGCACTGGGAAGAACGCCGCAAGGCTCGTCAGGGTCGCCTGGACCCTCGCCGCGCTGGCGATCGTCGCGATCGTCGCCGTGAGGTATTCACAGACCCCGAAGGGAAACGTCTTTCTCCTCGAGAGCGGTTTCGAAGACCGCTACGACCGCGTCCAGGAGGACATGGGCGGGCGGATCGTCGACGCCATCTCGAGTCTGGGCGTCAAAAGGGACGAAATAGTCGTCGACATGGAGCTCAGCTCCGAAAAAAGGTATCTGGTCTGCAACATAAGGGCCGATATCCCCGACGACGGGTCGCTGATCCAGGCCAACGCCGCGGTCGATGAATACATCGCCGTCGTCGGAGGGGTCGTCCACTCCTGCAGGGAGAAGCAGGAGGGCCGGGCGATCGAGATGGAGATCGGGACGAAGCAGCACATCACCCACAGGTGCTATTTGAGGCGGGGGACGTTCAGGGAAAAGCCGGAGAAGAAAAAGAAGGAGGGGCCCGTCATCGCGATCGTCGTCGACGATTTCGGGTATTTCAACAACACGCTCGTGAAGGAATTCCTGGGGCTCGGCGTCCCTCTGACGATATCGGTGATCCCCGAGCTGAAATATTCCGAGAAGATCTGCGCCCTCGCGAAGGAGGCCGGCAAGGAGATACTCTGCCACATGCCGATGGAGCCGGAAAGCGGCGGGGGCGACGGGGGCGAGATTCCGCTGGTGCGCGCCGACATGGAAAGAGGCGAGATGGAGAAAACGATGGCGCGCGCGCTGAAAACGACGCCGCACGTCGTCGGGATGAACAATCACATGGGATCGAAGGCGACCGCGGACCGGAGGGTGATGGGGATCGTCATGGATCTCTGCAGGAAAAGGGACCTTCTCTTTTTCGACAGCCTCACGACCCCCAAGTCGGTCGTCCGCGAGGTGGCCGACGAGGCGGGGGTGGCGAACGCGCGAAACGACATTTTCCTCGACAACAAGGCCGAGGATACAAGGGAAAACATGAAGAAGCTCCTTTCCATCGCGGAGAAGAGGGGCAGGGTGATCGGGGTGATGCACGTCAGGAGCGAGAGCCTTCAGGAGCTGAAGTGGCTCGTCAGGGAGGCGGGGAAAAGAGGGATGCGGTTTTCGGGCATAAGCGGGATGGCCGGCGTTCAGGCCGCCGCGGCGAACCAGGGAGGGAAGACTTGAACAGGATCAGACTCGGAGTGAATATCGATCATGTCGCCACGCTGCGCGAGGCGAGAAAGACAACTGAACCGGATCCGGTGACTGCCGCGATGATGGCCGAGATGGGCGGCGCGGACCAGATCACCTTTCATCTGAGGGAGGACCGGCGCCACATTCAGAACAGGGACGCGAGGCTGATAACCGAGATGGCGCAGACCATGGTCAATCTCGAGATGGCGGCGACCGTCGAGATGCAGGAGATAGCGCTCGCTCTTCATCCCGATTCGGTGACCCTCGTTCCCGAGAAGCGCGAGGAGGTCACGACCGAGGGGGGCCTCGATCTGCTCCGCGGCACCGAGAAGTACGCCGAGGTGGTCAAAGCGCTCAAGGACGGGGGGATAAAGGTCGCCGCCTTCGTGGGGCCCGATCAGGCGCAGATAAAGGAGGCCTCGAAGCTAGGGTTCAACGCCGTGGAGATTCACACTGGGGAGTACGCCAACGCGACGAGGGCGGAGTTCGACAGGGCGCTCAAGGCCGTGAGGGACGCCGCGCAGTCGGGCAGGAAGCACGGGCTCGCCGTTCACGCAGGGCACGGGCTGACATACCATAACGTCCGCGAGATGGTCGCGATACACGACATCGAGGAACTGAACATAGGGCACAGCATAATATCCAGGGCCGTCTTCGTGGGACTCGAGCAGGCGGTCAGGGAGATGGTCGAGCTGCTCAAGAGGTAGCGACAGGCCCCTTAATCATCCCGGGGAAAGATAATGGCAGGTTCCGGAACCGACAGTTTCGAAATGCTGGCGACCACGCTTTTCGGCCTCGAGGATATTCTCGCCGGCGAGCTCGAGGAGGCGGGCGCGGCCTCGATCGAGAAGCTCAACCGCGCGGTTTCCTTCTCGGGAGACAAAAAGCTTCTATACGGGCTGAACCTGTCCTCCCGGACCGCATCGAAAATTCTCGTGCCGGTGCGGAAACGGCAGGTTCTCAGCGACAAGGATCTCTACGCGGCGGCGATGGACGTCGACTGGTGGAAATACCTCGACGTCGACAGGACCTTCGCCGTGGACAGCGTCGTCAATTCGAAGCACTTCAACCATTCGAAATACGCGGCCCTCAAGGTGAAGGACGCCGTTGCCGACCGTTTCAGGGAGAAGTACGGGAAAAGGCCCTCGGTCGACAGGGAGAATCCCGACGTCAGGATCAACGTGCACATCGACAGGGAGCGCTGCGCGATATCCCTCGACAGCTCCGGGGAGCCCCTTCACCGACGCGGCTACAGGCTGGAGGGAGGAGGGGCCCCGCTGAACGAGGTGCTGGCGGCGGGGATGATCATGCTCTCCGGGTGGAGGGGGGAGTGCAGCTTCATCGATCCGATGTGCGGGTCGGGGACGCTGCCCGTCGAGGCGGCCCTCATAGCGGGCAACGCTGCGCCGGGACTCTTAAGGAAACGGTTCGGGTTCTTCGGCTGGAACGATTTCGACGCGGCGCTATTCGGCAGGATCCGCGCCGGGCTCGAAAAGGGGGTGCGGCCCCCCGCGGCGGCGATATGCGGATCCGACATCTCGAGAAGGGCCGTCGAGACGGCCCGGAAAAACATCGGCCGCGCCCGCCTCGAAAAGACGGTGAAGATTCAGGCGGGCGCCTTCGAGCGCGTCGACCCGCCCCCGGCGCCCGGAATCCTCGTGATGAACCCGCCCTACGGCCAGAGGATGGGAAGCGCGGACATCGTCGAATTCTACAAAATGATCGGCGACACCCTGAAACGGAGATACGAAGGGTACCAGGCCTGGATCCTGAGCGCGAATTTCGACGCGATGAAATTCATAGGGCTTCGCCCCTCGAAAAAGATAACACTCTTCAACGGGCCGCTCGAATGCCGGTTCCAGAGATACGAAGTCTACGGCGGCAGCAAAAAAGCAAAGTACAGAAGTGGCGAATCTGAAAAACAATAAACGGGCCGTCCTGACGGAAGGGCCGATCGGGAAAACGCTCTTCTCGCTCACCGTGCCGATGGCGGTCGGCATCGTCGGCATGTTCGCGTTCAACCTGACCGACACCTTCTTCGTGAGCCGCCTCGGTATCCGCGAGCTCGCGGCGATCAGTTTCACCTTTCCCGTGGAGCTGGTGCTGTCGAGATTCGCGCTCGGACTCAGCGTCGGTGCCGCCTCGGTGGTCTCGCGCGCGATCGGGAAGGGCGACTGGGACGAGGTTAAGAGGCTGACGACCGACGGCCTCGCCCTGTCGATATTCTTCGTCGCGATATTCATCGTCGCGGGGCTGCTGACGATGGACAAGGTTTTCGGGATGATGGGGGCGACCGGCGAGACGGTTCCCCTTGTGAAGCAGTATATGCGGATATGGTACATGGGGCTGATTTTCGTGGTATTTCCGATGGTAAGCAACAATGTCATCCGGGCGACCGGGGACACGAAGACCCCGGCCATGATAATGCTCGGGTCCGTGGCTATAAACATCATCCTCGATCCGCTCCTGATATTCGGGCTCGGGCCATTTCCCAGGATGGGACTCGCGGGGGCGGCGATCGCGACCGTCTTTGCGCGCATGACGATGTTCGTCATCTCGTTTTACATCGTGTATCACAGGCTCGGGATGATAACCTTCAGGATCCCTCCGATGCCGGTGCTTATCGACTCGTGGAGGAGGGTCCTCTACATATCGGTTCCCGCCGCGGCAACCAGAATGATCGTGCCCCTGAGCCAGGGGATACTCACCTCCATAGTCGCGGCATTCGGCGTGAAGGCCGTGGCGTCGTTCGGCGTCGCGCTGAAGATCGAGATGTTCGCCTTCACGCCGGTGATGGCTCTTTCGTCGGTGCTCGCGGCCTTCGTCGGGCAGAACTGGGGGGCGGGGCGGTTCGACAGGATGAGAAGGGGAATGAGCGTCGGCAACAGGTTCGCCTTCGCGAGCGGCCTCGTCTTTTTCGCGGCGCTCATACTGCTGGGCAGGCCGATAGCGTCGATCTTCTCGAGGGATCGCGAGGTTTTGTCCGGCATCGCGCTGTACCTCGCGATCGTTCCGGCCTCGTATTTCATGCAGGGGATCGTCTTCATGGTGATCGGCAACCTTAACGTGATGAACAAACCGTACCACGCCGCGGCGCTCGGGATAGGGCAGGCGTTCATTCTTACGGTGCCGTTCGCGTATCTCGGCAGACACCTCTACGGGCTGCCGGGCGTATTCATCGGGCTCGCAGTTTCGTTTCTTATCGCCGGGACGATCGCGCACAGGTTCCTCTGGCGGCAGGTCGACGCGGTCGAAAGGGAGACGAAACTGGTCGCCGCCCAGACGGCGGTTATAGAGGAATAGGGGGACATTATGAGAGCGAAGAATTCCCTGTTCGCGGCGGCGGCCGCCGCGCTTCTCACGATCCTGCCAGCTTGCGGGCCGGGAACGAAGGGCGAAAAGGGGAACAGGATTTCGACGGGAGACGAAATGAAAATCATCTTTCTTCATCACAGCACCGGAAGAGCCGTCTGGGACGGCGGCGTGAAGCAGTGGTTCAGGGACTACAACAAGGCGGAGGGGAAAAAGCACGAAATAACGGAGATGGAGTTCCCCCGCGAAAAACCTTACGGATGGAACAACTATCCCTACGACTACTGGAACATCTGGGTCAGGAACGCCGGGTCGGGAAAATACATGGGCGAGCCGACCCTCGAGATTCTGACGAAGAAATACGACATGATCGTTTTCAAGCACTGTTTCCCCGTTAGCGAGATCCTTCCCGATACCGGCGATCCCGACGTCGCTTCGAGCGGGAAAAAGCTCGAGAACTACAAGCTTCAGTACGCGGCGCTGAAGGAGAAGATGAGGTCGTTCCCGGGAACGAAGTTTCTCGTGTGGACCGGCGCGGCCCTCGTCCGGCAGCGGACCAGCCCCGAACAGGGGGAGGCGGCGCGGGAGTTCGCGCGGTGGGTCGTGGAGGAATGGGACGAGCCGGGGGACAACATCTTCGTCTGGGATTTCTTCGGCCTCGAGACCGAGGGCGGAACCTTCCTTCAGGACCGTTACGCGAAGAGCGAAACGAACTCGCATCCGAACGAATCGTTCGCGCGCGACGCCGCGCGGCTCTTCGGCCGGAGGATCGTCGATATCATCGAGGGGCGCGGCGATCAGGCGCCGTGACTTTTGTTTTTGCGCGAATCAGGTGGCGCGGTGACTGTCGCGTCCGCGCGCGGGATGTCATTCGATGCCGGCCATCTTGATGAACCGCTCCTCTGTCAGGATTTCGACCCCGAGCCTGACGGCCTTGTCGTGTTTCGATCCGGGGTCGGCGCCGGCGACGACATACGCCGTGGTTTTCCCGACGCTCGAGCTGACGTTTCCGCCGAGGTCCTGGACGATCCTCTTCGCCTCCGCCCGGGTGAGCCTTTCCATCGTCCCCGTGAAAACGAAGGTCTTCCCTTCGAATGGGCGCGGCCCGGACGGCGTTTCGGGGGCGGCGGGCTCGACGCCGAGGGCGAACATCTCCCTGATGACGCGCGCGTTCCTCTTGTCCCCGAAGAAACGGACGATAGAGCCGGCCACCTCGGGGCCGATCTCGCGAAGGACGGTGAGTTCCTCCTCCGAAGCGGCGGAGAGCCTTTCGATCGAGCCGAAAGCGGCGGCGAGAATGCGGGCCACGTGCTCGCCGACGTTCCTGATCCCGAGGGCGAATATGAATTTCTCGAGCGGCTTGTTTTTGGACGCCCCGATCGCCGCGACGAGGTTCCCGGCCGATTTCTCGGCGAAACGCTCGAGGCCGAGAAGGTCCTCCTTCTTCAGGCGGAAGATGTCGGCGAAATCGGAGATCAGGCCGCTTTCGACGAGAAGCTCGACGTTCTTTTCGCCGAGCCCCTCGATGTCGAGGGCGCCTCGCGAGGCGAAATGCTCGATCCCCCTTTTGAGCTGCATCGGGCACAGGGTACCTCCGGTGCAGTAGTGGTTCGCCCCCTCTTCGATGACGGACGAACCGCACACGGGGCAGGAGCCGGGCATCGAAAAGGGCTTCCCCCTGCGTTTCCCCTCTGCGGCGATCCTTTCCACCACCGCCGGGATCACGTCGCCGGCCCGTTCGATCCTGACAGTGTCCCCCGCGCGGATATCCTTCCTCGCCACCTCGCCGGCGTTGTGAAGCGTGGCCCTGCTGACCGTCACGCCTCCGACGTCGACCGGCTTCAGGAGCGCGACGGGGGTCAGCTTGCCCGTCCTCCCGACCTGGACGGCGATCTCCTCGACTGTCGTTATCTCGCGCCTCGGCTGGAATTTCAGGGCAAGCGCCCAGCGCGGCGAACGCGACTTCATCCCCGCGGCGACGCGGTCTCTTTTTGAGTCGACCTGGATCACCACGCCGTCTATCTCGAAGGGAAGGGAGTCGCGTTTTTCGGCAAGATCGGAATGGAACCGGACCGCCTCGTCGATGCCGCCGCAGATACGCCAGTGGGAATCGACGAGGAAACCCCATTCGCCGAGCGCCGCGAGCTCGGCGGAATGCGAGGACGGGGGATCGCCCCCCTCGATTTTCATTATCTCGTAGGCGTAGAAGGCGAGGGGCCGGGAGGCGGTGATCCTGGAGTCGAGCTGCCGGAGCGATCCCGCCGCGGCGTTTCTCGGGTTGGCGAAGGCGCTTTCGCCGCGCTCAGTCATCTTCCTGTTGAGATCCCTGAAGCCGTCGAGCGTCATAAGGGCCTCGCCGCGAATTGCGACGAGGGCCGCGCCGCGGCCCCGGAGCCTCAGGGGAACCGATCCGATCGTGCGGATGTTCGGCGTCACGTCCTCGCCCGTCGTGCCGTTCCCCCGGGTCGATGCAGAGGCGAGAACGCCTTCGCGGTACACCAGCTCGACCGACAGCCCGTCGAACTTCGGCTCGGCGGTATATCGTATCGCTTCCTTCTCCAGGATCTTCCTCAGCCTCGCGTCGAATTCCACCGCCGCTTCGATCTCGGTCGTCGAATCGAGGCTGAGCATCGGCGTCAGGTGGTCGACTCCGGGCAGCGAGCTTCTCGGCTCGGCGCCGACGCGTTGAGTCGGCGAGTCGGGGGTAGCGAGAACGGGGAAAAGCTCCTCGATTCCCTCGAGCTCCTTTCGCAGCGCGTCGTAGGCCGCGTCGGATATCTCGGGGGAGTCCTCCACATAGTAGAGATGATCGTGGCGATCGATCTCGGCGCGAAGCTCCTTGGCGCGCCGCGAGGCCTCGTTGAAATTCATTAACCGCCGTCCTGTCCAATGAGCCGGGTCGATTATACAGTGTCGTCCGAGTATTTTGGAAGACGTTCCTGCCACGCGTCGGTGTTGAAATTGAACCGCCTCGCGAGGCGAAGAAGGCTTTCAACGGCCTCGACGGCGCCCCAATCGACCGTCGACGCGCTTCTGATCGCGAGGATCGCCTCCTCGCCCCGGGTCTCCATTATGTGAAAGAGCTCGTTCTGAATCTCGTGCTGGCGCATCTCGATCCCTATCCCGTAGCTGTACTCGGCGAAGAGGTGCAGATGATCGCACGTCTCGACGCTGATCCCATCCCTGAGCCTTCGAAGTTTTTCCAGGAAGAATTCCTCGAAAAGCGCCGCCATCCCGGCATTGTCGATCTTCACGCCGTAGTACTGCGCCTCGGAGATCACGCCGTGGATGCCGCCGAGGCTCGAGTTGTCCGGGCTCTTCTCCCATTTGTTCACCTCGTCCCTGAGGCGTTCCGAGAGGACCGTCTTCGCGGGGACGAGAAGGCTCTCCGGCGCGGGAAGGGCGGTCTCGCTGAAGAAACGGAGCAGATCGCGGTTCTCGAGGTAGACTTCGTTGAAACGTTCGATGAGCGCCGCGGCCTGCCGCGAGGCGATTCTGCCGAGCACGTGCTCCCTGTCCTCGAGAAGCAGGTCGCGGATCGAGAAGACGCTCCCGCCGAAGCGGTCGGTGGCCGAACGGAGGACCGCCGCGCGTTCGACTCCCCGCGGCATCGTCCTGAAATGCTCCTTCGATCTTTCGTAATCATCGTGCCCGGCGAACTCCCTGATGAAACAGGTCACCTTCGAGGGTTCGCCGAGGGTCACCAGGTACTGATACTCGCGGCGAACGAGGGTCGGGGGATCGGTCATCGCGAATCGCCCGACCCTCAGCCGGATTCCCCCGGCTTCGACGGACTCCGAATCGATCTCCTCGAAATGGTACCCGGGAGGCGCGACCGCCGCCGATTCGGATTCGAGGCAAATCGCCAGGGCGTGCCGGCCCGCGAGGTAGGACGGATCGATCGCGGAGAATTTCTTCGACGCGAGATAGAGCGATTTCCCCGTTCCCTGCGCGGGGATGTTGCTTTTTGCCTCTTCGAGGGTCCCGAGCAGGGACGTCTCGAGCCATCCCACATCGACCGATCCGGCCAGCTCGATCGCCCTTGCCGCGTATTCGAAGAGCTTCGTCGTTTCGATCCCGGAGACGTCGTTGAAAAACCATCCGCACGACGTGAACATCAGAAGGGCGTTTCGCTGCGATTCGAGCAGGGAGGCCGCGGTGGAAATCTCCGCGTTGGAAAGAGGCCTCGGCGCGCGGCGGCCGATGAAGTCCGCGCGTTCCTTTATATTGTCCTCCGCAGGCCGCGAAGGCCGGCCGGTCACGGTTATATAATCGTCCCTCGCCTGCCAGGGATCGGCGAGAAGCTTTCCCGCTTCCGATTCGAACACGGAGGCGAGGCCGTCGCGAAGCGAATCGAGGCCCCGGCGAAGGGGGTCGCGCCATTTCTGGTTCCATCCGGCGGGGGCCGCGGTGCTGCAACCGCAGTCGGTTTTCCAGCGCCCCAGCCCGTGGGAGCACGACCACGCCGTTCCCTCACCGTTCTCGCCCTGCTTTATCTGGACCTCGAAGGCCGGTTCGTGCGAGTCGAGATAGGCGCCGAAGTTCGTGAGGGTCAGCCCGTGCCCGGCCGCCGCCTTGTCGACTAGGTAGGCGAGGGCCATGTCGCCGAAGGGCTCGTGATGGCCGTAGATCTCGCCGTCGGTCGCGACCGTCACCAGGTCACCGCCCCCCCTCTCGAATCCCGCGGCCAGCGCGGCGGCGAGCTTGTCGCCGCTTGAAAGAAGATGGTTGAAGCTGATGTCGGTCGAAATCGGGGCGTCGTAGAAGAATATGTCGATGTAACGGTCCTTGCGCCTCTTTCCCTTGTGGCGCGCTCCGAAGCACCTGTACGGCATGCCGCAGGGGATCCTGCCGTCGCCCGCGCTTTTCCACCCCGCGTCGCCGCCGAGCGGGCGCACCCTGTCAGCCTGGAAGGGGGAAAGGATGAGGAACCTGAACCCGTGATCCATCAGAAGCTCGAGCGTCGGTTCGCCGACGGCGGTCTCGGCGAGCCAGATCCCCTCGGGCTTGCGGTGGAACCTTCGCTCGAAATCGTGAACGCCCCAGAGGATCTGTGTGCGCTGGTCGCGCCGGTTCGCGAGAGGCATTATGACGTGGTTGTAGACCTGGGCGATGGCGTTGCCGTGGCCGTTGTTCCGCGCCGCGCTTGCCCTGTCGGCTTCGACTATCTGCGAGTGCAGGGCGGGATATTTTTCCTCGATCCACGAAAGGAGGGTGGGGCCGAAATTGAAACTGATCGATTCGTAATTGTTGACGAGCTTCAGGACGCGGCCGAACCCGTCGAGGCGCCTCGACCGCGCGTTGGGAAGGTAGCATTCGCCGCATATTTTCTCGTTCCAGTCGTGGTGGGGGGCGGCGGTGTCCTGCCTGTCGATCCTGCCGGTCCATGGATTTTCGCGGGGAGGCTGGTAGAAATGACCGTGAATTATCACATACCGTTTTTTTCCGGGGTCGGCCATCGAATCACCTGATCCTTTACGCGTAGATTCTGTAATCGATTTCCGGGAAGATGTTGTCCCTGCTCTCCACTTCCTTCAGCCACGGGTCGTTGATCCGCGAGGAAAGAATGTCGTTGTACAGCCTCTCGAACCGGCCGACATGGTCCTTCGTCCGCTTGTGCGCGTACTCGACCATCGTCCCGGTCTTCATGATGAAGGCCCAGTCGCTGCTCTGCGCGAGAAGGAGCTCCCGGGCGGCCTGGTTGAGCGCCCGCCGCTCGAGCCCTTCGGCGTTCGGGAACCTTCGGGCAAGTTCCACCATCCTGTCGGACATGATGTGAAGGTGCCTGTAGATCCAGTCGTTGCTCCCTTCGAGCCAGAATTCGTTGTACCCTTTGTATCCCCATGACGACATCGACGGCTGCAGAACCTGCAGCCTCGGGTGGCGCTGCAGGTATTCCGACGGCGTGATCGGCTCGATCGTCTCCTGGTCGAAGCGCAGCTTCCTCAGGAGGAATTCGATCCACTCCGGGCCCTCGAACCACCAGTGGCCGAAAAGCTCGGCGTCGTACGGCGAGACGATGATCGGTTTAATTCCGAGCATCCCGCTGAGGTGCTCGATCTGCCTTTCACGGTTGAACATGAAATTGCCCGCGTGCTCGGCCGCCCTTTCCCTGGCCGCCGCCGGGCGGTACGGCTCCTTGTGGTCGGTGGGGCCGGTGATCCTGTGATATTTTATCCCCGTGTGGATCCTGTTCCCGTCCGCGTGCAGGAAGGGCCGTATATATTCGTAATCGAGGTCGAACCCGATGTCCCTGTAGAAATCCCTGTAATCGAAGTCGCCGGGATACCCTTCCTTCGCGCTCCAGACCTGCTTCGAGGATTCCCTGTCGCGGCCGAAGACGGCGACGCTCGCCTCCGGCGTGTAGACCGGCGCGAAGACCCCGTACCTCGGCCTCGGCGTCCCGAAAAGTATCCCGTGCGTGTCGGTCAGGAAATAATTGATCCCCGCTTCCTTGATATATTTCTCCACGCCGGGGGTGTAGCCGCATTCGGCGAGCCATATTCCCCTCGGCCTTCTGCCCAGGTGCTTTTCGTAATGATTCGCGGCGATGTGTATCTGCGCCCTGACGGCGCTGGCGTTGATCATCAGCGGGAGGAACCCGTGTGTCGCCGTGCAGGTGATGATCTCGAGGCACCCCCTGTCCTGGTGATGCCGGAAGGCGTCTATGAGACGGCTGTCGTAGCGTTCGAGGAAGATCTGCCGGGCGCGCGAAAATCTCCAGTGGTACATCAGCGCCAGCTCATGGTACTCCGGCGTCCACCTGGTCCTCGCGACCTCCCTTCCCGCGAGATCGATCAGCCTGTTGAGATGGCGAAGGTACCTGTACTGCAGCAGCGGATCGGACATCATCGAAAGAAGGGTCGGCGTGAGGGACATCGTCAGGCGGAAATCGATCCCCTCCTCCTCGAGCCGGTCGAAGATCTCTATCAGCGGGATGTACGTCTCCGTGATCGCCTCGAAGAACCAGTCTTCCTCGAGGAAGTCGTCATGCTCCGGGTGCCTGACGTAGGGCAGATGGGCGTGCAGGATGAGCGCGAGGTATCCTTTCGAGCGGTCTGTCATCGGATCACCGGAGCCTTTTCCTTCGATTTCCTGCTGACCGTGGTTTCGATCGTCCGTTCCTCGATCTCGTCATGAGAAACGGCTGTGACGGGAAGATCGATCACGCCGTCGGGAAGGGCGAAGCGCGCCGAGAAGGTCCCGTCGCCGCGAAGCTTTATCTCCCTGCCCTGTATCGTGACGCGCGCGTCAGGCTCGGTTGCGCCGTAGAGGATCAGTTCGGTCGCCACCCAGAGCCTGAAGGCGCGGGCACGGGCCGGTTTCTGGAGCCCCGCGCTGCCGAAGCTCGAGACGGTCTCCGATCCCATTTCCTCGAGGAAACGACGCTCGACTTCTCGGGCAATCTCGCCGGAGCCCGACTGCTGCGATGCGTATCCGCCGGACGCGGAGAAGATCCGCTCGAATTCCTCGTCCGGGACGAGCCACCTGTCGTCCACGATCTCGCTGACGCCGGCCCTCGGAGTGCCTGAAACGTTCGACGAGGCGAGCTCGATGAATTTCCCCTCGGGGGTCATAACGCCGATCGCCGTCTGGTACAATCTGGCCGGGGCGACGTTTATGTACCAGCTTCTCGAGCCCTGCCCCGTTTCGATATCGAAAAACCCCTCGCCGTCGGTTCTGTCATAGACCCTGAGAACGAACCTGCAATCGCGCCACTTCTCTCCGAGAGAGCTTTCGAGCTCCAGGAAACTCGCCCTGCTTATCTCCCAGTAGGTGAAGAGCCAGTAGGGATCGCGTACCATCATCGCGATGCGTGTCTTGTCGTAGGTGTCGGGGATCTCCATCGATTCGACGGGCGGCATTGTGACCGGGCCGGTCGTGAGCTGATATTTTCCCTCCGTCGCCTTCTGCCGTATCGAGCGCTCGTCGGCCGCCGAACCGGGGATCGGTTTTATGGCCGCCGGCGGAGCCGCGACCGGCGCGACGGAAGCGGGCTTCCCCGTTTTCAGGGTCTTCGCCCGCGCCACGGGAGGCCTGGAGGCCGCGGCAGCCTTTGCGGCGGGCTTTTTCACCGTTTCCGCGGGAGCCGCGGACGGGGTTTTTGCCGTCGCCTTAAGTTTTCCCGAGGTCTTTGTGCCGGTCTTTTTCACGGCCTTCGGGGCGGCTTTTTTCGCCGCGGATTTCACGGCCGCTGCAGCAGGTTTCTTTTTTCCGACTGCGGCAGCCGGTTTTCTCTTCGCGGCGCCTTTCGCCTTTGCCGCAGGGGCTTTGGCGGCGGCTTTCTTCACCGCTCCGCCCCCCGCCCTGCCGAGCATGGCGGCGATATCGGCCTTCAGGGCCCCCGCCGGGATCTTCAGATTCTTTTTCGCGGCGAGCATCAGGAGCTCCGCTTTTGTCATCTTTTCAAGTTCGGCCTTCGTCATAGCCGATCACTCCTTCTTTTGCCGCCGGCGGGATCGGTCCGCCGGCTGTACCTGCATCTTCCTGTCCGGCGATCCGGGCGGCGCGATCTTTTCGTTTGCCTGAGGAGCCGGAAACATCATGGCGAAATCAATATTGGATGAGGTCCGACCGATGCAGCTTCCATGAAAGCCTTGTTTGGCGCTGATGTCAAGGTTAAAGAGTTCGCCCCGGGAATTCCGGGATAATAAATACCGACACGGGATATTCCAAGGCGCGAAGTGCCAGTTTTCTTTGAATGAAGTCGGGCTCGTTCGAATCGTCGCGGAAACTGGTTTTGCTCAGGTGATAACGAACGGGCGTTAGCCGGTCACCCGCGAAACCCATTCTTCTCTGCTTTTCAGGTTTTGCCGGCCACTCGCGAAACCTATTTTTTCCTGCTTTTCAGGTGTTGCCGGGCTCTCGCGAAAACCATTCTCCCCTGGTTTTCGCGAGAGCCCGGCAACACCCCACGAATGATCAGTCGAAGTGCGCGTTGAGGATCGGGAGCACCCGCAGCCCGTCGCGGTTGTTATTCGCGATATTGATGAGGCCGAGCTGTATCCCGTGAAGGTCCCTCGCGAAATTGACGAGGCCTATGACGAACCCCCTCTGCGTCTCGTCATACCAGTTCACGCAGCTTGCAGAGAATCCTGTCATATCTTCCGCCCGGACGAATATCCCCGAAAGTGCCGCCCCGGTCAGCTCCCCGGCCCTGACGTCGACGCCTGAGACGGCCAGGCCGGCAAGACGGTCGAGTATATTGATATCGATCCCATGGACGAGAAGGTACCGGGCTTCACGGGCTCGTATTCCGAAATATTCGTAATTGCCCTCGCCGTATTCGTCGTCGTTTCGCGAGATCGCCCCGATGCCGCCGATGTTGATCCCGGAAAGGGTCTCTTCGGCGACAAGCGCCCCGCCCGTGAAATTCAATCCCACGATGTCGCCTTCGGAATGTGTCGCGAGGCCGCTGGCGGATATCCCCGAGAGCTCGTCTCCGGCCACGATCGCGAGGCCTCCGATCGAGATGCCGGTCATTGGACCCTCGGCGACGTTTGCAAGGCCTCCGACGGAGATCCCCGTCATCGCGCCTTCGGTGACATTGGCGAGGCCTCCGAAGGTGATCCCGGTGACGGAGCGCTCGGAAACATTCGCCAGCCCCCCGGCCGTTATCCCCGCAACCTCCCTTTCCGCCACATTGGCGAGGCCTCCGATGGAGATCCCCGTCATCGGGCCCTCGGCGACGTTGGCGAGGCCTCCGAACGAGATGCCGGTTATCGATCCCTCGGCCACGTTGGCGAGCCCGCCGTACGATATGCCGGTCATGGAGCCTTCGGCGACATTGGCCAGTCCGCCGACGGAAATTCCGGATATGGAGCCCTCGGCCACATTGGCGAGGCCTCCGATGGAGATCCCCGTCATCGGGCCATGGGCGACGTTGGCGATCCCGCCGATCGAAATTCCTGATATCGGGCCGCCGCTGACCGTGGCTATCCCCGATACGGCGAGCCCCGATATCGAGCATTCGGCCTCGACCGAGAGAAGGCCGATCGATATCATTTCAAGCTCGCAGGCGGAAGGGCCGTAAAGGCCGAATGACAATCCGCGGTGACGGGCATCGGGATTGCGACCCGGCTTCCAGAGGGTGATGTTGACGCCGATGACCTCCTCCACGCATCTGTCGCGGAAATTGAGCCTTAGCCCCCTTGCCCGTGCGGAATTGCCGAAGGTCAGCCCGTTGCCGTTGGGGCCTATGGTAAAGCTCTTTCCCTCGAAATCGCACTCCGCGTAGTCGTCGGCGTCTGCAAATTCGATGGCTCCGGCCATGCGCGGCGCCGCAAGTGATAACAGAAGAAGAGTGAAGAGGAGATTTGATCGTTTCATCTCAAGCCTTCCTTTTTGCTTTGATGGCCCCCCGCCAGACCACATTACGAATTACTTGCTTGTGTTATCTCTTCAACCGGCTTTGTCAGTCACAAAAGAAAACCGTTCCCCAAGCGGTTTTCGATTTGTGGCGGATACAGCCTTTGTGGCGTACACAGCTATATATATCAGCTTACGAGTAAAAAGTCTTCTTGTTGCACGGCGGGACGTAAAAATGCTCAGCCTTCGAGAATCTCCCCGAGTATCCTGCATGCCGAGCCGACGAGATCCCTGCACTTTTCATGATTCCGGGGGTCCGAGAGGAGCCGGGCCAGCCCCTCCGGGGTGCTGATGTCGATGCCCGTGAGATCCCTGCAGGCGAGCGACCCGTTTTCGGCGAGAAACCTTTCGGAGAACCTGTTTACAAGCGCGTAGATCCGTTCCTTCGATTCCTTGTCGTCCGGCCGCGTCCTGCCGCCGGCCAGCCCGAGGACCATTATCGCCCCGGTGACGGCGCCGCAGACGAGGCCCCTTCGGCCCATGCCGCCGCCGAATCCCGACGCGATCTTCAGCGCGGCCGCCTCGTCGAGCCCGAAATCCGGAGCATGGGCGGTGAATACCGATTCGGAGCAGGAATAATTTCCATCGAACCTCGAGCGCGCGATTTCAATCCGGTCCATCGCCGGCCCCCTTTAGCCACTCGTGAAGAAATCGAAGACATTACCGAGCATGCTTGAGGGCGCGTGGTAAATCTCGGTGTATTTGCACCGATTGCACGTCACCGTCGTGAATTTTCTGCTCTGGACGTCGAAGATCTTCGTCCAGAATCCACCCGGCGCCCTGAATTCGCCGATGTCGTACCCGGTGTTCGAGCACTTGGGGCACTTGTATTTCAATCCATTCACGCCTGAGCCTCCTTCCCCGCCGTTAACGGGCCTGTTTCAGTAATGATTACCCCGGAGCCGCGTTTTTATTCAAGGCCCATTCTCCCGGCGAAGGAACCGGCAGGAGCATCAAATATAATATTTTCTCTTTGACTGTGAAGGGGTAAATGTTGTAGTTTATGTACTCTATTGTGGACCGGTGTGTCCGGGAGCCCGCACTGCCGTTGCGGGCGGGTGTTTTTTATATTGTGCCCGCGTGAGGGACTGAAATAAAGCGAGGGAACGTGAGTAAAAGCCTGAGGTATAAAGTCATACTTGTCTCCCTGGTCCTTCTGGGATCGCTGTGGTCCCTTTATCCGACGATCCGCCTCGCCATGATGGGAGCCCAGAAGAGGCACGCGATGGCGACGGAGCGCCCGGAGGACTACGACAAACTCGAGAAAAAGGCGCTCAAGCGCGGCCTCGACCTGAGCGGGGGAATGCATATCGCCCTCGAGGTCGACGATACCAAGCTTACCGACGCCGAGCGCGCCGATGTCGTGGACCGGGCCCTCGAGGTCATAAGGAACCGCGTGGACCAGTTCGGAGTCTCCGAACCCGAAATAACGAAAGAGGGGACAAAAAGGATCATAGTCCAGCTTCCGGGCCTTCAGGACCCGTCCAGGGCGAAAAGGCTCATCGGCCAGACGGCCATGCTCGAATGGAAGCTGGTGCGCCAGCAGGCGGAAGTCGCCGACGTGATAAAAAGGCTGGACGATCAACTTAAAAGAGGGGGCGCCGATACGGCCTTCACGGCCCCCGCGGCGGGCGCCGACAGCATCCTTGCCGCCGGAGGGCGGGGTGCCGGGAAAACCGATTCCCTTCCCGTCCCGGGCGATCTCGCCCCGGCGATTTCGACCCTCCCCACCGATCTCACGGACAAGGACAAGCCTTTCAGCTCCCTTCTCATGACCTTCTATCATGACTGGATCGTGGTCCAGGAGGAGAATGTTCCGAAGGTAAGGGGCGTTCTGGCGAGGGCGGACGCGCTCAAGGTCATCCCCGGCGATTCGGAATTCCTGTGGCTCGATGAATGGGCCGATCTTCCCGAGGGCGGAAGGGGTAAATTCCTCTTCCTTCTGGCCAAAGACGAGATGGTTTCCGGGAAAAACCTCCAGAACGCCACGCCGTCCGCCGACCCGAGCAATCCGAGCAGCCTGCTTATAAGATTTTCGTTCAACAGGACCGGAGCGCGGGAATTGTCCCGCTTCACGGGCAAGAACGTGGGCCGTTACACCGCCATCGTTCTCGACGGGAAGATTAAATCCTACCCGGTGATAAGGAGCAAGATTCCCGACGGGAACGGCGTGATCGAGGGCAACTTCACCGATGTCGAAGCGAGAGACCTTTCCGTCGTCCTGAGGGCCGGGGCCCTGCCGGCCGACCTGATTCCCAGGGAGGAAAGAACCGTAGGCCCGAGCCTCGGAAGCGATTCGATCAAGCAGGGGCTCAACGCCGGGGTTATAGGATTCATCGCGGTAGTGCTTTTCATGGTGATCTATTACGGGCTTTCGGGTGCCATTGCCTCGGTCGCCCTGGTGTACAATCTCATCCTCCTCTTCGGCGTCCTTGCCTATCTCGGCGCCGCTCTGACCCTTCCCGGGATCGGAGGGATCATCCTGACCATAGGAATGGCCGTCGACGCGAACGTGCTGATCTTCGAGAGGATCAGGGAGGAACTCAGGAAAGCCAAGACGATCAGGTCGGCGATCGACGCCGGGTATGACAGGGCTTTCGTCACCATTCTGGACTCGAACCTGACCACCCTCATAACGGCTGTCGTGTTGTGGCAGTTCGGCACGGGCCCGGTCAAGGGATTCGCGACGACTCTCAGCCTGGGGATCCTGGCAAGCATGTTTGCCGCCCTGGTATTCAGCAGGATGATCTTCGATCTCTGGACGAGGAGCGGAAAGGTAACGAAGCTCAGCATATAGGATGCTGTCTTAAGAGGAGATGACATGCAGTTTTTTCATGATACAAATGTTCATTTCGTGGCTCTCAGGAAAAAGGCCTATATTTTTTCCTGCGCGCTGATACTCATCGGGATCATCTCGCTCATCGCGAGAGGGGGGCCGAACCTCAGCATCGATTTCGAGGGCGGAACCCTGATACAGGTGAAGTTCGACCAGCATGTCCCGGCGGACAAGCTCAGGGAAGCGGTGACGAACGCCGGGTTCAACAACGCCAAGATCCAGGATTTCGGCGAGAACAACGAGTACCTGATAACCGTCGAGAAGATAAGCGAGACCGCCAAGGCCTCGGAGATCCTCATGAGAGCCCTGAACAAGACCTCGCCGGCGGCCGGATGGAAGATCGTTTCGACGAAGGAGATGCCCCCCGACCTTTCGAAGGGCTTCGAAGGCGGCAACCTCGTTGTCGTGGAAGCCTCGAAAATGCCCTCGCTCGAGGAACTCAAGGCCGGCGTCATTCAGAACGGGGTCGGGTTCATGGAAGCGACGAAGCAGTCGGACAAGAGGATCGCGTTCAGCCTTCCCTTCCTCGGGATCGAATCGGAAGCCGCCGAGAACATGAAGGCCGAAATATCTAAAACCTTCCCCGACAGGAAGATCGAAATCCGCCGTACCGAGACGGTCGGCCCGAAGATCGGCGAAGAGCTTAAAAACCGGATGGGCGCGGCAATCCTGATCTCGATGATAGGCATCCTTATATATATCAGCTGGCGGTTCGAGTTCAAATTCGCCGTCGGCGCCGTCATCGCGCTGATCCATGACGTATTGATCACCGTCGGCGTATTTTCCATACTCGACAAGGAAATATCGATCGTCGTCATCGCCGCCCTTCTGACGATCGTCGGGTACTCCCTCAACGACACGATCGTCGTTTTCGACAGGATCAGGGAAAATTTCAGCCTTCGAAGGCGCGAATCGTACGACAACATGGTCGACATCTCGATCAACGAGACCCTCGGCAGGACGGTCAACACCTCCCTGACGACGCTGCTCGTCATATTCGCCCTCTTCTTTCTCGGCGGAGAGGTGATACACGATTTCGCCTTCGCCATGCTCATCGGCGTCGGCATAGGCACCTACTCCTCGATCTTTGTCGCAAGCCCGGTCGTGATCGAATGGCAGCACAGGATCACCGAGAGAACGAAGGTAAAGCAGGCCTGATTCACGGGCTGGACGGATCGTTACAGTCGGGAAAGCCGGGCGGATGGCGCGGGCAGCCATGTCGTTCCGTGGAGGGCCCGGCGTCAAGCCGTCCCGCAGGAATGTCCACTATTTGAGACGCCATTCTAAAAAAGTGGACACCCGCTTGTTATTAAGCGCGCCAACTCCTTTATTCACAATACGATTAACTGGCACATGCCTTGCCTTTATATAAAAGGCTAAGGTATGAGCTTTTATGTCCTTTCCGGCGATTGGGGCAGGAAGATGGAATTCTTGACGAGCCGATATATGAAAGTGGTGCTGATCGCCGCGGCGCTATCCGTCGCCGCCCCCCCGGTCTTCGCCCAGGGGAGGAAGCCGGCCGCCCGCCAACAGCAGATTCCACTCGACGAAGTGAATCCCCAGGTCGCTTTCGCCAGATTCGAAGGGGCATGGAAGAGGGCGGATGCCGAAATGATCTCGAGGATGACCGGAAGCAACAAGGTCTTCGTGCAGATGAAGGGCGTGGCCGAAAGCGGGGAATTCTACAGCCGGTCGCAGATCTTCTTCATGCTCAAGAATCTCTTCAGGGAAAACCAGCAGCTCAAGTTCGAATTCGTCAAGTTTCATAATCTTGACAGCGCCGACAGGAAGGTCTACGCGATAGCGTACAGAAATTATAAAAACATTCGCAGCGAGAAGGTCTTTCAGGATAAGGTATACGTGACGCTCTGCCGAGAGGGAAAAGAATGGGTCCTCGCGGAGATCAAGACCACCCGCTGAGACACCGGGCGCATCCCTGGAGACTTCCGCTGTGAGTATCGAGAAGGAAAGAAAGATCTTTCAAGGGGTCCTCTGGACCTTCCTCGCGTCGACAATAATCTTTTATACATTCTGGCTGTCTTCGGGCAGGGCGAGCCTTCCCGCTCCGCTCTGGCTCATGCTGCTGATACTCGTCTGCGGATTCATCGTCTTCACATTCGTGCCCGACCCGGGAAGGGAGAAAGCGGGGCCGCCGCAGGTGCGAAAGTCCGGACGCGGGTGGTATCCCAGGACCCTGGCCGACATCGTCGAGAGGGCGAAGGAGCCGGGCGATGCCGGGAAAGGGGGGCTCTATCAGCCGGGCAGCGCCGTGGCCCCCGTTCCCCTGGTCCCGCTCCTGCTGCTCCTGGCGATCGTGATCATCTCCACTCCCCGGCATCCTGCCAGGGACGACTGGATGGCCGGCGAATCGGCCAGACTCATGGAGGTTTACGAAAAGGGGGCGGCAAGGCTCGCCGGGATCGAACGGATCGCTTCCGAAATCACCCTGTCCGCGACAGGAATGCTGGAGAATATCGATCTCGAGACCATCGACGCGAACGCGAGGACCGGTCTTATCGCGAGGATCGATTCCCTTGCGGCCGAAAAGGGAAGGGAACACAAACCTTTCGGCAGGGTGGGCGTGCAGGTCTTCTCGGAGAGCGGAAAGAGAATCGCGTGGGGAGGGGTCCCACGCTATCTCGGGAGGGTGTTGCCCAGGGACGGGGAAGCCCGGCTCTTCACCAACCGCACGCAACTCTACACCCTGATCGTCAGCGAAACCCCCGTCCCCGCGGGCGGCCGCGTGATCGTCGACATCCCGCTGGAGGTCAATTACAGGATAAGCAACCGTTTCCTGAGAAGCACGGGGCTCGGGGAAATGATGTCCGGGGAAAGCGGGGACGAGGTTGAGTACGGGTTCTGGATGGGGAGCCATGCCCGGGGGGTGGGCTGGGATTACGAGGGGCTCGAAGGAAAAGGGCCTCTCACGGTGCACGGAGAGAACGGCGACGTCATGGTTCACGGGCTGCTCGAGTCCTCGGCGGGGCAGCCTCTCGCCCATCTGAGCGTCAGGGGGAGGACCTTCCAGAATGCGGCGGCCGAAAAGGAGGGCGGAAAGGTTTTATGGGAGGGGATCCTTCTCGCCCTTTGCGTCGTCACGGTCGCCAGGTGGAGTTACAGAAGATTCGCGAAAAGCGGCCGCGGCGGGTGGGACCGAGTCCTCACCCTCCTTAAAAGGATCGCCGCGCTCCTCTTTTTTCTCGCTCTCATAAGGTACATACTTCTCAGGCTCGATCTCCCCAACGCCTTTTTCGGCACGAACCTTTTCGACCCCGCCCTCTTCGCCGACGACCTGCCGGGGGGGCTGATGAGGACGATAGGGGATTACCTGATCAGTTCGATCTTCCTGCTCATCCTGGTTTTCGGGTCGATCAAGGTTTTCAGGACCTATTTCGGCGGCAGCCTGGAGAAAAAGACGGCTTCCGCGGGGCGGCCCGCCGCGCTTCGATTCCTCGCGAAGACGGCCCTCACGTGCGCGGTCATGATCGCGGCATCGTCGATCGTCGCGTCCATCGTTTCCAGGGTGGTGCTCAATTCCAATCCGAGGATAATCGGCCTCGACGCCGAATTCTTCAGCGTTCCGGTGCTGTCGCTTCACCTTGCGCTTCTTCTTTCGGTGTCGGCCGTCTTCATCGGCGCGATCTTTTTCCTGAGGCTGATATTCGTCATGGGAAAGGGAACGGCCCTCGAGGGAATCCTCGCCGCCGCCGCGGCGCTGGCGCTGACCTTCGCCTCCGTCCATCCGCACTGGTCGCTCATGGTGGCCTGCGCCGCCCTCGTACTTCTCTCGGCGAGGATCTTCCCGATCCTCAAAAAGGAGGAGGTCCTTTCGGTGATCTTCTCCTCCTTCTTCCTGGTGCTTATCTGTTCGCTGGTAATCTACGGGATATCCAATGAACGGTACGACCAGCTTCGAAGGGGAAGGGTCGTCGAGAAGATTCAGAATTTCAATTATCCGGAAGACACGTGGCTGATGATCGTCCTGCCGGACGTCTGCGAAAGCATCTTTGAAAGCAGGAGCACGGTTGCCATGGTGCTCGAAGGGAAGGAGTCGGCGGCCTTCGAGATATGGGCCGAAAGCGGCCTGAGCCGTTTCGGCTTCTCCAGCGTCTTCGACGTTTACAACGCGGCCGGGGAGAGGTTCTCGAGGTTCTCGGTGGGGATGCCGCTCGAGGTGATGAGCGCCCTTCCCGACAGCCTCGCGGCGCACAGCCTTCCCCACGTATACAGGATCAACAGGGAAACGGGTGAGGGGAAGGTGCGTTTCCTCGTCGGGGTCGCCCCGCTCTATCATCCGGACGGGGCGAAGGCGGGATTCGTCGAGATCAAGGTCCCGTATTTCTATGAGAATCCGCGCCTGCTCGCGAGGTCGGGCCCGATGGCCCCGGAGATCTTCCAGAACATCGAAAGCGGAACGCTCGCTCCCAGGGTGGACGAGCCGGAGGATCTCCTTGTCGCCCGAATCGAAGGAGGCCGCGTCGCGGGCTCGTCGTCGTCGATCCTCCCCTCCGGGACCGTTCCCGCGAATATGACCGGGGAGTGGTTCGATGCCGGCGCGGGAGACGAAAAATACAGGTGCACGACGGGCTTCGGCGCGGACGGGAACGGTTTTCTCGCCGGCTACAGGAAGGCCGGCTTCGCTGAAAGGGTCCTGCAGTGGGCGATGATAATCTCCCTCGACATAATGCTGACGATTCTTTCGCTCTCCGCGCTCTTCGTCGTTCGCAGGCTGCCGATCCTCGGAAGGGTGACCCCCGCGGTCTCGGTCGCCGGGGGGATGAGTTTCAGAAGAAAGCTGCTCCTGTCGTTCCTCGCCGTGTCCGTCCTGCCCGTCATCCTTATGGGGATATTTTCGAGCAGATACATAGGGCGAAGGTTCGAGGCCGAGGGGGACAGGGAAGCCGTTTCGGCGGCCCAGTCGGCGGGATCGTTCCTCAGGCATACGGTGCGGTCCGAGGCGGAGGCGTTCGCCGGGAGCCAGTATCTAGGGGAGATACTTTCGGGAAAGACGGAGCCGAGGATCAGGGACGTGTCCGAAATGGAGGGGATGCAATTCACCCTTTTCGATTCGGAGGGGAAACTTCTCCTCGACGAGAGCATGAGCGATTTCAACGCCGGGGAAGCCAGAAGGATGATCAGCGGGAACGAGACCGGCAGGGTGACCCTCACGAGCGCGCATCCCCACGTCTTTTGCGGGACGGTGATCAGGGTTCCCCTTCCCGGCGGTTCCGGAGGGTACCTTTACTATCGAAGGCGGCTCGACGACGGATTCGTTTCGGGGCTTGCCGGGGTTCTCGGCAGAAACCTGAACATCTATTTCGGCGGGTCGCTCCGGGCTTCGAGCGAGAGGGAACTGTTCACCGGAGGATTTCTCAATCCGATTCTCGCGCCGTCGATCTTCGCCGATATCGGGCTCGGAAGAACGGAGCTGGCTCTCCAGGACCAGTCTCTGGGCGAGTATTCGTACAAGGTCGCCAACATTTCGATCCCGGCCCTGAGGGGCGAAGAGGCGGGGGTTCTTTCCGTTCCGCTGCTCTACAGGAGCGCGGCGGTCCGAAAGGAGATCCTCCGGGCGTACGCCCTTGTCATGGGGCTTCTCGCGCTGATCTTCTCGGTTGCCGTGACCATCGGTGTCTTCCTCGCAGGCAAGATAATCAATCCGATCGCGGCGCTCAGGGAGGGGACGGGAAAGATAATAAGAGGCGACCTGGAATTCAGGCTGGAAGCGGAAACGCAGGACGAGATAGGCGAGCTCGTGCATTCGTTCAACACCATGACGGAGGCTCTCAGGGAGGCGCGGCGCGATCTTCTCGAAAGGCAGCGCTACCTCTCGGCCATATTGGACAACATAGCGGCCGGCGTCGTCTCGACCGGCGCCGACGGCAGGATCGTCACGGTCAACCCTTCCGCCGAAAGGATCCTGGGGCTCGGCAGGGAGGAGCTTCTCGGCGCCGACCCGGGGAGGATAAGCAAGCCGGGGCTCGAACCGTTCGCCGCCCTTTTTGCGGGAGACGGGGAGGATATCGTCGAGAAGGAGATAACGCTCTTCGACGGCGAGGAAAAAAGGATACTGAAGACGGTCATCGCGGGCCTTTCGGCGGGGACGGAAAGGCTGGGGACAGTGGTCCTCTTCGACGATCTCACCGAGCTGATCAGAACCAAGAAACTATCCGCGTGGGTCGAGATGGCGAGGCAGATTGCACACGAGGTCAAGAATCCGCTGACGCCGATAAAGCTGTCGGCCCAGCTCATGCGCAGGGCATACGACGAGAAGAATGAGGAATTCAACGAGATCTTCGAGGAGGGGGTCGAGACCGTCATCCGGCAGACGGAGATCCTGAGGAGGATCGCCTCGGAATTCTCGAGCTTCGGCAAGGCCGCGCAACTTCACCCCGAGCCGGTCGAGATCGACGGTTTCGTCTCGGAGATCCTCTCCGGGTACAAGGGGGCCGGTAACGTCGAGATCTCCTTCAGGCCGGAGGGCCGGGCGGTGGCGCTTGCGGACAGGGAGGCGCTGAGGAAAATATTCGTGAACCTGATCGAGAACGCGATCGACGCGATGCAGTCCGGCGGACTGATCGTCGTGGGGTGCGGGCGGGAGGGGGAGACCGTCTGGATATCGGTGGCCGATTCGGGAACCGGGTTGCCTCCCGAGGTGGAGGAAAGGCTTTTCGAGCCGTATTTTTCGACGAAGACGACGGGGACCGGCCTCGGCCTCGCGATATCGCAGAGCCTCGCCGGGGACATGGAGGGCTCGATAACCCTCAGGAACAGGGAGGACGGCCGCGGTGTAAAAGCTACGGTAAGGATGCCGGCGGCTCCGCGCGGGGCGGCCGGGAAGGATGGAAACTGAAAGATGTTGTGGCCGGCAAAGGCAGGATTGAGGGTCATAATGCTCGCCGCGGCTCTCGCGTGCGCGACGGCGGGAACGGCGCGGGGGCAGGACGGCGACCGCGCCGTGAATGGGCGGGGGAGCGTTCCCGAAACGCCGGCGAAGAAGGTTCTCGACGATATAAGAATACGCGTGGGGCGTCTGAGGTACGGGGGCGGGGGGGACTGGTACTCGAACCCCTCTTCGCTGCCGAATCTTCTGAGGGAATTCGAGGCGCGAACGGGGATCCCGACGGCCGCGGCCGAGAAGGTCGTTTCGCTCGAGGATCAGGATCTTTTCGCGACCCCGTTCCTGTACATGAACGGGCACGGGAACGTCCAGCTCACGCCGGTCGAGATGTCGAGGCTCAGGGAGCATCTTCTCGCGGGCGGGTTCCTCTTCGCCGACGACAACTACGGGATGGATCAATCGTTCAGGCGCATGGTCCGCATGCTCTTCCCGGAAAGGAAGCTCGCCGTGATCCCTCTCGACCACAGGATATATCGGTCTTTCTACGAAATGGACGGCCCGCCAAAGATACACGAGCACGACGGCAGGGCGCCCGAAGGGCTCGGGGTTTTCAACGGGGACAGGCTGATGATATTCTACACGTATGAAAGCGACATAGGCGACGGGCTCGAGGACGCCGACGTGCACAACGATCCGCCCGACAAGAGGGAACAGGCCGTGAGGATGGCCGTCAATGTTCTCTACTATGCGCTGACCGAATAGGGCGCGGCCCCGGCGCGGGGGGTTCCCGGAGAAAAGGCCCGCGGACCCGTCATCCGGAGAAAAACATGAAAATCGACAGGGAGAGGGAAACGGAGGATCTCGCCCGCCTTCTGGCCTCGTTCCGGGCAAGGAGGCTCGGGTACGCCGCGGGCGGATTCTTTTCGGTGATCGTGTCGGCCGCGGCCGCCCTCTTCGCCGTTCTCGTGCTCTTCGACCCCCTGCTCAATCGATGGCGGTACGCGCCGCCGGCCATGTATCTCGTTTTCTGGGGAGGCGTCGCGGCGGCCGCCGCGGCGGCGTGCTCCGGAGGCCGCGGCGTTTTCGAATCGAAAAAGGCCCTGGCCGAAAGGATCGGGGAGAAAACGGGCCGGGGGGCCCTCTTCTCGTCGGCTCTCGAATTTACCGGGGACGAGGAGAGGTTCGCCGCGTATTCCCCCTACCTGATGGGCGAAACGGTGAGAAGGGCTGTGGCCGAGCTCGAGGGGCTCCCGGCCTCGGGCCTTTTCAGCGACCATGGCAGGCCGGCGTGGATCGCCGCGGGGCTCCTTTTCACGGCGATCGTTCTGGTTCAGGCCGCGATCGGGGGCGAAAGCTTCACGCGCGTCCGGCGGGCGGTCTCCGATCCGCGGGCGGCCTTCGCCGCCGGCCCCGGGGCGAATCTCGTATCGCTTTGCGGCGACGGCACGGTTGTCGCCGGGGGCGACTTCACCGCGCGCGCCGTCAGGATGGGGTCGGCGAGGGACGAGGTCCGGATAAGATACAGCACGGTACCCGGCGTCTGGCGAAGCGAGGTCCTCGAGGCGGAAGAGCCTGCGGCCGGCCCGGAGCCCGGGGAAATGTACTCTCGCACCTTCCGCGACGTCAGGGAAGGATTCACCTG
The DNA here is from genome assembly GCA_025453655.1 of Candidatus Krumholzibacteriia bacterium. Taxonomy (GTDB): domain Bacteria; phylum Krumholzibacteriota; class Krumholzibacteriia; order Krumholzibacteriales; family Krumholzibacteriaceae; genus JALOPX01. The sequence continues at coordinate 27,630 of JALOPX010000004.1, forward strand.
CCTCTTCGAGTCGGGGGGGGAGGAGACGGGGCCGTGCTCCATCGCGGTAATCCACAGGCCGGTGATAAACAGCGTGAGCGCGCGCGTCGAATATCCGGCGTACACGAAAGCCGAACCCGAGACCATAGGGACTCTCTCGGGGGTGATCGCCGCCCTGGAGGGGTCGCGGATCGACATCTTCGGGGAAACGAGCCGGCCTGTTGCCGGCGGAACGCTGATCTTCTCCTCCGGCGCCCGGGCGGAGCTCGAGCCGGAGAGGCACGGGTTCAGGGGCTCCTTCATCATGTCGTCCGACGACACCTTCCGCTTATCGGTCGTCGATTCCTCGGGGCTCGCGAGCGAATCCACGATGCGTTATCCGGCGGTCTGCCTCGAGGACGGGCCGCCCTCCATCGAAATACTCTCCCCCGGCGAAGAATCGCTGCTGCCCCGCTCCCTCGTCGCGGGCCTCGCATACAGGGCCGCCGACGATTTCGGCCTGGTCTCGATCGATCTTCTCTATATGAAGGAGGGGAGGGATCTCGGCTTCACCGCGCTTTCACTCGGCCCGAAAAAGGGCCGCCCCGAAAGGGACGTCGAGGCTGCCTTCGAGTGGTCCCTGGAAAGCGACAGGGTCTTTCCGGGCGACAGGATACTGTATTACCTCGAGGCGAGGGACGGTAACCCCGCGCCGGGGGCGGGATATTCAAGAACGAAAACACGGGTCCTGATCGTGCCGTCCCTTTCCGAGATCTACGCCGAGGCGCGAAAGGAGGAGGACTGCCGAAGGGAGGATATGGAGGAGATGGCCCGGGAGAGCGGGGTGATGCGCGACAGGCTGCGGAAACTCTCCGAAGAGCTCAGGGCCGAGGGGGAGATGGACTGGAAAAGCCGCAGGGAGGGAAGCGAGATACTCGAGGCCCAGAACGAGCTGCGGGAGAAGATCAGGGAAACGGCCGACCGTCTCGGCGACGCGCTCGAGGCGATGGAACAGAACAGGATGACATCGATGGAGATCGGCCGGAAGATGGAACAGATACAGGAGATGCTGGGCGCCATCGAGAACACGGAGCTTCGCGAGCTGATGGAGAAATTCGGGGAGATGCTGAACGGGATTCCCGAGAGCGCCATGGCCGCCGCGATGGAACAGATCGAGATGAGCGCGCAGGAGGTGTCCGACCGCCTCGACAGGACGATAGAGCTTCTCGAGAAGCTGATCATGGAGCAGAGGATGGAGGAGCTCGTTCGAAGGATGGAGGACATGATGGAGAGGCAGTCGGCGCTGAAGGATTCGACCGCGTCGGGCGACCTCGAATCCCTTTCGGACGAGCAGGAAGAACTCGGGGATGAATACGGCGATTTCGAGGATTCGGCGGAGGAATTCGCGCGGGAGAACGCAGATGACGCCGGCGAGACGGGCGAGATGATGGATAAGATGAAGGAGGCCCTGATAGATTCCCTGATGAGGAGCGCCGCATCGCAGATGGAGGGGCGGAGAAGGGACGAGGCATCCTCGACGCAGAGCGAGACCCTCGGCAGGATGCTCAGCCTCTATACGCAGATGGGAAAATGCCAGATGTCGATGTCCTCACAGTCCGACCAGAGGGCCGCGAAGATTCTGGAAAAGGCCGTGAAGGATCTCATAGACATCTCGATACAATACGAGAAAACCATGCCGCGCCTCGCGGCGGCCGGCGCGCCGGGCGGTCCCGGCGCGCTCCTCGGGGAATATATGGTCGCCCGGGAGGCCGCGAGGTCGGTCGTCGCGGCGCTCGCCGAGGCGGCGTCCTTCAGCATGAGCGTTCCCCAGTCGGCACTTTCGAGGCTCGCGGCGGCCTTGCGCATGATGGACGCCTGCGCCCGCGCCGTCGAAAACCGGAACCTCCAGGCCGCCTCGATGGCGGCCGCGCTCGTGCCCGGTCACATCAACGCCGCCGCCATGGATCTGCTCAGCTCGATCTCGTCGCCCGGAGGCGGCTCGGGCGGATCGATGGAGCAGATGAGGATGATGCTGCAAAGGCAGTCATCGATAGACGAGCAGCTCAGGAGGATGCTCGGGGAGGGCGGGGAAGGCTCGAATTCGATGGAAGCGAGGGCGGGCATGGCGCGGATGGCGGCGGAACAGAGGAAGCTGCAGGAGCTGATGGAGCAGATCGCCTCGGAAAGCCGCGGGGCGGGCGGCCTTCTTGGAAGGCTCGACGATATCGGAGAAAAGATGAAGGAGATCGCCGAGAGTCTGGGGCGGGGAGAGCTGGACGAGAGGCTTCTCGAACGCGAGGAGAGGATCCTGAGCAGGATGCTCGAATCCCAGAGGTCGCTCGAGAGGCGGGATTTCAAGAGGGACAGGGTCAGCAGGACGGCGGGCGAGGTCGGCGCGAGGGAGGGAACGGCGACCGGCGAGACCGGCGACGAGGCCGATATCCTTCTCGAGAAGATAAGAAGGGCGATGCAGGACAAGGGCCCCGCGGAATACGAGGAGCTCATCCGGGCCTATTTCAGGGCCCTTTCCGGAAAGGCGAGGGGAAACGATTAGAACCGTCGCGGCGATAAGCATCGCGGTCGCGGTACTCGCGGCCTTCCCGGCGGCCGCCCGGGCGCAGTCGCGCGCCGTCGCCCCGCGCCGGAGCGGGGCGGAGCGCGTGGGCCCGGCGGGAAGCGAGAGGAACAGGATCGCGAGGCTGATGAACGACAGGAAATACGGCGAGGCGATCGCCGCCCTGGAGGCCCTTTGCGATTCCTTTCCCGAAGCCCACGATCTCGCGGAGCTGCTCTCCACCTGTTACCTCAGGGAGGGAAGGCCGGAGGAAGCGGCGGCGCTCCTCGAGAAAAGGCTCGCCGCCGAGCCGCGCTGGACCGGGTTCGCGAGGAACCTCGGCCTTGCCTATCTGAATCTCGGCAGGAGGGAGGACGCGCTTCGCGCCTGGCGGTCCCTTCTCGCAGGGGAAGAGGGGGAAGAAAATTACATGGCCGTCGCCGATCTTCAATGGAACGCCGGGATGTATGAAGAGGCCGTGGAAACCCTTACGGAAGGGGCGCTGATCGAAGAATATTTCATTTCCTGCACTACGGAGCTGATAAGGTTCCAGAGGCTCAGGGGGGACGCGGAGGCCGCCTTCGCCGGAGCCCTCCGGCTCGCCGAAAGGGAAAGTAATCCCTACGGGGGCAGGACAGGGTTGCTGCGCGATATATTTCTCGAGGCGGACGGGAAGGAAAGGCTGCTGGCGATGGTCGATTCGCTCTCGATCGGCGCCGGGGGGAACAGGGCCTTCTTTGCACTCACCTCGGCCCTCCTCAGGGCCGGGACGGGTGATTTTTCGCCGGCCCGGGAGCTGGTGGCCGCGGATCGGAAACCGGATCTCGGCCCGGAGGAAATCTACTATTTCGCCTCGGCCCTGCTCGAGATGAGGGACCAGCGGAACGCGGAAGGGTACGAGGATCTCTTCCTGGAACTGATCGATCTTTTCATGGAAAAATACCCGAGGTCCCCGATGGTGCCGCAGATGACGCTGGTCGCCGCGCGCTACAGCCATGAAACGGGTGCGGGCGCCGGGCCTGAAGGCCGGGTCCATCTTGAAAAGGCCCTCGAGCTCGCCGACAGGATACTGGCCAACCGCGCGTGGGCCGCGTACGCGGAGAAGGCGTCATTGCTCAAGGGCCGCGTCCTGCTCGAGAATCTGCGCGATCCCGCCCGCGCGCTCTCCGCGCTGGATGAAGCGGCATGGAGCTCGCCGGACGGCCTCAGGGAGGGCGAGGAGCTGAAGGTTCAGGCGAATCTCGCGGCGGGAAGGTGGGAGGAGGCGAAAAGAGCCGGGGCCGCCGCCGAATCGGGGGGCGACTCGATAATCGCGGCCGCGCGCAGTTACGGCGCGGCGATGGCGACATTCCTTTCGGGGGAATTCGGGGCCGGGATCGACTCGCTGTCCGGGATGGCGAAAAGGTATCCCTGGAGCAAATGGGCCAACGACGCCCTCGAGACGGCCGTCACCGCGAGGCTGTCGCTGAACGACGGAGGCGCGGGCCTGGAAACCTACGTCGGCGCGGTGAATGACGCGTCGGCCGGGCGCTTCGGCGCTGCGCTCGCGGCGCTCGATTCCCTGGAGTCAGAAGCGCCCGGAACGGCTCTGGCGGCAAGGGCGGCATACATGAGAAGCGGCATCCTTCTCGAGCTCGGGAGGGAAGGGGATGCCTCCGCCGCCCTGGAGGGACTCGCCGAAGGATACCCTCTCGACAGGTTCGCGCCGAGGGCGCTCGAGAGGCTCGGGGCGATGGCGGAGACGGCGGATCCGCAAAAGGCGTCCGCTTACTACGCCTCGATCATCGAAAAATATCCGGATTACATTTTCATGGAGAGGGTGAGAACCCGGTACATGAGCCTGCAGAGAGAATCCGCGGTCCCGGGCGAATTCCGTGAAGAGGCGGGAGGAGGGTTGCGATGAAGGGAAGACACTGCCGCCGCTCCGCTTTCACGGCCTGCCTGATCCTCGCCCTTCTCGGCGCCATGGGAGCCGGGGCGCAGGGCGGGATCCTCGTGCCGATGGACCTTGCCCAGACGAACCACCTGAAAGCATACGGCCTGGCGTGGCAGGTCCTGTCGAGGGGGACGGACGTCAAATGGCTTCTGAATTACCGCGGCGGCTCCTTCCTGTTGCCCGAATCGTCATGGATCGGATTCGAGGCGCAGGCGAGAAACGTTTACATCGAGAGGGTCTCCGCGGAAAAAATCGCGGCGATCTTCACGGAGATCGAGGAGGGGAACATGGAGCTGATACTCCTCGAGAAGGCCCCGGAGATAGCGATTTACGCCCCCCCGAACAAGCAGCCCTGGGACGACGCCGTGATGATGGCCCTCGACTACGCGGGGATCCCCTACGTCACGTTATACGACAGGGAGGTCCTCGCCGGGAGGCTCGGAGAATTCGACTGGCTTCACCTTCACCACGAGGATTTCACCGGGCAGTACGGCAAATTCTACGGCAGCTACAGGAACGCCGAATGGTACATAAGGGAGCAGATCCTCTTCGAGGAGATCGCCTCCTCCCTCGGGTTCAAAAAGGTGTCGGACGAGAAGAAGGCCGTGGCGGAGATGATCATGGAATACGTCCGGGCGGGGGGCTTCCTCTTCGCGATGTGCTCGGCCTGCGACGCGATCGATATCGCCCTCGCCGCGCATGGCATCGACATCGTTCCGAGGGAATTCGACCATGACGGGACGACCCCGGGCTGCGGGGAGAAGCTCGATTACGAGCGATGCTTCGCCTTCGAGGGGTTCAGCCTGGTGATGGATCCCTACGCGTACGAGTTCTCGGACATCGACATGACCGAGGCGGCGGCCCGGAGGGGGGAGGGGGCCGACTGGTTCACCCTCTTCGAATTCTCGGCCAGGCACGACCCGGTTCCGACGATGCTCGTGCAGAACCATGTCTCGGTGATAAAGGGATTCATGGGGCAGACGACATCGTTCAGAAAAAGTCTCGTGAAGAAGAAGGTCGTCCTGCTCGGGGAGGTGAAGGGGCGCGACGAGGTCCGCTACCTTCACGGAAATTTCGGCAAGGGCACCTTCACATTTCTCGGCGGCCACGATCCGGAGGACTACCAGCATTTCGTCGGCGATCCTCCGACCGACCTGAGCCTCCATCCGAGGTCTCCGGGGTACCGCCTCATACTGAACAATGTCCTGTTCCCGGCCGCGAGGAAAAAGGAACAGAAGACATGACGGCGCGCGGGGAGCCCCGCCGCCGTTCAAGGCGGCCCCGATGCTCCGCGGATCGCCCCGGATCATTTTTTCTTGACAGGGTTTCGGAAACCGGGGATTATGAGCCCTCAGGTAAGATTCATTGAATGGCCGGGACAAACGTGGAGATGGAGGTGAAAGATCCGGTGGGAGGGGAGTCCGGATCGGGATTATGCCGGAAATGTATACAGGATGTCTCAAATGCAACAAGGGCGTTCTTCTGCCCCTGTCGGATTACGGCAGAGATGGAGCTCCGATCAGATACAAGGCCTGGGTTTGCAACAATCCGGAATGCGGATACAATATCAGGATCGACAACGGCGAGATCAGCATCGGCAAAGAGCTGACCTTTTCCAGCAAGTAGCCGCATCGCAGGCCGGTTTACGGGGATGAAGGCCCGCCGGGGTCTTCATCCTTTTTTTTGCCCCGGCGCCCGAACGCCTCGGTGAGAGCGACCGCGGCGGCAAGGGCGGCGACAGACGCGAGCAGCCACGCGATCCGCGGGGGGTCGCCCGAGCCGCTCCTTATCGTCTCCTCGCTCGCCGCGCTCAGCCTCGCGAATGAGACGAGATTGAACAGCGCGTGCGCGAGGAACGGGTAGAAGAGGTTGCCGGTCCTGAGGTACAGATATCCGAGGACGATCCCGAACCAGGCGACGCCCGCGAGGATATCGAGGTTGAAATGTGACAGCCCGAAGACCGCGGCGGCGAGGGCCACGGCGAGGGCGCCGTTGAAATTCCTCTGAAATATCCGCTGAATGAAACCCCTGAAAAGCAATTCCTCGCCGAAGGGCGAAAGGATCACGATCCCAAGGCCGAGCGACAGAAGGGAGGCGATCCCTTTGGGCTTGATTGCGAGAAGGAACCTGATATACTCATCGTTCGCGGGATCGTTCCTTTCAAACAGCCACGAAAGAGCTTCGCTCGGCAGGACGGATCCGGCGGCGGCAAGAAGCGCGACAGCCGTCATCCCGAACTCCGGGCGCGACAGGCTGAATTCCGGGACGACGCCGGCGCCGAATCTTCGAATGATGAGAAGAAGCGGAAGGACGATCCCGAGAAGCGCGGGGACCGACATCGAAAGGGCGACGTGCCCGCCGAGGTAGAGAAGGGCCGAGAGGGACGTGTACATGAGGAAGCACGCGACCGCGTAGACGAGCAGCACGTAGTTGTTCATCGTCTCCGGCAGGGGCCCGCGCGCGAGCCCTGGATCGGATTCCGGGCCGGGGTTTCTTCCGTCTTCCGTCATGCGCGAAGGATATAACGCCCACCGCGGAGGCGGCAAGAAGAAAGGCTGTGATGATAAAGCTGATCATATTCGACCTCGACAACACCCTCACCGATTTCATCGGGATGAAGGAGGATTCGATCGACGCGGCCGTGACTGCGATGATCGACGCGGGGCTCGATTTTTCCGCGGAAAAAATCCGCTCGGAGATATTCAGGATTTACGACGAGGAGGGGATCGAGTACCAGAAGGTTTTCAACAGGCTTCTCGTCGATCTCGTGGGGGCCGTCGACTACAGGATCATGGCGGCGGGGATCGTCTCGTACCGCAAGGCCCGCGAGGCCGCCCTCGTCCTTTATCCCCACGTCAACAGGACCCTTCTCGCGCTGATCAAGAAGGGGCTGAAGCTCGCCGTCATCTCGGACGCGCCGAGACAGGAGGCGTGGATGAGGCTCTGCTACCTCCAGCTTCAGCACCTCTTCGACACGGTCGTCGCCTTCGAGGATTCGGGTGAGCACAAACCGAGCCCGGTCCCCTTCCGGATGGTCCTCGACCAGCTCGGGATGAAGCCGGAGGAGGCGCTGATGGTCGGCGACTGGCCGGAAAGGGACATCGCGGGCGCGTCGGAGCTCGGGATAAGGACGGTCTTCGCCAGGTACGGCGACACATTCGGGACGAAGGTGTCCGGGGCGGATTACGACATCGACGACATCTTCGAGCTCGTGGGGATAGTTGACGGGATCAACGGCGCCGAGTCGAAAGGAAATTGAGATGCTGCTTGTCACGAGCGAAACGATGCGCAGGCTGGACGAGGAGACGATAAAGAGGTTCGAGCCCGGGCTCGTGCTGATGGAGCGCGCCGGGCAGGGGATATTCGAGTCGATCATGGAATTCGTCGATGAGCCGGGGGACGAGTGCGCGTCGATATTCCTCGGGAGCGGGAACAACGCGGGAGACGGCCTCGTCACGGCGAGGCTTCTCGCGGGGGCCGGGATGAAGGTGATACTCCACTACATGCGCGACCCGGAGAAACTGTCGCCGGACGCGTTCAAGAACTACAAGCGGCTCGACGGGAAGCGCGGCGGCAGGGTCGTGGAGGAGATATTCCCCGGCATGGCCGACTGGAAACAGAGATCGGCGGCCGCCCTCGAGGAGAGCACCTTCGTTGTCGACGCGCTCCTCGGCACAGGCATCGACAAGCCGGTGGGCGCCGATTACGGCGGGGCGATCGAGGCGATAAACGAATCCGGGCTTCCGGTGGTGGCCGTGGACATCCCGTCCGGGATAAACGGCACGACGGGAGAGGTCATGGGGTGCGCGGTCAGGGCCGACGTCACCGTTACGCTGGGCCTTCCGAAGACCGGCGCCGTATTTTATCCGGGGAAGGCGTTCTGCGGCTCGCTCGAGGTGGTCGACATAGGGATCCCGGACGAGGTCATGGCCGCGAGCGGCGTGGACGACCACATACTCGACATATACACGGCCCTCGGGGATCTTCCCGAGAGGCGCCCCGACTCGCACAAGTTCGGCTGCGGCTCCCTCCTCGTCGCGGCCGGAAGCAGAAGGTACTGCGGCGCCGCGTGGCTGACAGCCATGTCCGCCCTGAGGACGGGATGCGGCGTCGTCTATCTGGCGGGTCCCGAGTCGATAAGGACCGCCGTGCAATCGTCGGCGCCGGAGATCATATTCATCGCGCTTCCCGAAACCGCAAGCGGATCGATCGCGGAGGAAGCCGCCGAATCGCTGATGCGCGAGGCGCGGTTCGACGCCATGGCCGTCGGGCCGGGGCTTACGACCGATCCCGGGACCGCGGCCTTCGTCGGCCGCATCGTCGAGCTCTGCAAGGCCCCGATGGTTCTCGACGCCGACGCGCTCAACGCCTTCGAGGGAAGGCTCGGCGAAATCTCGCGGCTTTCCGCCGGGAAGGAAATCATCATCACCCCTCATTCCGGGGAGCTCGCAAGGCTGACCGGGAAGCAGGCGCCGGTCGCCCCGGCGGGGCGGATCGGCTCGCTCAGGGAACTCGCCGCTGGAACCGGGCTGACGATCGTCCACAAGGGCGCCCCGACCGTCATCGCGCATCCTTCGGGGCGCGTCGACGTCAACGTCTTCGGCCATCCGGGCCAGGCGACGGCCGGCAGCGGGGACGTGCTGACCGGAGCGATAGCCGGGATTCTCGCGCAGTCGTCCGGCGCGGCCGCGGCCGCGCGCCTCGGGGTCTACCTGCAATCAAGGGCCGCCGAGTTCGCCGCCGAGACCACCGGGGAAAGAGGGATGACGGCGGGGGACTGCTGCGATTCGATCCCCCACGCGATGAAGGAGCTCGAGGAAGGGTGCGGGCTCTGAGGGGCCGGGCGCCCGCGCGCCGGGCGCGGAGGATGCCATCAGGGAAAAAGACGTCATAAGGATGCTGCGAGACGCCTTCCCGTCGGCCGGGCTCGGCGACGACACGGCCGTTTTCGAGCGCGAGGCCGGGGAGACCCTTTTCGCGTCCGACGCCGTCGTCGAGGGGGTCCATTTCAGGAAGGAATATTCCTCGCCGGGGCAGGCCGTGCAGAAGGCGATATCCTCCTGCGTGTCAGACGTTTACGCGATGGGCGGGACCCCGGAGAAAATACTCGTCACCGCCGGCCTCCCCGAAGGGACGGGCGAGGGCGCGGTCACGGGGATCGTTGCCGGGATCGCGGCGGCCTGCGCCGTTTACGACATCCAGCTCGCCGGCGGAGACACGGTCTTCTCGCCCGGCGGGACCTTTTTCGATATTTCCATCATCGGCCGCTCGGGAGCCGGTGGCGCCCTCCTTCGAAGCGGCGCGGCCGCGGGGGACCTCATATATGTCACGGGCGAATGCGGGTCTTCGCTGGCGGGGCTGCGCCTTCTCGGGATGCTTTTCGACGGCGGGGGAGCGGAAGATCCCCTGTCGGCCCTCCTTCCGGCCTCGAAGGAGGAACGGGACGCGATTATTTCGATCATCGGCTCCCTCTCCCTTCTCACGACCGCGGAAGGGCTCTCCTCGCTGTGCGGCAAAAAGGGGCTCGGCGCCCCGGCGGCCCTCGCCCTGCGGATGATCCACAAACAGATCGTCCCGCGCGCCGAAAAGAGCCCCCGCCTCGGTCGCGGGGACGGGTTGACGGCGATGATCGACGTCAGCGACGGTCTCTCCCGGGACCTCTCGACCCTTTGCGAGGAAAGCTCGGTCGGCGCGCTGGTGATGGAGGAGGACCTTC
>JALOPX010000172.1 GCA_025453655.1 Candidatus Krumholzibacteriia bacterium
ACCGAGGCCAACGAGTTCTCGAAGATCAAATCCGACGGGAACAGGCTTATCGTCGGTTTCCGCGAAGAGTTCCCGGAAACCACCGTGTGCGTCGTGCTGAAATCCGGATTTCGCGACGAGCACAACGTGGAAAACAGGAAGAACTACAGTTTTTATTTCTCCACGTCGGACCGGATCGCGACGGGCGGCATCTCGGGAAAGATACTTTTCAAGCAGAAGCCCGATTCTACCGGGATCGCGATGGCGATAGAGCTGAAGGGGGATACGATCCGCGACATATATTCCGCGCGGGAATCGAGGATCGCCTTCGCGGACGGATTCGGCAACTATCTGTTCCGCGCGCTGCCGGCGGACAGTTCCATGTTTCTCGTGTGGGCCTTCATAGATTCGGACAGGGACGGAAGATTTTCCTACGGAAAGGAATTCTGGGCGTCCCGCCCGGATACCATATTGCTTACGCGCTCGAGCGATATCGCCCGCGGGATCGACATGAACATAATAGATCCGGACGAACCGGCGGTCATAAAGGGTGTCGTGCTGAACGATTCCGGTTTGCCGCTCAATCCTTTCGTGCGCTTCGTCAACATCGACCCCGCGGGGAAGGCATATTCATCGTCAACGGACACAACCGGCGCTTTCGTGATCGGGAAGGTCAAGCCCGGGCGGTACGTATTTCATGCGTTCATCGACATGCGCGCCGACAGCCTTCCCGGACAATACACGGATCCCGCGGACTCGGCGATGATTCTCGTGGAACCGTCCCTGACCCTGCAGGACACGCTTTCCGTAAACCCGGGGCAGCAGATGGTTCTCGATCCGGTATCGATCCGAAAGGAATGACGCTTTGAGGAATGAATTCGATTTCACAAAGATGCACGGCGCCGGAAACGATTTCATCATGATCGACGATTCAGACGCCGAATTCGAAATCTCCGGTTCCGTCATCGCTTCGCTGTGCGCTTTTCATACGGGTATCGGGGCGGACGGGCTCATACTCCTCAGGCCGTCCGGAAAAGCCGATTTCACGATGCGATATTTCAACAGGGACGGCTCGGAGGCGGGAATGTGCGGAAACGGGGCGAGATGCGCCGCCATGTTCGCCTTTTCAAGGGGTGTGGCCGGAGAGGAGATGGTTTTCGAGACCGGATCCGGCCTCGTGCATGGTCGGATACTCGAAGACGGCGTCAAAATCGGAATCAGCGGCGTCTCCGGCCTGAGAACCGGCATCGCGCTTTCAGACTCGGGTCTCGAGGTCGCCTGCGCGAAATGCGGCGTGCCTCACGCCGTGCTGATAACCGAAAACGTGAGGGATATCTCCAGGGATGATTTCCTCAGGACGGCGGTTTCGGTAAGGAACGATCCCTGCTTCCTTCCGGAAGGCGTGAATTTCAACATGGTATCGATCGAGGGAAGGGACAGGATCGCGTACAGAACTTACGAGCGTGGCGTGGAGGACGAGACGCTCGCCTGCGGGACGGGAGCCGTCTCCATCGCCGTCATAACCGCCAGGATGGGATACACGGCGTCTCCCGTAATATGCGAGACTTCGGGCGGGGACCGGCTCGTCGTCGAATTTACGCCGACGGACGACGGCGCCGAACGGTGCTCTCTCAAAGGGCCGACCGCCGTCGTTTTTCAGGGAAAATTCAGCTTGAGCGATTTTTCCCCGGCGAAATACTGAGATCACCGGCAATCCCCGCGACACCCGGGCGGCAATCGCCTTTCAATCGACGGAGCATCACCGATAGAGCTTGCTATCGGGCCGTGTTTTATACAAATTGAGCGGTAGATGCCAGTGGGGAGGGTGTATGAAGGCGAAAACATCTCTTTTCCTCGTCCTGACCCTGTCGATCCTTTTCAACAGCTCTGTATCCCGCTGCCAGTATCCATTCGGCAAAAACAAGATACAGTATTTCTCCAAGGACTGGAGGGTTATCGAGACGGAACACACGGAAATATTCTACTATCCCGACGAGACGGCCGTCGCCCAATACATTTCCGGCTTCGCCGAGGATGTGTACGACGAATATGCCGCTTTCTTCCGGATCGATTTCGACAGGAAGATCCCGATAATCCTCTACGGCACCCACCACGATTTCACTGAAACAAACGTAATACCCTACATGGTGTCCGAAGGTACGGGCGGTTTCACGGAGTTCATAAAGGGCCGCGTGGCTCTTCCCTTCATGGGTTCATATTCAGAGCTCAAGGGCGTCTGCAGGCACGAGATGGTCCACGTCTTCATGCTCGAAAAACTCAGGATAGTCATGGACAGCCGCAGAATGTACAACTACCTGCATCCGCCCCTGTGGTTCACCGAGGGGCTGGCCGAATTTCTCGCCCATGGCGGCCCCGACACCGACGCGAAGATGTTCATCAGGGACGCGGTCACCTACGGCAGGCTCTGGTCGCTGGAAGATCTCTGGCGGATAATGGGGACGTACATGATGTACAAGGAGGGCGAATCGGCGCTTCACTATATCGCCCTCCGTTTCGGCGACGACGCCATCAGGGTGATCCTCGAGAACTGGTGGAAATCGGACAAATTCGATCTCGTGCTCGAGAAATCCATCGGGCTTAAAACGCGCCCGCTGGATGAAGACTGGCAGGAATATCTCAGGAAGAGATATTACCCCCAGGTTATGCACAGGCGCAGGATAAACGAGATCTCGGAACAGATCTCCCCCGACGAGTGGTCGTTCGAAAATCATCCGGTGGTCGTTCACGGAGATGGAGGGAGGGACAGGTATTTCTGCCTCGGCTACGGCATGGGCAGCATCGATCTTTTCGAGCTCGAAAGGGCCGAAGACGGAAAATGGAAAAGAAACGCCGTGTTGAGGGGGGAGCGGAGCAACAGGTTCGAATCGATACCGCTGCTGCGCAGCAGGCTTTCCGCGAGGGGAGACACACTCCTTTTCGTTTCGAAGGCGGGGGAACGGGACGCCGTGTATTATTACGATACCTTCAGGGGAAAGGTCGCGGGACGCTTCACCTTCGACTCGGCACGGATGATAAACTCGCCTTCGATGTCGCACGACAGGAAAAGGGTTGCGTTCATCGGTATCGACGGCAGCGGGAGGTCCGATCTTTTCCTTTACGACATGGCTTCAGGCCGTTTCGACAGGCTGACGGAAGATTATCACCAGGAATCCCATCCCGACTGGTCGGCCGACGACCGCACGGTCGTTTTCAGCTCGGAACGAAGGGATCTCGAGCCGGGCAGCCGGCGGGCCATATATTCAATCGACATTCAATCGAGGCATGTGACCCGTCTGACGGAAGGCGAAACAAGGGACGACGAGCCGCGCTTCCTGCCGGATGGGAGCGGAATTCTTTTTTCCTCCGACAGGGAGGGGGCTTTCGATATCTACCTGCTGAGAGACGGCTCGATTTCCCGGCAAACCTTCGTGCTTGGAGGAGTTTTCGACCCATGCCCCGCGGGAGACGGCCGGTCGTTTCTCGCGGCATCCTACAATCGAGCCACATACCACATCTACAAGGCGGACCTGATCGATTCAAAGAGGCCCGCGCCCGACGCGATCGAGGAAACAGCCGAAGTCGCGTGGAAACCGGCCCCGCCCGATTCCGCCGAACAGTATTTCGAGAAGGATTACCGAGTCCGTTTCGGAGTGGACCTGATAGCCGCGGCGTTCGCCGTCGACCCTGATTACGGATACATGGGAAACGGCGCCCAGGTGTTTCTGACCGACATGATGGGAGACCATCAGATAGTGCTTCTTTTCGGCAGCGCT
>JALOPX010000062.1 GCA_025453655.1 Candidatus Krumholzibacteriia bacterium
GATCGGAACCTGATACGTGGCTCCGCCGACGCGCCTCGATGTGACCTCGAGGACCGGCTTGACGTTCTCCAAAGCCTTTTTCATGACCTCAAGACCGCTCTGTCCGGTCTTTTCCTCCATGATATCTATGGCGTCGTAAACTATCCTCTCCGCGGTGCTCTTCTTGCCCCTGCGCATGATATAGTTCACGAACCTCGCGAGAAGGACATCTCCGTATTTCGGATCGGGGACGATCTCTCTCTTGATTACTTCTCTTCTGCGCGGCATCCTGAATAACTCCTTTACTACGAAGCGGTCGCCGTTTTCTTGGGTTTCTTGACTCCGTACTTCGACCGCCTCTTCATCCTGCCGTCAACGCCGCTCGTGTCCAGCGTGCCGCGGATTATGTGGTACCTCACGCCCGGCAGGTCCTTCACTCGACCGCCGCGTACGAGAACGATCGAATGCTCCTGGAGGTTGTGCCCCTCGCCGGGGATATAGGCGGTCACTTCGAAACCGTTGGTGAGCCTGACCCTGGCGACCTTCCGGATGGCCGAATTCGGCTTTTTCGGGGTCGATGTGTATACGCGGGTGCAGACGCCTCTTTTCTGCGGACAGGCCGCGAGGGCGGGAGCACTCGTTTTTTTACCCTGGGCCTTTCGCCCTTTCCTTACAAGCTGATTGATCGTCGGCACTTTCTACCCTCTTAAATCCTATTGCTCAAAGGTGTTATACACTCCTGCTCCTTGACGTCCGGTCAGGATGCAGATGAGCAATTTAACATCCCGATATCACCCTGTCAAGTAATTAATTTACACATGTTTCAGGGGATGTCTTCCCCCATGCACCGGGACCGGCCGCCGCCGGGAAACGATCCCGGCCGCGCCCCCCGTTCACGAGGAGGCTCCCCCCTTCATTCCTTCGAGCATGGACGCGATCTCTTCCTCGTTGAATTCCTTCTCGATCAGGTCCTCTTCGCTGATTTCCTCGTCTATGCGGATCTTGTTGTACTTCGAAAGCCCCGTTCCCGCCGGGATGAGATGCCCCATCACGACATTCTCCTTCAGGCCCCGCAGGTAATCGGTCTTGCCCTGAACCGCCGCTTCGGTGAGGACCCTCGTCGTCTCCTGGAAGCTCGCCGCGGAGATGAAGCTCTCGGTCGTCAGCGACGCCTTCGTGATCCCGAGCAGAAGGGGCTTGAATGTGGCCGGATCGCCCTTCTGCTGGAGGGCCCGCTCGTTTTCCTCGCGGAACTCCGCCTTGCTCACGATGTCGCCCTCGAGGAATCCCGTGTCCCCGCCGTCCTCGACGACGACCTTCTGGAGCATCTGCCGCACGATGACCTCGATGTGCTTGTCGTTTATATGCACGCCCTGAAGCCTGTAGACCTCCTGGATTTCGTTGACGAGGTAGTTCTGCGCCGCGTTGACGCCCTTGATCGAAAGGATGTCGAACGGGTTCACGGGGCCTTCCGTGAGGTTGTCCCCTGCCTCGATGACGTCGCCCTCGTAGACGCTCAGGTGCTTGCCCTGCGGCACGAGGTAGCTTCTCGTGTCGCCGCTCTCGCTGGAGACGACGATCTTGCGCATGCCCTTGGCCACCGGGCCGAATTCGATGCGCCCGTCGATTTCGGATACGATAGCCGACTCCTTCGGTTTGCGGACCTCGAAGAGCTCGGCCACCCTCGGCAGGCCGCCGGTGATGTCGCGCGTTTTCGTTATCTCCTTCGGGATCCTGCAGATGAAGTCGCCGGGGAGGACGTCGTCCTGGTCGTGCTTCGCGAGGTTCGCGCCCGTCGGGATGATGAAATTGCTGGCGACCTTTCCCTTGCTGTCGAGCATCTCGATGTGGGGATGCAGCTTCTTGTCGCGGTCGTCGATGATCACCATCTGCCTCAGGCCCGTCTTGTCGTCGATCTTTTCCTTCAGCGTCACGTTTTCCTTGATGTCGCGGAACCTGAGCTTCCCGCCCTTGTCGGCGATGATGAAATCGGAGTAGGGATCCCATTCGTAAATGATGCCGCCCTTTTCGATTTCGCTCCCCGGCGCGGCGCGGAGGATCGCGCCGTAGGGGACCCCGAACCTCGCCCTGACCCTGTCGTCCTTCTTGTCGCGGATGACGGCCTCGCCCTTGCGGCTGATCGCGATCTGCTGGCCTTCGCGGTTGACGACGGTCTTGATCTTCCTGAATTCGACGATGCCCGGGTGGTTCGTCATCTTCTGGGTGTTCTCGGCGATACGGCTCGCCGTTCCCCCGACGTGGAAGGTCCTGAGGGTGAGCTGGGTGCCCGGCTCGCCGATGCTCTGCGCCGCCACCACGCCCACGGCCTCTCCGAGATCGACGAGAAGCCCCGTCCCGAGGTTCCGGCCGTAACACAGGGCGCAGACGCCCCTCTTCGATTCGCACGTGAGCACCGAGCGGATCTTCACCGTCTCGACCCCGCGCTCCTCGATCTCGAGGGCCATCCCCTCGTTGATGAGGGAGTTTGCCTCCAGTATCGTCTCGCCGCTGTGCGGGTCGATGATGTCGTCGACGGCCACGCGGCCGAGGATCCGGTCGCTGAGGGACTCGATGATCTCCTCGCCCTCCTTGAGGGCCGAGATGTCCGTTCCCATGATCGTGCCGCAGTCGTGCTCCGTGACGATTACGTCCTGCGCGACGTCGACGAGGCGCCTCGTCAGGTATCCCGCGTCCGCCGTCTTGAGGGCGGTGTCGGCGAGGCCCTTGCGCGCGCCGTGAGTCGAGATGAAATACTGAAGAACGGTCAGCCCTTCCTTGAAGTTCGCGGTGATGGGCATCTCGATGATCTCGCCGATGCCGCCCGTGATCCTCTTCTGCGGCTTGGCCATCAGGCCTCGCATCCCGGCGAGCTGCCTGATCTGGTCCCTGCTTCCCCTCGACCCCGAGTTCGCCATCATGTATATCGGGTTGAACCCGTCGCGGTCGTGGCTGAGGTTCTCGCTCATCGCGTCGGCGACGTCGTTGGAGGTGTGCGTCCAGGTGTCGATGATCTTGTTGTACCTCTCGCCGTCCGTTATAACGCCGTCCTTGTACTGCTTGTGAATCCTGTTGACCACCTTCGTCGCCTCGGCTATGAGCCTCGGCTTCTCGGAGGGCACGACGATGTCGTCGATGCCGATCGTCACGCCGGCCTTCGTGGCGTAGTTGAATCCGAAGTGCTTGAGACGCTCGAGAAATTTCACCGTCTCCGCGTTGCCGAGCTCCTTGTGGCACGAAGCGATGAGGTGCCCGATCGTTTTCTTGTCGAGCAGATCGTTCACGTACCCGAGCTCCGGGGGAACGAGGCTGTTGAATATGATCCTTCCGGGCGTCGTGTTGATCAGCTCGCCCTTCGTCCGGATCTTTATCTTCGCGTGGATGTCGATGACGCCGGACTGGAAGGCGGTCAGCGCCTCGTCCGCGCTGAAAAAGGATTTTCCCTCGCCCTTGGCTCCCTTTCTCACCATCGAGAGATAGTAGAGGCCGAGAACCATGTCCTGCGACGGGGAGGCGAGCGGGGCTCCGCTGGCCGGCGAAAGTATGTTGTTCGCCGAGAGCATGAGCGTGCGCGCCTCGAGCTGCGCCTCGTAGGACAGCGGCACGTGGACCGCCATCTGGTCGCCGTCGAAGTCGGCGTTGAACGCCGAGCAGACGAGCGGGTGAATCTGTATGGCCTTCCCCTCGATCAGAAGGGGCTGGAAGGCCTGGATCCCGAGCCTGTGAAGCGTCGGAGCGCGGTTGAGGAAGACCGGGTGGTCGGTGATGATCTCCTCGAGTATGTCCCAGACCTCCGGCCTTTCGCGCTCGACCAGCTTTTTCGCGCTCTTGACCGTCTGGACATACCCCTTCTCCTCGAGCTTTCTTATGATGAACGGCTTGAAAAGCTCGAGAGCCATCGACTTCGGGAGCCCGCACTGGTGGATTTCCAGCTCCGGGCCGACGACGATGACCGAGCGGCCCGAGTAATCGACGCGCTTGCCGAGGAGGTTCTGGCGGAACCGCCCCTGCTTTCCCTTGAGCATGTCGCTGAGGCTCTTGAGCGGCCTGTTTCCCTGGCCGCGGACGGCGCGCGCCCTGCGGCTGTTGTCGAAGAGGGCGTCGACCGCCTCCTGGAGCATCCTCTTCTCGTTCCTGAGGATGACCTCCGGGGCCCTGATCTCTATCAGCTTCTTGAGCCTGTTGTTCCTGTTTATGACCCTTCTGTAAAGGTCGTTGAGGTCCGACGTCGCGAACCTTCCGCCTTCGAGCGGCACGAGCGGCCTCAGGTCGGGGGGAAGGACCGGTATCACGTCGAGGATCATCCATTCCGGCTTGTTGATGCTCTGCCGGAACGCCTCCACGACGCGGAGCCGCTTGAGGATGTCCTTCTTGCGCTGGATCGAGGTTTCGACCTTCGACTGCGCGCGCAGGTTGATCGATTCCTCCTCGATGTTCACCTGCGAGAGAAGATCCCTTATCGCCTCTCCGCCCATCTTCGCGTTGAATTCGAATCCCTTGTCGAGAAGTTCGTTGTACTTCTCGTCGTCGATCAGGTCGCCGAACTTAAGGTCGGTGTTGCCCGGATCGATTATGACGTGCGACTCGTAGTAAAGGATGCGCTCGAGGCTCCGGACCGACATGTCGAGCACATACCCGATCCGGCTCGGGACCCCCTTGAGGAACCAGATGTGGGCCACCGGAACGGCGAGCTCGATGTGGCCGAGCCGCTCGCGCCGGACGCGCGAATGGGTAACCTCGACCCCGCAGCGGTCGCAGATCACGCCGCGGTAACGGATCCTCTTGTACTTTCCGCAGGCGCATTCCCAGTCCTTTACCGGCCCGAATATCCTCTCGCAGAAGAGACCCTCTTTTTCCGGTTTGAAAGAGCGGTAGTTTATCGTCTCCGGCTTCGCCACCTCACCGAAACTCCAGGAGCGGATCACCTCGGGGGAGGCAAGCTGTATCCGCATCGCCTTGATATCGGTGGGTTTTTTGCGATCCTTCTCAACAAAAGAATTATACAAGGAAAACCTCCAGCTCTTTAATCCTTCTCGAGATGCACATCGAGACAAAGGCTCTGCAGTTCTTTTATCAGAACGTTGAAAGACTCGGGCAGCCCCGGCTCGGGCGCGTTATCGCCCTTGACGATCGCCTCGTATATCTTGCTTCGCCCGGTGACGTCGTCCGACTTCACGGTAAGCAGCTCCTGCAGACAATAAGCCGCTCCGTAAGCTTCGAGGGCCCACACTTCCATCTCTCCGAATCTCTGGCCGCCGAACTGGGCCTTGCCGCCGAGGGGCTGCTGCGAAACCAGGGAGTACGGGCCTATCGATCTCGCGTGTATCTTGTCGTCGACGAGATGCGAAAGTTTCAGCATGTAGATGTATCCGACCGTGATCTCGTTGTCGAAGGGCTCCCCGTTGATGCCGTCGTAAAGCTTCGCCTTGCCGGACTCGGGGAGGCCGGCGGCCTTGAGCGCTCCTTTTATCTCGTCAACGGTGGCCCCGTTGAAGACCGGCGTGTACGCCTTGAACCCGGACTTCCAGGCCGCCCAGCCGAGATGCGTCTCGAGGATCTGGCCGACGTTCATTCGGCTCGGGACGCCGAGCGGGTTCAGGATGATGTCGACCGGGGTGCCGTCTTCGAGCATCGGCATGTCCTCTTCCGGAACGATCCGCGACACGACGCCCTTGTTTCCGTGCCGCCCGGCCATCTTGTCGCCGACGGAGACCTTTCTCTTCCTCGCGATGTAGGTCTTCACGAGCTTGCTTACGCCCGGAGGCAGCTCGTCGCCGCGCATGATCCGTTCCATCTCTTTTTCGTAATTGCCCTCGATTCCCTCGATGGCCCTCGCGGCCGCCTCCATCAGCGACTGTATCCTCTCGTCCACCTTCGGGTTCTTCACAATCGGAAGGCCCCAGTGGAGGTGGTCGACATCTATCGTCTCGATAAGCTTCTCGGTTATCTTGCGGCCCGCCTTGGCCTGAAGCTCGCCCGTCTCGGAATGGATCAGCTTCTCCGTGGTCTCGCCGAGCATCAGGGCCGCGAGGCGCTCGCGGCGCTTTTCCTTTACGTGCTCTATCTCCTGGTCGCGCTGCCGCGCCAGTTCCTGCATCTTCTTCTTCTCGGTGTTCTTGGCCCTGTCGTCGCGTTCCTTCCGGGAGAATATCTTTATGTCGACGACGATCCCGTCCATGCCCGGGGGGGCCTTGAGCGAGGCGTCCCTGACGTCGCCGGCCTTCTCGCCGAAGATCGCCTTGAGGAGCCTCTCCTCCGGGGTGAGCTCGGTCTCTCCCTTCGGAGTGACCTTGCCGACGAGGATGTCGCCGGCCTTCACGTGGGCCCCGATGCGGACGATGCCGTCGCCGTCGAGATTGACCAGCATCTCCTCGCTTACGTTCGGGATCTCCCTGGTGATCTCCTCCATGCCCGCCTTCGTGTCGCGGACCTGCGTCTCGAACTCCTCGATGTGTATCGAGGTGTAGACGTCGTCCTTCACCAGGCGTTCGCTGAGGATGATGGCGTCCTCGAAGTTGTACCCGCGCCACGGCATGAACGCCACCAGGATGTTCCTGCCGAGCGCGAGCTCGCCGTCCTCGGTGGCCGAGCTGTCGGCGATCACTTCGCCCTTGCGCACCTTCTGGCCGACCTCGACGAGGGGCTTCTGGTTGACGCAGGTGTCCTGGTTCGATCTCTGGTACTTTATGAGCCTGTATTCGTCCACCCCTCCGAATCCGGAGAAGTCGTCGAACCCGTCTTCGTCCTTCTTCGAGGAGTAGCTGATGATTATCCTGTCCGCCTCGACGCTCTCCACCCTTCCGGCCCTGCGCGCTATGCCGAGAACGCCCGAGTCGTAGGCGACCTTCTTCTCGAGTCCGGTTCCCACGAGCGGAGCCTCGGCCTTCAGGAGAGGCACGGCCTGACGCTGCATGTTGCAGCCCATCAGGGCCCTGTTCGCGTCGTCGTGCTCGAGGAAGGGTATCAGGGCCGCGGCCGCGCTGATGAGCTGCGTCGGCGAGACGTCCATGTAGGAGAGCTCCTTCGGGTCGACGACCACGAAGTCGCCCCTGTACCTCGCCATCACCGTGGGAGTCTGGAACCTGCCCTTCAAGTCGATCGGGGAGTTCGCGTGGGCGATGATGTGCCTGTCCTCGATATCGGCCGAAAGCATGTCGATCTCGTCGGTCACGACCCCGTTTTTCACGCGCCGGTAGGGCGTCTCGAGAAATCCGAACTCGTTGACCCTCGCGTACGTCGCCAGCGAGGTGATAAGGCCGATGTTCGGGCCTTCAGGCGTCTCGATCGGGCACATGCGCCCGTAATGGGTGAAGTGAACGTCCCTGACCTCGAATCCCGCCCTCTCCCTCGTCAGGCCTCCGGGGCCGAGAGCCGAAAGGCGCCTCTTGTGCGTCAGCTCGGACAGGGGATTGGTCTGGTCCATGAACTGCGAAAGCTGGCTGCTGCCGAAGAACGACTGGATCACCGCGCTGATGGTCCTGGCGTTCACAAGGTCGTAAGGGGTCGGGTTCTCGGATTCCTGGATCGTCATCCTCTCGCGGATTATCCTCGACATCCTCGCAAGGCCCACCGAGAACTGGTTGGCCAGAAGCTCGCCCACCGACCTGACCCTCCTGTTGCCGAGATGGTCTATGTCGTCGACGGGGCCGTCGGTCTCCTTTATATGGATGAGGTTGGCGACCACCGCGATGAAATCCTTCTCGGTGAGGGTGGTCGTTTCGAGGGGAACGTCTATCCCGAGGCGGCTGTTGATCTTGTAGCGCCCGACGTTGGCAAGGTTGTATCTCTTGGGATTGAAGAACAGCCTGTCGAGAAGGGCTCTCGCCGTGTCCGCGTTCGGGGGGTCTCCCGGCCTCATCAGGTTGTAGATCTTCTTGAGGGCGTCCTCGCGTCCCGAGGTCGGATCCTTCTCGAGGGTCTTCGTGATCACGTCCTCCTCGAGGCTCCCTTCCTTGTCGATGAGAACCACCTTGTAGTTCTTCTGCGACTTCATCAGATCCATCGCCGTTTCGGTAAGCGCCCTTCCGCTCTCCACGATGATCTCCCCCGTCTCGCGGTTCACCACGTCCTCGGCGACGATGCCGCCGATGAGCGAGGAATCCTTCCGGTTCGCCTTCGGGGAGAGGGTGTGGACCTTCGTCTTGTGAAAGAGCTTTATGATGGCGCCGTTGGGCTCGAATCCCATCGCCTTGAGCAGGACGGTGACCGGAATCTTTCGCCGCCTGTCGATGTAGACATACATGATGTCGTTGACGTCGATGACGAATTCGACCCACGAGCCGCGGTATGGAATGATCCTCGCGTTGAAAAGCCTCTTGCCGTTCGCGTGGTAGTCGTCGCTGAAGACGACCCCGGGCGAGCGGTGAAGCTGGCTCACGATGACCCTCTCCGCGCCGTTGATGATAAAGGTCCCCTTGTCGGTAATCAGGGGGATCTCGCCGAGGTAGACCTCGCTCTGGATGATGTCCTTTATCACGCTCTCGCCCTCGGCGTTCTCGCGCACGACGAGGCGAAGCGCCGCCTTAAGGGGCACCGCGTAGGTAAGATCGCGCTCTTTGCATTCCTCTACCGTGTATTTCGGCTCGCCGACCGTGTAGCCGATGTATTCCAGCGTGAAGTCTCCGCGCGTCGACACCACGGGGAAGACCGACCTGAAAACGGATTCGAGGCCGATGTTCTCCCTCTTGTCGATCGCGCAGCCGCGCTGGAGGAACCGCTCGAAGGATGCAAGCTGTACTTCCAGGAGATGAGGGATCTCCTTCACCTGCGGAATCTTTTCGTAATTGATTCTCTCAGGCTTCTTGATCATAGGAACCGACCCCTCCCTTGTTTCGGCTTATGCCGACCTTATGATAAAATTACTTGATCTCTACGGTCGCTCCCGCTTCCTCGATCTGCTTCTTGATCTGGGCGGCTTCGTCCTTGCCGACGCCTTCCTTGACCGTCGAGGGCACTTCCTCGACCATCTTCTTGGCTTCGATCAGGCCGAGCCCGGTGAGGGCCCTGACGACCTTGATGACCTGGATCTTGTTGGCGCCGAAATCCTTGAGGATGACGTTGAATTCCGTTTTTTCCTCGGCGGCTTCGGCCGCGCCCGCTCCGCCCATCATCATGCCCGGCATCATCGCCATGGGCGCCGCCGCGGTCACGCCGAATTTCTCCTCGAGGACCTTTACGAGCTCCGAGAGTTCGAGGACGGTCATTTTCTCTACCATATCGACTATAGTCTGGATGGAATCTGTGCTTGCTTTCACGGTTTTCTTCTCTTTCTTTTCTACGGTTTTGGTTTCTTCCGACTTCTCCTCCGCCGCATCCGCCGCCTTTTTCTCTTCGTCTTTCTTTGCTGGCATCTCCAACCTCACTTTCAATGCGAAAATTTCGCGCGAGTCCGTTGCGCGGGCCCCGCCGGGCTCCGTGTTATCAGGCCGTTTCCTTCTTCTTCTCCGCTATCGCGTTGAGAACGCCGGCCAGATTCCTCAGGTTGGCGCTCAGGACTCCGACGAAATCGCGTATCGGGGCCTGCAACGTGCCGACCACCTGCGCCAGCAGCACCTCCCTGCCGGGAAGGGCCGCCAGCCGGACCACCTCCGCGTCGCTGATGACGCGGCCCGACACGTATCCGCCCTTGAGCTTCGGGAGCTCGTAGTCGTCGACGAATTTCTTGATCACCTGCGCCGGGGTCACCTCGTCGACCGTGCTTATCGCGATCGCCGTGGGGCCGTCCAGCATGGGATCGAGCCCTTCAATGCCGAGCTCATCGAAACTTTTCCTGGCAAGGGTGTTTTTTACGACGGTGAACGTCACGCCGTTCTTCCTGCACACCTTGCGCAGTTCCGATATATCCTTCACGTTCAAGCCGGTAAAGTCGTTCAGCACGATGCTTTTGGCTTCCCGAAGGAGATCCGTCAGCTTGCTGATTCTTTCCGTCTTGGCATTTTGTACCATAAACCGGTCTCCTCTCCGGCCTAATGCAGATCGTTGAGCAGGCCCTGCGTGTCCAGTTTGACCGACGGGCTCATCGTGGACGACAGGTGTATGCTCAGTATGTATTTACCCTTTGCCGAAGAAGGTTTCGCGCGAACGAGCTCCGTCATGAGCGCCTTGACGTTCTCGACGAGCCTGTTCTTTTCAAAGGATTTCCTGCCCACCGGGCAATGAATGTTCGATCCCTTGTCCACGCGATACTCTATCTTGCCGGCCTTTGAATCTTTTACCGCCTTGGCGATGTCGAAGGTGACAGTGCCGATCTTCGGGTTGGGCATAAGGCCCCTCGGGCCCAGCACCCGTCCGAGCTTGCCGACTTCGCCCATCATGTCGGGCGTCGCAATCGCCACGTCGAATTCGAACCATCCGCCGTTGATCTTCTCGATGAATTCGGTCGAACCGACATAATCGGCGCCTGCCTGCTTCGCCTCCGCCT
The DNA here is from genome assembly GCA_025453655.1 of Candidatus Krumholzibacteriia bacterium. Taxonomy (GTDB): domain Bacteria; phylum Krumholzibacteriota; class Krumholzibacteriia; order Krumholzibacteriales; family Krumholzibacteriaceae; genus JALOPX01. The sequence goes on from JALOPX010000062.1 coordinate 10,397, forward strand.
CCTTCTCCCCCCTGGTCAGGACAAGTACTCTGACTTCCTTGCCCGTACCGTGAGGAAGAAGCACCGTGCCGCGAACCTGCTGATCCGCGTGCTTCGGGTCGACCCCGAGCTTCGCCGAGAACTCGAAGGTCTCGTCGAATTTCGCGTTCGGCATGTTCTTGAGCACTTCGACCGCTTCTTCAAGAGGATATTCCCGGGAGCGGTCTATCTTCGTAATGCTGTCGACATATTTTTTGCCGCGCTTCATTTCCTCACCGCTTTCTTTCGGTAGGTTATTCCCTGGTTCCTTTTTCCACTATGATCCCCATGCTGCGCGCCGTGCCCTCGACCATGCTCATGGCCGCCGGGAGATCGAACGCGTTGAGATCCTTCATCTTCGTCTTCGCGATCTCTTCGATCTGGCTCATGGTTATGGTGGCCACCTTTTCCTTGTTGGGCACCCCGGAACCCTTGGCGATACCCGCGGCCTTCCTGAGCAGCTCCGAAGCGGGAGGAGACTTCGTTATGAAAGTGAAGCTCTTGTCCGCGTAAACCGTTATCTCCACGGGCACGATCATGCCGGTCATGCCCTGAGTGGCGGCGTTGAACTGCTTGCAGAAGTCCACCGAACTCACCTGAAGCTGTCCAAGCGCCGGGCCCACGGGCGGAGCCGGCGTCGCCTGCCCCCCGGGGATCTGCAGCTTGACGATCTTCAAGACTTTTTTCTTCGACTTCTTGGCCATTTTAATTACAGCTCCTTGGTCTCTTCAGAGATCAGGCGGCGACGCGCCTATATGAGCTTGACCTGTAGAAAATCAAGCTCCACAGGCGTCTCGCGCCCGAAAATGCTGACAAGAACCTTCAGTTTGCCCCTCTCCGGGTTTATCTCGTCCACGATCCCGGTGAATTCGGAGAAGGGCCCGTCGATGACGCTTACATGCTCGCCTATCGTGAACGGAACTTCGGGAATGATGCCTTCCTTCTTTTCCATCCTGCCGAGTATCCTGTCGACTTCCTTCCTCGGAATGGGGAACGGTTTCTTTCCCCCGCCGACAAAATGCGTCACGCCGGGAACATTCTCGATGAGGCTCCAGGTCTCGTCGGTCATTTCCATCTCTATGAGAATGTAGCTCGGGAAAAGTTTCCTTTTGGAGACCGTCTTCTTGCCCTTTTTCATCTCGGCAACCTCTTCGACGGCCACCAGAACCTTCCCGAACCTGTCTTTATAGTCGGAGGCCTGAATCAGGCGCTCCACGGTGTCCCGCACCTTGGCTTCCCTGCCGGAGTACGTGTGAACCACGTACCATCGCATCTTCGATCCGCCGTCGGCGCTCTCCACAGCAGCGCCCGGGGCGGCCGCGGATGCTTTTACCACGGCACGAGCCTTGCGTTTCGCGGGTTCCCTGTCGGACGGCTTCGACTCTTCGGCGGATTCGTCCGGAAGGATGTCCGCGCCCGCGGAATCATCGTCGTCCCCGGATTCATCGCTGTCGTCATTGAGCCGTTCCTCATCGAACAGCGATTCCGCGTTCACGGGGCTGGAAGCGGGCCCCGCGTTCGCTCTCTCGCCGTAAGATTCCTCTTCATGGGTCTCTTCCGGACCCTTGTCCTTCGACAAATCTTCGTTCATCCTGTTTCTACTTTCCTGACTGCCGGTTAAGTACGACGGGGTCACCAACCGAGAAGGCGTCTTATGAGCAGCGTGAGGATCTGGTCCACGACCCCGACGAAAACAGTCACCACGAAGGTGGCTATGATGACCAGCTTCGTCGATTCCTTCAGCTCGTCGCGCGTGGGCCAGGTGACCTTTTTCATCTCGCCCTTGATCTCGTCGAAAAACCTTGCGATCTTTTCAAACATGCCGTTCTCCGTTCGACGGCGGCCCGCCGGAAACGCCCCTGGGCGTCCGGCCCGATCGCCCGTCCTGGAAGTGTATCCCGAGGCTCCGCAAACCCTCTCAGCGGGTTTCCTTGTGCAACGTGTGCTTGCCGCAGAAACGGCAGTACTTCTTGTGCTCGAGCCTGTCAGGGTGCTTGCGCTTGTTCTTGTCGCCCGTGTAGTTCCTGTTCTTGCATTCCTGGCAAGCCAGCGTCACCATGTCTCTCATCCTGCATCATCCTCTTCTTATTCGATTATCTCGGTCACGACTCCGGCTCCGACGGTCCTGCCGCCCTCGCGGATCGCGAATCTGAGTTCCTGTTCCATCGCTATCGGGGTTATCAGC
>JALOPX010000005.1 GCA_025453655.1 Candidatus Krumholzibacteriia bacterium
TTTTATTTTCAGTATTACGCGACCCGGACCTTCGACAATGCCGGACCGCGACGATGGGCCGCTCTGGATGAGCTGCGAAGCGGGCGTCTTCACGATCGACGCCGATTCGCTTATCGCTTACTCCGACGGCAAGTCGAAGATTCTCACTCCCACAGTCTATGACGAAAATGAGGGAATGCCCTCGAGCCGCTGCAACGGATACTGCTCCCCGTCCTTCTGCCTGTCAGGCTCGGGCGAATTATACTATCCGACCGACGGCGGCCTGGCTGTTTTCGGCGCGGGAGTGCGCGGCGGCGAGGCGGACAGCGGCGGGACCGGTAGCATGGGAGCCTCCATCGCTCAAGCCCCCGCCCCCCCGAAGGTTGTCATCGAGCCTGTGCTGGTGGAGAACGCGCGCGTGGTTTCTGGGAGAAATGGCGCGAAGGGCGGCCACGAAGAACCCCTGGTTTTTTCCGGAAGTGTCGAGAGGATCGATATCCGTTTCACGGCGATCGACTGGTCCGCCCCCGAAAAGTGCAGGTTCCTCTTCAGGCTCGAAGGTCACGACGAAGGGTTCACGGCGGTCCACCCCGGGCAGCCGCGAAGCGCCGTATACACCGATCTTCCCCCGGGTGATTACCGGTTCATTGTAAGGGCGATCGGGAACACGGGGCTCTGGAGCGCCGAAGCGGCCGCGATGACCTTCACCGTCGAGAGGCCGTTCTACTCGACGGCGTGGTTTATCCTCACGGTCCTCTCCGCCGCGGGGCTTGCAGCAGGGGCGATTGTCGCGGTTGTCCGCCGAAGAAGAATTCGCCTCCAGGGTATGAAGTACAGCACCTCGTCGATAACAGGCGAGCGCATGGACGAGGCCGCCGAGGCCCTCCGGGCACTGATGGAGGAGGAGAAGGTCTTCCTCGATCCCGACCTCACGCTCAAGAAGCTCTCCCAGAGGCTGGGGATCCACTACAACCATCTTTCCAGGATCATCAACGAGAAGCACGGGGAGAGTTTCAACAACTTCATCAACCGGCACCGGATCGAGGAGGCCAAAAAGAGGCTCTCAGACCCGGCGTTCAGCGACAAGAACATCCTCGAGATCATGCTGGCAACCGGGTTCTATTCAAAATCGACCTTCAACACAGCTTTCAGGAAATTCACCGGGAGCAGCCCCTCGGATTTCCGCAAGAAGAACTCCTGAACCCGCGGAAAATCATGCAATTCGATATGTGACTACGAGTTATCCCGCAGCACGCAAGGGACTGGCCTTGCATTCTCCCGGCCCTGCAACTCCACCACGAGCCGTTCTCCCGGGTCCTGATTGTCAATCAGAACCGTTTTGAGGTTCTGGATTTCAACTCCGGGCGACCGGGAAGGGGGCCGGTGCGTATTATTCGTGTGCGCATGAATCGTAAACCGGGTTGAAACAATTTAACAGGGAGGACGCGAATGAAAAAGGGAATGACAATCGCAGTCGCGATCATCGTTCTCGCGCTCGTATCCACCGCCGCCTTCGCGACCGGTGAAAGGTCCGTGAGGAAAGCCGGCGGGGAAGAGGTCCACAAGACCTTCGCCGGGATAAAGTCAGTCGACATTGGAACGGTAAGCGGGGACTGCGTCGTGAAGACGCACAAGTCGGGCGAGGTCATCGTTGACCTCTATTACGACGTGGAACCGGAAGGATCTCTGGAATACAAGATGAACGACAGGGGCGGCAAACTCGTTCTCGAAGAGGACTGGAGAAACAGCCGTTCGCATTCGATGAGCGGAGAAGTGGTCTGGACCCTCACGCTGCCCGAAGGGATGGATATCGAGTTTTCGACCGCCTCGGGCGATTTGACCCTCACCGGACCTCTCGGCGACATCGAAGCCAGCACGGCTTCCGGGGATATCTCGGTCACCGGCCCGGTCGGAACGGTCGACGCGAGCACCGCCTCGGGGGATATCGAGATCGAGAACGCGACGGGCGACATCGACGTCTCGACGGCGAGCGGCGACGTGACACTCATCAATGTCGTCGGGAAAAAGGATGTTTCGACAGCGAGCGGCGATATCCGCATCGAGGATTCGAAGGACGATATCGATCTCTCGACGGCGAGCGGCGAAATCACTGCGAAAAATGTCGAGGGCGACATGGAGATGAGCACCGCTTCGGGCGAGATCGGGATCTCCGGCGCGAAGGGCGCCTTCAAGCTTAGCTGCGCGAGCGGAGAGATCACGGCCGATGAAATAACAATCGCAGGGGAGAGCATTTTCTCCACCGCTTCGGGAAGCGTAAGGGTCTTGCTTGCGGCGACCAGCGAACACGATCTCACCCTTTCGACCGCCTCAGGGGACGTCATCCTCGAGTACGGCGGCAACCCGGTCAAAGGGTATTTCGAATTCGAGGCGCGCAAGAGGCACGGGCGCATCGTCAGCCCCTTCGATTTCGATAATGAGGAGGAGTTCGAACAAAACGGTGACACTTATGTGAGGAAATCTTTCGCTGTCGGGGGAAAAACGCCGTCGGTATTTCTCAGCACGGCGTCAGGCAGGGTGGAACTGAAGAAGTAAACGGTATCATTAAAGAGCGTGGCCGCTCCGTTTGGATGCGAAGGTCGAAAGGCCGGTCTACGGAAACCGGCCAACATGGAAGAACCTTCGGACAGGGCCCGGGACCATGTCCCGGGCCCCGCTTTTCGCATCGGGATTACGATTCCGGGCGTGGTTCCCACCCTGGTCGTCAACGTCTCCCGGACTTGAAGCCCCTCGATAATTGACCGCGACAACACACCCCCGAATGTGGTATAATCCCACCTGATCCAGGTCTCTTTCCAGGCTGCATATACATTTATAATCCGGCACGTCCTTCACGGGAGGCATCAGCATGAATCGACGACCCGCTCTTGTCGTATTGACCGCCGTTATCGCTCTGATTATCGCCGCGGCGCCGGCATCGGCCTACTGGACGACCAACGGTATCGCCGCATGCGCGGCCTTTCTGGGCCAGGAAGTGCCGCAACTCGTCTCCGACGGGGCGGGAGGGACCATTGTAACCTGGCGGGACGAGCGCGGAGGCAGTTACGACATCTATGCCCAGCACATCAACGCGGCCGGGGTGCCTGTCTGGGCGTCCGACGGGGTGGCGATCTGCACCGACATCAACTGGCAGAACAACCCGGCAATCGTTTCAGACGGAGCGGGCGGGGCGATCATTGCCTGGCAGGATAACCGCGGGGGATATTACGACATCTATGCCCAGAGGGTCAGCGCTTCCGGCGCGATCCTGTGGATGGAGGACGGGCAGGTTATCTGTTCCGCCGATGGAGACCAGTCGCTCCCGCAGATCGAAACCGACGCGGCTGGCGGCGCGATCATTGCGTGGCTGGACAACCGAAGCATGAGCGAAACCGATATCTACGCCCAGCGAATCAATGCCGCAGGAGCCGTTCAATGGACGTGGGACGGAGTCGCGGTCTGCACAGCCTCAAACGGCCAGTACGATCAGAAGCTGATCCCGGACGGGGCGGGCGGGGCGATCATCTCTTGGGACGATTTTCGTGGCGGAAGCAACTTCGACATCTACGCGCAGCGGATGAACGGTTCGGGCACTCCCCTTTGGACCGCGAACGGCGTCGCCATCTGCGCTAGAGCGGGCACGCAGATGTTCCCCGCGCTTGCAACGGATGGAGCCGGCGGGGCGATAGTAGCATGGTTCGATTCCCGTCTCGGTTATTACGATATCTACGCGCAAAGCGTGAACGCGTCCGGAGCGGTTCAATGGACAGTGAACGGGATCGCGGTTTGCAACGCGGCCATGGATCAGACATACATCTCGGCGGTATCGGACGACGCCGGCGGCGCGATACTGACGTGGATGGACGCACGAAGCGGCGCCGGGTTCGACGTCTACGCGCAAAGACTCAACCCGGCCGGCGTCGCTCAATGGACGGCGAACGGCGTGGCGCTCAGCACGGCTTCGTTGGACCAGTTCAATGTGCGCCCCGTGAAGGATGGATCCGGCGGGGTGATCGTTGCGTGGAGCGATCTCAGGAACGGTGGATATGATGTATACGCGCAGTGTGTCAGCGCCTCGGGCGCCGTTCAGTGGACGGCCGACGGAGCCCCCGTCTGTACGTCCGTCGGCGAACAGGATCAAGTCAGATTTGTTTCGGACGGAGCCGGAGGAGCTATCGCCGCGTGGAGGGATTCGAGGACGGGATCGGCGGACATTTACTGTCAGAGCGTCGACAGGGAGGGACGGACGGGATTCCTCGCTCCGGATATCTACGCGGTCCGGGATATTCCCGGGGACCAGGGAGGCGCGATATATCTGTCGTGGTACGCGGCAAGGCCGGACGCCTTCAGGACGGCTGATGTGAACTACTACACGATCTGGCGCGCGATCGATCCGCTCGCCGCCTCGCTCGCAATCGAAAAGGGCGCGAGGTTCCTGGAGGCGCTCGCCGATCTCGATCCGGTATGCGGGCTCCCGGTCGTCCGGCTGGAGAGAATCGGGACCTTGGAATATTTCTGGGAACTAATCGAATCGCAGGGCGCCTACTACAGGGCGGCCTACGGCAAGCCGGTCGCGACGTTGTTCGACTCCACGGGGGTCAGCGACGAATATCATTACTTCCAGGTGGTCGCCCACACCTCGGATCCATTCGTTTTCTGGGAATCGGAGGTCGGCAGCGGCCGCTCTGTGGATAATCTCGTTCCCGCGGCTCCGCTGGGGCTCGAGGGGGAACAGCAGTACCTTCCGGTCGGGCTCGAACTGCAATGGCTCGCGAACGACGAAAGCGATCTCGCCGGGTACGCGATCTATCGCGGAACGAGCGAGGATTTCGTTCCTGACCCGGCCAGCCTCGTCGCGACGACCTGCGACACCTTCTACGTTGACGGAACATGGAGCTGGGAAGGCGGATATTACTACAAGGTGGCGGCCGTCGACATACACGAGAACGAAAGCGGGTACGCGCTGCTTTCGCCCGGCCTCATCACCGGGAGCGACGACCCGGTGATGCCCGCGGCGGTCTATCTGGAACAGAATGTTCCGAACCCATTCAATCCGTCGACGCGTATCGGGTTCGGGCTCGCTGCGCCTGCGAAGGTACGGCTGCGGGTCTACGATGCGGCGGGGCGCCTGGTGCGCGAGCTGGCGAACGGGATTATGCCCGCCGGGCGACATGTCGAGGAGTGGGACGGAAGAAACGAGGACGGGGTCGCCGCGGCGAGCGGCGTCTATTTTTATCGCCTGGAGTCGGGCTCCTTCACGGAGACGCGAAAGATGGTCCTGCTTAAGTGAGAAACATCGTTCGCGGTATATTAAACGCAGACGATGTCATGTTTTTCCTTTGGGAGAGCCTCGCCGATTATCGCCGCGGCGGGTGAACCTTCGTCCAGCAGCCTTTCCAGGATGGTTGCCGCGGACGAAGGGGGGACCGCCATAAGTATCCCGCCCGAGGTCTGCGCGTCGAGCATCAGCATCTTGAGGTTGTAGTCGACCGATTCGAACCTGCAACTCTCTTCCGTATACGACTGGTTCCTGAAGGCGGCGCCCGGTATGCATCCTGAGTCGATCAGGGCGTAGGCGCCTTCGAGGAGGGGCACCCTGCCGCAATCGATTCGAAGGGTGACCCCGCTCGCGTTCGCCATCTGCATCGCGTGGCCGGCAAGGCCGAAGCCCGTGATGTCGGTGGCGCACCTGACGCCGAATTCCTGCATCAGCTCGGCGGCCCGGCGGTTGAGCGTTTTCATTCCTTCGAGGGCGGCCCTGTACGATGAAGGTTCGGCCATCTTCAGCCTCTGCCCCGCGACGATGGCTCCGGAGCCGATCGGTTTGGTGAGAATGAGGATATCGCCGGGCCTTGCGAGCGCGTTCGTAACGATCCTGCCCGGATGAACGATCCCCGTCACGGCGAGGCCGTACTTCGGAGGCCAGTCGCTGATCGTGTGGCCGCCGACGATGACGACGCCCGCTTCGGCCGCCTTGTCGTGCCCCCCGAGAAGGATCTCCCTGTAGACCTCGATCGGAATCCTGTCCTCGGGGAACATCATCAGGTTGAGGGCGGTCAGCGGCCTTCCGCCCATCGCGTAGACGTCGCTGAGGGCGTTCGCCGCGGCGATCTGGCCGAACTCGTAGGCGTCCGAACAGATCGGCGGGAAGAAGTCGACGGTCTGAATCAGGGCGACTTCGTCGGAGATCCTGAAGACGCCGGCGTCGTCGTGCGTTTCCAGCCCGACGAGGAGGTCGGGGTGCGACGGCTTCGGAAAATCGCGAAGAAGCTCGTAGAGCTTCGCCGCGGGCAATTTCGCCGAGCAGCCTCCATATTCAACGGTGGTCAACAGATCGAAACTCATTGATTCAACCCCCATGCCGGATTTCAATGGCCTGTTCGCGTCACTTTACCCGAAGATTGCCCCTCGTTCACGGGCTTACCAGGTGATGCGCCTCCGACATCGCCGTCAGGATGTCGTACGCGTTCGAAACGATCCCCACACCGACGCGATCCTTCACCTTGTAATGATCGACGCAGGTCCCGCATATCATGATCGAAACGCCGAGCGATTCGAGTTTTTTCAGGTGCTCCAGCACAGGTGAATCGTCGAGGGTGAGCCTGACCCCCTCGTGATAGAAGATGATCCTCCCCGGGAGAAGGTCGAGTTCGCCGATCGTGGAAAAGAACCCGATCGTGAGGATCTCGCCGAGCTCATCTTCGGCGACGCGCGCCTTCTTGAAAACGAAGGCGTATTTCCCGATATGGCCGCGCGACGGGGCGGGAGATGGATCACCGGCTGGATTGCGTCGCGCATCGCGTGTCGGATCCCCGGCCGTAGCGGGTGACGTTTCGCAGTAATCTTCGGCCGCGGGATTTGAAAGCAATTCGCCGGTTTTGATCACGGCCAGCCTGAAAACGCCCTTTTCCTCCGTGATCCTGACCTCCATCCCGTTGTCCTTCAGGAACCGTTCGACATTGTTTTTCGAGGTTTCGTTATCGACAAGGACCGTCATCACCTCGCCCGGCCCGATCTCGAGCAATGCCTTTTTCGTCAGTATCAATGGTTTCGGGCAGAGCTGCCCCCTAGCGTCGATGGTTTTCAATTGATCATCCCCCATTCCGTGGTAACCCTCCGTGTCACATATTCAGCCGGTGCGTTTTCGCGATCGCGTCGATCTGGTTCCCGGGGACCCCCGCTTCCCCGGCGAAGACGGGCCAGCGCGACACGGCATCCAGGACCTCTTCGACGAGTTTCTCTCCGCGCTGGATATTCATCTCCCTGCCGACCTTGAGGAGATCCTCCTTCGTGAAATCGTCCCGTTTGCCGTTGATCGACATCTGGTGCGTGCTGGTCCAAAGCCCGCCGGGATTGTACGCGTACGTCACGTCGAAGGCGGGGGAGAGGCGCCAGCGGCCCTCCCTGTCCATGAGGAAGGCGATATTCTTCGTGTGGTCGTCCTGGTTTCGCGCGGCGACGTTGAACACCATCCGCCTGAAAAGCCGGCCTGCCTCCTCGCTGGAAAGCCTCATCTCGCGCATTACGCGGAAGGCGTCCTCGTACGACGCGCCGCCGGCGTCCCGGTAGTCGAGGTGGGCGAGGGCGCACAGCGATTGAAGGTGCAGTTTCCCTCCGCCCGCGGAGCGGTCGAACCTTCTCGTCATGAAATGGGCGCGGCCTTCTTCCTCGAGGAGGCGGCATTCCGTCATGTCGATCCCGGCCTCCTTTGCCATGAGGTGATAGGCGTATTCTATGCGGCCGTATCCCGCGGGGTCGCCGAGCGAACGGTCCCTCACCCCGTCGAATTTAAGGATCCAGTAATCGAACCCGTCCGGGGCGTCCACCTGGCCCGAGCGGACCTCGCCGGTCTTTTCGTTCAGGGCGATCACCGCCTTGGGGCGATTGCCTCCGGCGGATGTTCCGGTGCGGATGATGTTGAGAAGCGCGTCGGAAGGGTCCGAGCCGAGATCCGCTCTGAGATTGCTTCGTTCCTCGACGACGGAACGGGCGAGGGCGAGGAGCCTTTCGACTTCGACGGGGACCGATTCCTCGAGGGCGGTGTTTATCACAGGCTTGTACTCCAGGGCGCCCATGCCGCGTCGTCCCGTGTAACAGAGCCTCTCCACCGGGCTGAAATCGGTCGGGTCGCGCCCCTGGGCGGAGAGCCACCTGTCGATCAACGCGTTCCCGAAATTGTCGGGCAGCGAATCGGCGAGCATCCCGGGGAGCCCCTTGAACGTCTCTTCGCGAAGGGCGCGAAAGGCGAATTGCGTGTTTCCGCGGCGCGCATCGGCGGCCGGCATCTTTATCGGCGAGAGGTCGAGGCCGAGGTCGAGAAATTTCCTGTCGAATTCGAATGTGGCGAAGCGATCGCGCCCGTTCCACGAGACGGCGCCGACGAGACGATCCCATATCAGGACGTAAGCGATATCGACCCTGTCAGCCAACTTCATTCCCCCCGGCCGCTCTCCTGCCCGCCTGAACCAGGGGATGTTCGTCCCCTGGAAGCCGGGCCCCGTGATTCCGAATCTCTCGAGGATGAGCCTCTTGTTCCCGTCGCGCGGCGGCGCTCCCTGCCTTTGAGTTTCGCGAGCTGGAGCGGGCTCGGCCCGGAGTCGGGCAGGAAGGCGTCAAGGTCTTCGAGTGCCTCCAGGGCGCGAAGCACCTGTATGAGAGCGAGGACCCCGAAGGGCTTGCCTCCCTCGATCTCGCTGATCGTGGAGCGGCTCAGGCCCGAGAGCCTCGCGAGCTCCTGCTGCGTGATGTTTTTATTGAGCCTCCGGGTTTTCAGGCGTTCGCCGATCTCGCGAAGGATCGCCGGGTCACTCTTGCCGTATATGCTCATAACAACTCCTATATTAGTCAATAACCCCAAATAATAGCTATAATGACTTATCAATACTACATTATAATAAAATAAAGATCGATTGTCAATGGCCTGGCAGGATTATAACATAATATGAATGATATGGCAATCAATATATCTAGTAAATAGCTATATTGTCGGTTATATCAATCATAATTATTGGGATCATTGAGCTTCAGCGTAGCCAGGCCGGGCCGGGTCTCCTGATGACATGCCTTTCGAACGGTACCTGAATGCTATGGACAATTATCCTTTTTGGATATAAGAATACAGGTATAAGGACTCTTTTTCCATCGGCACCTTTCATCCGCCCTTGAACGGGGGACTGTCGGTGTCCGGGGCGGCGTTGGCCGGCGAGCGTCGACGGCGTATCGGGAAAGGCCGCGATATGGCAGGCAAATCGGGCGACGGCGATCTCAATGAACTTCACGACGAGAACCTGCGCCTCAAGGCGGCGGTCGAGGAGCTTTCGATCCTCAACGAAATCTCGACGGCGATCAATTCGGCCCTCTCCCTTGAAAAGATCATCGAGCTGATCGTGCGGAAGTGCGTGAAATATCTCGGCGCCGAACAGGGAACCGTTACGATCCTCGAAAGGAAGGAGAGGGAGAATCCGTTCGTCACGATGGTCAGGGGGGCCGACAGGAGCACCGGCATCCTGCCCCTTCATCTTGACACTCAGATCACCGGGTGGATGCTCGCGAACAGGGAGCCGCTCGTGATCGACGATCTCGCCCGCGACACGAGATTCAAATCCGTGATGCAGGAGGATAATCCCGTAAAATCGCTGCTGAGCGTCCCGCTCCTTCTGAAGGGGACGATCATGGGTTCGCTCAACGTCTTCAACAAGCGCGGCAAGACCGGATTCACCGAGTCGGACAAGAGGCTTCTAAGCATCATAGCGACCCAGTCCGCGCAGGTCATCGAAAACGCCAGGCTCCTCGAAGAGGAGAAGGCCCTCATTTACATGAGGGAGGAGATGGAGATGGCCTGCAGGATACAGATGGGGCTTCTGCCCGCGAAACCCCCTGAGCTTAAGGGGTATGACATAGCCGGGAAGAGCATCCCGGCAAGGGCGGTCGGGGGGGATTACTTCGATTTCATAAGCCTCGAGGACGAAAGGGTCGTCTGCTGCCTCGGCGACGTCTCCGGCAAGGGGATGCCGGCCGCACTTCTGATGTCGAACCTGCAGGCGACATTCAGGGGACAGGACCTCGCGAATCACCGGCCCGAGAAGATCATGCAGAGGTCGAATCTCCTTCTCTTCAGAAGCACCGATCCTGAGAAGTTCGCCACATTCTTCTTCGGCGTCCTCGACGGCAGGAGGCATACCTTCGAATACTGCAACGCCGGGCACAACCACCCGATCATTTCGTGCGGCCGGGAATCGCGTCGTCTCGAAAAGAGCGGTCTTATCCTCGGCGCGATCGAGGAGGCCAAATACGAATCGGGGATCGTTGAAATGGCCGGGGGGGATGTTCTCACGATCTTTTCCGACGGCATCTCCGAGGCCGTCGATGCCGGCGACGCGGAGTTCGGAGAGGAGAGGATCTGCAGCGTCGTCTCCGGCTGCCGCGATCTGCCCGCGGCGGGGATAATAGACCACATCGTCTCGGAGGTCCGAAGATTCGCGGGAGACCTGCCCCAGCGTGACGACATGACACTCGTCGTTGTCAAACGCGCGGCGGCCGGCTGATCGACCCGGCATTCGAAAGGCCGGCGCGATCGGCCCGCGGGATGAAACTCGCGAGGATCGCGCGAGATGTAAATCATTCTATAAATTTCTTCATAACTGAATTAATCCGAAATGAATTGCGGCCCGCCCCGAAAAGGTTTATCGTTAGCCGACGATCTCGAGTTATCCTGAGCCCTCCGCCCGGTGGGGAAGAGGGGAGGCCCGGTTCGGCCGCGGGGCCCGGCGCATATCGTATCGATCATAGTGACGGCAAACGGAGGTCCGGATGGAGGTCAAGCACCTGAACCCTGTGCCGACCGGGCACAGAAGGCTTCTGAAATGGGTGGAGTACTGGGCGGGTCTTTGCGAGCCGGTAGGAGTCTATTGGTGCGATGGTTCGAGCTCCGAGTACGACGGGCTGATGAAGGGGATGATCGAGTCCGGGCTCGCCGTCGAGCTCAGCAGGGAAAAACATTCCGACTGCGTCCTATTCCGTTCCGACCCCTCCGATGTTGCGAGGGTTGAAAACCGCACATTCATAGCTTCCCGCGACAAGGACGGCGCGGGCCCCACCAACAACTGGATCGATCCCGACGAGCTGAAGGAGACGATGCGCGGCCTCTACGCCGGTTGCATGAAGGGCCGGGTCATGTACGTGATCCCCTTCAGCATGGGCCCGGTGGGATCGCACATCTCGAAGATCGGCGTTGAGATAACCGACTCGGCCTATGTCGTGGTCAACATGCACATCATGACGCGCGTCGGCGGCGCCGTTCTCGATACGCTGGGGGAAAACGGGGAGTTCATCCCCTGCATGCACTCGGTGGGCAAGCCTCTGGCGGACGGGGAGTCGGACGGGGGAAAGTGGCCGTGCGCCCCGCTCGAGGACAAGTACATCTCGCATTTCCCGGAGACTCGCCAGATCTGGTCGTACGGATCGGGGTACGGCGGCAACGCCCTTCTCGGGAAGAAATGCCTCGCCCTCCGCATCGCGTCGGCCCAGGCCCGCGACGAAGGATGGCTCGCCGAGCACATGCTGATCCTCAAGATCACCAATCCGGAGGGGGAGTCGAGATACATGACGGGAGCCTTCCCCTCGGCCTGCGGGAAGACCAACCTCGCCATGCTCATCCCGACGATACCGGGCTGGAAGGTCGAGACGATCGGGGACGACATCGCCTGGATGAAGATCGGCGATGACGGCCGCCTTTACGCCATCAACCCGGAGGCCGGGTTCTTCGGCGTGGCACCGGGAACGTCGGAATGCTCCAATCCCAACGCGATGCGCACGATCGACAGTGAAACGATCTTCACCAACGTCGCCCTGACCGGGGACCGGGACGTCTGGTGGGAGAATATAGGCTACCCGCCTCCCGGAGGATTGACCGACTGGACCGGCGCCCCCTGGAAAGAAGGCGCGGAGAGACCGGCGGCGCATCCGAATGCGCGTTTCACCGCGAGGGCCCGCAACTGCCCGTCGATCGCCCCTGAATGGGAGGACCCCGCGGGGGTTCCTGTCAGCGCCATTATTGTCGGAGGCAGAAGGCCGTCGACGGTGCCGCTGGTGCAGGAGGCTTTCGACTGGAACCACGGCGTTTTCCTCGGCTCGATCCTCGGGTCCGAGGTCACGGCCGCCGCCCTTGACATCAAGGCCGGGACTGTGCGCCGCGATCCATTCGCGATGCTGCCCTTCTGCGGATACAACATGGGAGATTACTTCCGGCACTGGATCGATCTCGGCGCAGCCCCTTCCGCGACGGCGCTTCCGAAGATTTTCTCCGTGAACTGGTTCCGCAGGGATCGCGACGGCAAATGGCTGTGGCCCGGGTACGGGGAGAACAGCCGCGTGCTCCGCTGGATCTTCGAACGCTGCGAGGGAACGGGCGCGGCGGTGCGGACACCCATCGGGTACATGCCCGCTCCGGGCGCGATAGACCGGACCGGGCTGGAAGGGGTCACCGACGCCGACATGGAGGAACTGCTTTCCTTCGACGCCGATGAGTGGCGCGCGGAGGCGGAGTCGATCAGGGAGCACTTTGCCCGTTTCGGCGACCGTCTTCCGGCGGAGCTTCGTTCCGAGCTCGACGCCCTGGAATCATACCTCGATTCAGAGCAGGATGGATCCCGGCGCCGCTAGATATTGTCCCCCAGATAATGCTTCAGAACCTTCATCGCGAACCGGTTCGTGACGGTCGTGGGGCCTATCCCCATCTCGAGGCCGACCTCGAGCGCCTCGATGACCTCCTCGAGGGTCGCGCCGGCGTCAAGGGCCTGCTTGATATGCCATTCGAGGCAGGATTCACAGCTGTTAACCAGCGAGATGCCGACGGCTATCAGTTCCTTGTGCTTTTTCGACAGGCTGCCGTCCTGGAATGTCTTTTCCTCGAGCTCTGTGAAAATCCGGTAAACCTTCGATTTGTCGGTGAAGAACTTGTGGGCTTCCTTCCTGTCCCTCTGGATCTGCTCGATCTTCGCGGTATCCAGGGCTTTCCTTTCGTTCATGCGGTGTACTCCTTCCAAGGGTTTGAGACTCGGGGAAAAAATAGAAAACCGGGACGGGAAGGGCAAGAGAATCCGGAGCATTTTTGTCGTCTCATGATGTGTGAGCGTCCGTGAGGTTCACTTGACGAATTGTCTGATCTTCTGTAACCTCGCCCCCGGCGGATTAATCCGGAGATTTCGAAAAAAACGAGATGAGATTTCGTGCGGGACGTGGGGGGGAAAAACAATGAAAGGAACAGCATGGGAAAGAAGAGATTCCTGAAACGAGTCGCGATCATCACGGCCGTGATCATTCTATCGATAGTGGCGGCATGGACGGCGATCAGGCCTTCCAACGAGAGGGACTGGATGCCCGAACAAGCTTTCCTGCCCAGGGCTGAATTCGACGGCGACTTCGCGACGATAACGAACGTCCGCGCCTTCGACCATTGCCCCTCCGGCGGCGTGCCGGTGAAACTCTGGGAGACGCGCACCGTCGACCTGTCCCGGATCGAAAGCGTATGGCTCGGCCTCTCCCTCTTCGGCCAGAACCGGCGCGGCCCGGCGCATTCATTCATTAGTTTCGGGTTCGCCGACTCGACATTCCTCGCGGTCTCGGTGGAGGCGAGGAAGGAAAAGGGCGAGATTTATTCGCCATTGCGCGGCATGGCCAAAAGATTCGAACTGTGTTACGTGATAGCGGATGAGGCGGATGTGCTCAAGCTCCGCGCTGTCTGCAGGGACGACCGTGTCTACCTCTATCCCCTGAGGGTCGGCCCTGAAAAGGGGCGCGAGCTCCTGGTGGAGATGCTGAAGGGCGCCAACGAACTCGCGCGGGTCCCGAAGTTCTATCATACCCTCTGGAACAACTGCACCACGGTCATCATCGACCGGGCGAACGCCGTCGCGTCAAAACGGATCCCCGGCGGGCTGCACTCGTTCCTTCCGGGGTATTCGGACAAGGTTCTCCTTTCGCTCGGCCTGATAGAGGACGAAGGGAGCATCGACGGAATAAGGGAGCGATACCATGTCAACGACGCGGCGCGGCGCTGCGCCGACGATCCCCGTTTTTCCGTCATGGTGCGGAAGGGTCTGTAATCTTAAACGGGCATGTTCCCGGTTGAGCTGCCCATCGAGTGAGGCTCCAAACCCAGTCGACCAAGCCGCGCGGATCGCACCTCCCGTTCAAATGCCCCGGACCTGCCTTGCCCTCCCCTTCGCGGCCAGGACGAGGAGCCCGGCGGCCATGGCTAGATAGAGCAGCGGAATACCGGCCGCCATGCTCTCGACATTGATACCTTTGTAATCGAACCATATGAATCTGCCCGACAGCCCGATGTAGCAGAGGATGGGGTAGACTATCTGGAACGCCCTGCTGCCGTTCGTCACGACGCCGAGAGCGAGCGCGAGCGCCGACACAAAGGCCGCGCCTGCTGCGAGGCCGAAGACCTGTGCCGGATTGCCGGTGATCACTAGCCTGAGGATCTGTCCCGCTCCCATGATCAGCGCGAGCAACGCCCCGGCTAGCCACACCGCTGGCAGCTGCGTTTTTACAGGCCGAGCGGCGGAGAAGACGATCGCCGAGCTTCGGAAATGCGTTTCACGGCTCCCCATCAGGGACCACGCCGTCGCGGGCCAGAACCACGCGATCGCGAGGAAGAGGGCGCGCATCCCTTCGCTCGTCAGGGCTCCGGAAAGAACGATCGAGAGCAGGGCTCCGAGGTACCACCAGCGGTTCCTGCCCGCGAGAAGAAGGCGAAGCTCGAAGATGGCGATCGTCCGGAGGTTCCCCCGGGTGGAGACGGCCGGCGGCGTGATCTTCCCGTAGAGTATCGATCTCTCCATGGGGCCATCTTCGCCGGATTGGGCATTATTTGTCCCGGCGCCGGAAATCGGGATTCTCCTTCTCCACGCGAATATTCCCCCGCGCTTCCCGCGCGGATGTTTCGCCTCTGAGCGCTTCCCGCGCCGTCCCTGCCTCGCCGGATCGAAGCGATCGAAGGGGATGGCGGAAAGGATGACGACGGCGCACGATCCGGCAAGCCAGAGAAGTCGCCCGAACGCCGGCCCGGGCCACCACCTGACGCCCTTCCACATGAAATGTTCAACGGTATGGCCTTCCGTCGGCTGGCCGATGTCGGTCGTTCCCTTGCTCATATCGAATCCCTGTTCGGTCATGCTGCGGGCCATGTCGGAGATGCTCGTCGAAATCCCCATGAAATCGTTATGCGGCGTGATTTCACCGGGCTTTACGAACATCGGCAGGACGGAGACGACAAGAAGCATCCACATCCAAAGGGCCATGAATATCACGTATCCGAACGATCCGCGAAGCAGCGGGATCGTTTCGAAGAGCACGGCGAATGCCGCGACCCACGCCAACACGGGAAGGCTGATCAGCCAAATCGGCGCGATCAGTCCGGGCAGGTCGAGCGAAGGGACTTCGCCGCGCACAAGGCGCATGATCACCGCGACCAGCGTAAGGACGAGGAGGATCGAGGAGAGGACGGCAAGGTTGCTCAGCCACTTGCCGGCAACGTATTCGAGCCTGGATACCGGCGTCGCCGCGACGATCTGTCCAACGCGCGTGTCGTAATCGCGCGCTACGGAATCCTTGACGAGGTAAAATCCGATGAGGCTGAGAAGGGACACGACGGTTATCCCGACGATCGTTCCTATCCAGGGGGAATTGTAGACGCCGCGGCATCCGGCCATGACGAAACCGTTGTAGGAGGCGCCGGCTGAAGGCACCATGGAATAGCCGGCCAACGCCGTCATGCCGAGCACGACGAGGAAGCTGAAACGGCGGATACGTTCGAGAAAATCGGCGAGGGCGAGATTGTAAACGGCGTTCAGTCCGGTCATCGCTCACGCTCCCGCTGTGGCCGCACCAGCGGCCGGCCCTGGTTCCGTTCCCACAGCGGAGATGTTGTAGAGATAGGCGTCCTCCATCGTCGGCGCCGCCGGCTCGGCCCCGGCCATCGGGGAGGACCCGGAGACTACGCGAAGGTGCACTC
The DNA here is from genome assembly GCA_025453655.1 of Candidatus Krumholzibacteriia bacterium. GTDB lineage: Bacteria > Krumholzibacteriota > Krumholzibacteriia > Krumholzibacteriales > Krumholzibacteriaceae > JALOPX01. The sequence goes on from JALOPX010000005.1 coordinate 15,998, forward strand.
CGTCGCTTCGCCTTATGGCGCCGCTGATAATATGCCGACCGCGAAATTCGTTAAGCTCTCCGCTAGGGACGACGCACGACCAGACCTTCCCGTCGACGGTCGCGAGAATATTTTCCGGCGACGAATGAAGGAGGAGCCTTCCGCCCGCGACAAGGGCGATTTCGGTCGCCGCCGCCTCGACGTCGGAGACGATGTGCGTCGAGAGGATGACGATCCGTTCGCCGGAAAGGTCGGAAAGAAGGTGCCGGAACCTCACGCGTTCCTCCGGATCGAGGCCCACGGTCGGTTCGTCGACGATGAGAAGTTTCGGATCGTTGAGAAGTGCCTGTGCGATCCCGACCCTCTGTTTCATTCCGCCGGAATATCCGGCGAGAGGCCTTTTCCCGACGTCGGCAAGATTGACAAGCTGGAGCAGCTCGTCGATGCGCCGGTTGGCGGACGGCCCCTTGATTCCCTTGATGGCGGCGAGGTAGCGGAGGAACTCGACCGCTGTGAGGTTCGGATATATGCCGAAATACTGCGGGAGGTAGCCGAGCACCGAGCGGACGGTGTCAGGCGAGTGGACGATATCCACCCCGTCCCAGGTCACCGTGCCCTCCGTGGGTCTTGTGACGGTCGCGAGGATGTTCATCAGGGTGGTCTTGCCCGCCCCGTTGGGACCGAGAAGCCCGAGCACACCGGGGCCGATCCTCAGGCCGAAATCCCGCAACCCCCGGACGCTCCCTTTGTATAGTTTCCCGACGCCGTCTATGCGGATTTCCATGATTCTCTATTTGATCCTTTCTTTATCTGTTTTCGCCCGATTCTATCAATGACGGGGATGTCCCATGGATTAACGTTTGGGGAGGGGAAAAGTTGCAGGGGGGCATCTATTTAGATGCGATATCGAACAGCATCCGATTGCGAAGGCATCAGAAGATCCTTCAACGAAGGCCGTCTCGACGGAAAGCGTGAAAAAGCCCGGCCGCCGGATCGTAAACCGACTCGACAGCCGGGCTCGTGATAACCCGAATCGCTTCGAAGAGACCGGGACTATCTCAAAAGAACCATCTTCTTAGAGATCGTGTCCTTTCCCACCGTGAGCCGGTAGAAGTAGACCCCCGAGCTCACGGGATCCCCGTTCGAGCCGAGGCCCCTCCAGTCGACCTTATGCGGCCCCTTCTTCTGCATCGTCCCGTCGAGCAGGCGTGTGACGAGCCTTCCCGAGGCGTCGTACACTTCGAGCCTGACGGCGGCATCGGCGGGGAGGTAGAAGCCGATGGTGGTCGCCGGGTTGAACGGGTTCGGATAATTCTGGTGAAGCGTCAGCGGCATCGCCGGCGTCGCTATCGACTCGGTCTCGAAGAGCGTCCTGCTTTCCGCGCCGTCCGAGAGAATCACCCGGTACTGGTAGGTGTTTCCCGGCTCGACGCTCCTGTCGATCATCGAGAACGAAAGGCCGTCGCGCGCGATCCCGGGAGCGGGGAGCTCGTCGAATACGCCGCCGGAGGAGCGGAGCACGTCGAAGCTCGCGTCCTCGTCTGCCTCGGCGAGGGTCCACGAGATCTCCACGAAAGATCCCGAGAACACGGCGGCGAAACTCTTGAGCAATGTGCCGAGATAAACATCCTCGGGCCGCAGTAGCGCCTCGGGCCCCATGTTTCCGTGCCGGTCGACTGCAACCAGCTTGTAGTAGGGGGCAAGCCCCTTCGACCAGGTCCCGTCAAAGAGCGCCGTCCCCTCGGTCGACCCGAAAAGGCTCGAGCCGTCGGCGACGAAGAACTCGTTGTCTCCTTTATAGACGTTATACTTCCAGATATCGCCCGCAGCGTTTGCCGTCCATGTAATGTTGAGCCCGTCGGGGGAGGCGGTCTCATGTCCCTCCAACCCTCCGGTCAGCCCCGGCGCGAGATTGTCCACCGAGTACCCCGTATCCGGCATCGATGTGGCGAATACCCCCGCGGTCGAAGAGTGCGCGGTGACGATGAAAACCTCGAACGGAATTCCCGTTTCCGTTGAATCGTCCTTTGTCGGAACGGCTATGTTGTAAAGGGTGTCGCGCGTTGCGAACCAGAAACCGACCGACTCCCAGAGACCGTCGGGCAGGCCGAGGAGAAGCGCCCTTTCGCCGTCGACCTTAAGGCCGGTCGCGGTCGAAGGATCGGAAAGAAGGGCCAGGAGCTGTGAACGATCGGTGGAATCTTCGGCGGGCGGCGCCATCGGACCGCCGCCGCCATCGGGGATCTCACGCCAGACGTTGTATCCGAATATCGGATTCGCCTCTCCCGCGACGTCGAGCGACGAGGCCCTCGTCGTGATCCGGACCCATCCGCCCTGATCCGCCGGCATGTCGAGGCAGGAAAGTATCTCCGGCTCGGGGCTTCCGGTGAGACCCGATGCGCCGACTCGCTGGCAATAAATATCTGAATATCCCGGCCTGTAATCCTCCCAGGCGATGATGGCTCCGCCGAGTCCGTCCGGAGCGATCGCCGGCGCGAATTGATAGTTTTCGGCGGTGCATACGTTAATGCCGCTGGAACCCCAGAGCCGGCTGCCGGCATGTTCCATTCTCTGGGCGTAAATGTCGAGCTCCCCGTATTCGTCCATGTAGAGGTCCAGTGTTATTATCGCCCCTCCGCAGCCGTCGGATTTAATGGTCAGGGTTTCCTCTTCAAAGGAATAACAGGGAAGGGCAAGCACGCCATACTGGCCCCACGCCCTGGTGCCGTCCGGGTCGAACCGCTGCGCGTAGATATCGTAGGTGTCTCCGGTTCGATTGTCGTACCAGGCCGCGATCACGCCTCCCGAGCCGTCAGGAGCCAGCCTCGGCGCGTATTTATTGTAGAAGTATCCTTCGTCGTCGCAGACTGATATTCCATCGGTCTGCCATACAGGGGAACCGTTCAGGTCGACATATTGAATAAAAGCGTCGTTGTATCCATAGCGGCTGTCGGGCCACGCGATGAACGCTCCTCCGCCCGAAGCGGGGGCCATTATAACGGAAGTCGGGTATCCGCCGGCGGTGCAGACCGGATTCCCGTCAGTGCTCCAGAGGGGGTCGCCGTCACCATTGATCCGCTGGGCGTAGACCTCTGAGCCGACGCGATAGTCGAGCCAGGCGATGATGACGCCGCCGAAGCCGTCCGGCACGATTTTGGGGAAATACTGATCTCCAGCGTAAGTGCATACACCGACCCCGTCTCCCCAGAGGATGGTTCCCGATCCATCGACCCTCTGGGCGTAGATGTCGCGGTAGCCGTTTCGGTACTCATCCCATACGGCGATCAGGCCTCCTGCGCCGTCAGAAATGGCGGAAACACTGAACACGTTAAGAGCAGCCGGGCATATGTTTATTCCGTTCTCCTGCCAGAGCATGTTCCCTTCGTAGTCGATTCTCTGCGCATACACCATCGCGGTCCCGCCACGTTCGTCGTTCCACAGGATGATCAGGCCTCCGGCGCCGTCGCTGACCATTCCAGCCATGTATTGGTTGGCAACGGCCGTGCACACGGGAACGCCGCCCGGGCCCCCGAAGGCAACCCCGTCGAAGCCGACCATGTTTCCGTAGATGTCGGTATCAATGCCGGAGCGCGAGTCCGTCCATCCGACATAGGCCCCGTACGCTCCATTAGGGAGGAGCCTGACGGTTGTCTGGTCGTAATCGGCCGAGCCGACGGGCACGCCGTCCTTCACCCACTGCGCGTGCGCCGCGGAAGCGGCGAATATTACGCAGACGAGGGCAAGGATCGATGAAAATCTTGAGCGCATCTTCATGCGATCACCTCCAGGTTGGGTTCGTTAAAAAAATTCCATCAGAAACCGGACGATGTGATGCACGCTGTCCCGGAGCTGGAGGCAGTATATCAGGTGCTCAAAATATTCAAATAGAATATTCTTTGAAATGCGCCGCAGGGGGCAATATCGTTTTGGTAATGCGATCAAACTGGTTCTTCAATCTAAAATTAGACTCGACAATGAAATAATACCGCTTATACTTCTTGAGTAATGGTTGCCGACTGACAAACCCGATCACATATAGGCATTTGTCACATATTCAGAAAGTGAGATGACGTTGTAATGATGCAATCGAAAACAAGTTTCTTCGGCCTCGGCATCGCGCCGGGCCTTCTCTCGGTGCTGGATTCGCTGAAATTCACCGTTCCGACCCCCATCCAGGAGGCGGCGATCCCGATCGCCATCGAGGGCAAGGACGTCATCGGAGTGGCGCAGACCGGGACGGGCAAGACAATAGCGTTCGGCGTCCCGATGGTCCAGCGCCTCGCGAACGGCAAGGGCAGGGGGCTGGTGCTCGTGCCGACGCGCGAGCTCGCCATCCAGGTCCACGAGGATCTTACGAAACTCACGCGCGCGTTCAAGCTTCGGACCGCCGTGGTGATCGGCGGCGAACCGATGTTCCGCCAGATCAGACAACTGCGGGATAATCCGAGCATCATCATCGCGACCCCGGGACGCCTCAACGACCACATCGAGCAGAAGCAGGTCCGTCTGAACGATGTCGGCATCCTGGTGCTCGACGAGGCCGACCGGATGCTCGATATGGGTTTTCTGCCTCAGATCGAGCGAATTATAAAGATGATTCCGAAGACCCGCCAGACGATGCTCTTCTCGGCCACGATGCAGCCCAGCGTTCTGCAGATCGCCTCGCGTTACATGCATCTTCCGGTTCGCACGGAGATAGCGCCTTCGGGCTCGACGCCGGATCTCGTGGCGCAGGAGATCCTCTTTGTCATGAAGGAGCAGAAGAACAACCTTCTCGGCGAGCTCCTCAAACAATACTCGGGATCCGTGCTGCTCTTCGTTCGGACCAAGCGGGGGGCGGCGAGGGTGGCAAGACTGCTTCGCGGGATGGGATACACCGCGGCCGAGATACACGCGGACCGGACCCAGCCCCAGCGCAAGAAGGCCCTGGATGGATTCAAGAGCGGCGCGTATCGCGTTCTCGTCGCGACCGACGTCGCGGCGCGCGGCATCGACGTCAAGGATATAGAGCTTGTCATCAACTACGATCTGCCCGACGACGTCGGGAACTACGTGCACCGCATCGGCCGCACGGGACGGGCCGGAAAGCAGGGGCACGCGATCACCTTCGCGACGCCCGACCAGAGCAGCGACGTCAGGGAAATCGAGAAATTCATGAGCGCCGCGATCCCCGTGTCGGCGCACTCGAAGATCCCGGAAGGGATGCTGGCTCCTCCGCCCAAGGCGCCCGTCAAGAAACCGCCGTTCGGAAGGTACCCGAGCCGCACCCCGAGCAGGTTCAGCCCGCGCTCCAGGAGAAGATGACCGTATGCGCCGCGAAATGCGGTTGCAATGATCCGCTTTAAAGGAGGTTGTCATGGTAGGACTTGGCATGCTGTGGCTTCCGATTTTGCTTTCGGCCGTCGCGGCCTTTCTCGCGAGCTGCGTCATTCACATGGCGCTCCCGTGGCACAATAACGACTATCGCAAAGCGCCAAATGAGGACGAGTTGATGGACGCTATGCGCCCGTTTGCCATCCCGCCAGGCGACTATTCGGTCCCGCGCGCCTCGAGCATGAAGGAGATGGGTTCGCCGGGGTTCGCCGCGAAGATGAAGAAGGGCCCCGTCTTCATGCTGACGATGCTGCCAAACGGACCTGTATCGATGGTGAAGAGCCTCGTGCTGTGGTTCGTCTACATGGTCGTCGTCGGCATATTCGCCGCCTATGTGTCGGGCCGCGCTCTTCCGGCCGGCGCGGAATTCCGCCAGGTTTTCCGTTTCACGGGGACCACGGCCTTCATCGGCTACTCGCTGGCGCTCTGGCAGATGACGATCTGGTACAATCGCTCGTGGGCGGCGACATTAAGGTCGACGATCGACGGCCTGGTCTACGCGCTCGCCGGGGCCGCCGTTTTCGGGTGGCTGTGGCCGGGGTGATACGGCCGGCCATCGGAAATAGCTGGTGGCGGGGTGAATTTCTTAAGCGGCGTCAAAGGCTCTTTTATCTGCGCCGCCGTTCGAATCTTTTCCTGGAAGGGGAATAAAATGAGTGGAAATTACGCCAGCGTCGGTTTCGTGACCTTTCTGTTCGGGATCTTCTGCGCGTACTGGGCGCAGATGACGAAGCGCAGCGCGTGGGCCTGGTTTTTCTTCGGGCTTTTTCTCGCGCCGATCGCCGGTGTCGTGCTTCTGAACAAGAATTCGAAGGATAAAGCGGCGTAAGGATGACTGTGTTTGCCGCACGGAAAGGATCGGCGATGGATCGAAAATCGATGGAGAGGCTTTTCGAGGAGCACGGCTGCGGCGATTTCAAATTTTTCGATCCCCGCGATATCGTGACGGGGCAGTGGGTGAGGATGAAGTGCCGTTTCGGCTGCCATCACTACGGCAAGGGGGCCCTCTGCCCGCCGAATGCGCCTTCGGTCGCGGAGTGCAGGGAGTTTTTCGGGGAATACGGCGAAGCCGTGATCTTCCATTTCAGCAGGCGCCTGGACGATCCCGAGCAAAGGCACGAATGGTCGAGGTCGATCAACAGGATCCTCCAGAAGGTGGAGCGCGCCGTATTCCTTTCCGGGAAATACCGCGCCTTCATGATGTTCATCGATCCGTGCAATTTCTGCGAGGAATGCGTGGGCCCCGGCGGTGATTGCAGGGAGCCGAGAGCCGCGAGGCCCTCGCCCGAGGGGCTCGCCGTCGACGTCTTCTCCACTGCGAGAAAATGCGGATACGACATCCAGGTCCTGAAGGAATACACCGACGAGATGAACCGCTTCGCCATCCTGCTCGTCGAATGATTCACCCGCTCACTCGTACCTGATCACCTCGACCGGGTTCGAGCGCGCCGCCTTCACCGCCTGGAAGCTCACCGTCGCAAGGGCGATGACCAGCGCCAGCCCCCCGGATACGATGAAAATCGGCCACCTGATCTCCGTGTGATATGCGAAGTTCTCGAGCCACTTGCCGAGGGCGAACCAGGCGACGGGCCACGCGACGAGATTGGCCGCGAGGACCCATACCGTGAACTGCCTCGATAGCAGGGCGACGATCGACGATATCGACGCGCCGAGAACCTTGCGTATACCTATTTCCCTCGTCCTCTGCTCGGCGGCGAAGGACGCGAGGCCGAAAAGGCCGAGGCACGCTATGAATATCCCCAGGAGGGTGAAGGCGAAGAATATCCTTTCTAGCTTCTCCTCGGCCCTGTATTGCAGGTCGAACGATTCGTCGAGGAAGGTGTATTCGAAGGGGCGCGCCGGATCGAAGGCCGCCCATTTTTCGCCGAGGAACGCGAGCGTCGCCGGGATGTCGTCCGGCTTGATCCGCACGAAGACGTTTCGCATGTAATTCGGGTCCCTGAAGATGATGAGCGGCTCGACCCTCATGTGAAGCGACTTGTAGTGGAAATCCTTCACGACGCCGACCACGGTGAAGGGCGTGCGCGTTTCATCGCCGCTGAAGCGGATCTTTTTGCCGATCGGGTCGTCCCAGCCTATCTCCCTAGCCGCCGCTTCGTTGATGAGGATGGTCCCGGCCGTGTCCGCGGGGAAATCCTTCGAGAAATTGCGCCCGGCGGCGAGCTCCATCCCCATCGCGCCGATATATTCGTCGTCTATGTACTGCGAGTTCATCATCTGGGCCCGCCCTTCGGCAAACCCTTCGGGCACGAAGCTTCCGCCGCTCGAAATGCCCCCCGGCACGTGGGACGAGGCGGCGACGCCGAGCACGCCCGCGCCTCCGGCGATTACTTCCTTGAAGGCTCCGACCGATCTTATGAGGCTTCTGTCCATGACCGGGATGACGACGACCTGCTCCATGTCGAACCCCAGGTCGCTCTTCTTCATGTATCTGAGCTGGTCGATTATGAGGCCGGTTCCGATGATAAGGCAGATCGATATGGCGAATTGCAGCACCACGAGGGCTCGGCGGAAGGCCGCCCCCGAACCTCCGGCGCCGAGGCGGCTCTTAAGGACGAGCGCCGGCCTGAAGGAGGATAGAAGAAGGGCCGGGTAGCTGCCGGCCGCGAGGCCGACGAGAAGGGCGAACAGGACGAGACCGGGCGCCGTCCACAGGCCGCCGAAAATCGAAAGGCTCAGCTCCCCGCCGGCGAGGGAATTGAAATACGGGAGCATCAATCTCGCGAGAACGATGGCGATGGCGAGCGACAGGAAGCTGAAAAAGACCGATTCACCGAAGAACTGGGCGGCGACCTGCCTTCTGCCGGCGCCGAGGACCTTTCTCACGCCGATTTCCCTCGCCCTCGTCGACGAGCGAGCCGTCGAGAGGTTCATGAAGTTGATGCACGCCATCGCCAGTATGAAAAGGGCGACGACGCCGAATATGTAGACGTACATGATGTCGCCGTTCGGTTCGATCTCGTGCCTCTTGTGCGAATGCAGGTGTATGTCGGCAAGGGGAGTCAGCGAATACTCGACGTCGGCTCCCGCCTCCCTGAACGAATCGCCTATATATTTTTCCTTCATCGCGGGCAGTTTCTTCTCCAGTTCCCTGTAGTCGGCCCCCCCGGCGAGAAGGACGTACCCGTAGCTGCCGAAATAGCTGGACCAGGATTCGACAGTCTCCCTGTTCCTTTCGAGGAAGGTCCGGAACGAAAGAAGGGCGTCGAATCGGAAATGGGAATTCGCCGGGACGTCGGCGATGACGCCCGTGACCTCGAATTCGTCCGTGCCGTTGAGCTTAAGCGTCCTGCCGACCGGGTTGTCGCCGCCGTAATATTTCTCCGACATGCCCTGCGTGATGACGACGGTATTGGCGCGGGCGAGGGCCCCGGCGGGGTTGCCGCGCAGCATCGGGAAGGTGAATATGTCGAAGACCGTCTCCTCAGCGTAGTAGATCTTCTCCTCGTAGAATTTTTTCCCCTCGCTCTCCACCAGCACCTTGCGCCTCGGCACGAAGCGAACGGAGTTCTCCACTTCGGGGAAATCGTTTCTCATCGCGAGGGTGGGGGGGAAGTTGGTCGAGGCGATCGGATTCGCCTGGTCGCCGAGGGTCAGGACCGCCTCGAGGCGGAAGATCCTGGCGGCCTTTTCGTGATGGCGGTCGTAGCCGAGCTCGGAGCGGATATAGGCTCCGATCATCAGCACGCATGCCATCCCGACCGCCAGGCCGAGTATATTAATTATGGAAAATGTCCTGTGTTTTTTCAGGTTTCTAACGACGATCAGAAGGCAGGTTTTAAACATTCTCTGTCCTCTCGGGCCGGGGGTTTCAAGGTTGCCGTTATTTCTTTTACGCCGGGGGGATTCGAAAAGTTTCCATTGTCTTCGAAGCCTGGGACGGCGCCGCATTTTGCGGTTATTTCCATTGCTTCGGGCGTGCGGAATTCATATGCTGGCGGCATGCATCGATCGAACTTCCGGATAAATACGGCGCTTGACGTCGTCGACGCGGCCCTTCGCCGCGACAAAAGATGGATAGTCGCGCTATTCGCGTTCGCCTTCGTCCTGAAGCTAGTATTTATCCTGCAAAGCCTGGGCTCGCTCCAGATGAGGGTTCCGATACTCGACGCGAGGTTCTACGACGAAACGGCGCGCGATATAGCCGCCGGGCATATCATCCGCGGGGAAGCTTTCTTCATGGGTCCGTTATACCCATATTTCATGGCCATAGTGTACGGCGTATTCGGCAGTAGCCTCCTCGCCAAAGGGCTTGTTCAGATCGCCGGCGGATCGCTTACCGTCGTGCTGACCTTCCTGATCGGTTCGAGGGTTTTCAGGCCCTCCGTCGGCATGCTTGGCGCCCTGATGCTGGCCCTTTACGGGACCGCGACCTTTTACGAAGGGCAGATGCTGATGATGTGGCTCGGGACCCTTCTCAACATGCTGATGCTGTTCGTGCTGCTGCGGGAGCCAGCCGGGAAGAGGGGCGAGCCGGCTCCCCCGCGGGAATCCGGCAAAAGGGGGGGCGGGCCCGCCCGGCTCCGCGGATCCTGCAAAGATGGGATTACGCCCGCGCCGCGGCGCGATGCCCTGCGGTTTGCCCTCGCCGGAGCGCTGCTCGGGCTTTCGGCTCTCGCGAGGGTCAATATCCTGATTTTTCTCCCCGTAATCCTCGTCTGGATTCTCTTCGTCGATATCGACGGCAAAGGCCGGCGCTTCATCCGCGCCGCCGCCCTTGTGGCCGGAGCTTTCGCCGCTATCCTGCCGGCGACTGTTCACAACTACGCGGTGAGCCGGGATTTCGTCCTGATAACGTCCAACGGCGGCGTGAATTTCTATGTCGGCAACAACGCGGAAGCGACCGGGACCTACGATCCGCCGATGGGGATAAACATGCAGGCCGATCCGACGACGCGTAGGTACGTGGAACGGGCCCTGGGGCGCGAACTGAAACCCTCCGCGATCTCCCGCTACTGGATGGACAGGTCGCTCGCCTTCATCAGGGAGCATCCGGGCAGGGAGGCGGCCCTGCTGGTCAGAAAGGCGTCCATCTTCATCAACGGGTTCGAATGGCCGCAGATAGAGAGCTACGACCTGTCAAAAGGCAGGTACGGGATCTTCAGGATTCTTTTCGTGAACTTCCATATGATCGTTTCGCTCGGTCTCGTCGGCATGATCTTCGGTTTTCGTTTATGGAGACGGCACTTTCTCCTTCATTGGTTCGTGACGGCCTATTCGTTGTCGATAATATTCTTTTTCGTCACGGACAGGTACCGGATACAGATCGTGCCCGTGCTGAGCCTCTTCGCCGCCTATGCGCTGCTCGAAATATTTCCCCGCGTATCGGCCCGTTCGCCGCGTGCCTGGTTTGCGCCCGCCCTTTTCGTCCTGCTGCTTTTCATGACGCGCCCGGGGCTGTTCGCGATCGACGGACGGCATCTGGTATCGCGCGAGCACATTCACGAAGCCTGGAGATGGAGCGCGATCGGGGAGAGCGGCAGGGCGCTGGAGGAGATGAGCCGGGCGGTTCAAATCCGGCCCGGAGATCCGGAGCCTTACATCCACAGGGCCGCCATCAACAGGGATTCGGGGAGGCTGCCGCAGGCGGTCGACGATTATAACAGCGCCATCGCGATCGACCCCGGCAATCCATCCGTTCGTTACAATCTCGCGCAGGTACTGCAGGACGCGGGCGATTACACGGCCGCCGTCCGGGAATACCGCAAGGCGATCGACCTCGATCCCCACATGATCGAGGCTTACAACAACCTCGGTGTCGCCTACCGGATGATGAAGGATTACGAAAACGCGGTGCGTTCCTTCACGAAGGTCATAGAGATCGATCCGCGCCATATCAAGGCCTATAACAACCTCGGGGCCGCCCTCGCCGAAGGGGGCGACACTGACGCCGCCATACAATATTTCAGGGAGGCGATAAGGCGCGATCCCGCCTACCCTCATTCCTACAAGAATCTCGCCATGGCTTATATTGAACAGAATCGTCTCGCAGATGCGGCGGCGAGCCTCGAAAAGTGCCTGGAGCTTGCTCCGGGTGACGCGGCCGCATCGGCGATCCTTGGCGAGGTGAGGAACGCGATCGAAGCCCGCCGCCGTTCCGATTGATGCATTATGAAATGAACGGCGCTTTGTCGCAATGCCGCGCGCTTTCGGGGCCGCTTTGCGGAGGCGGAGGAGCGTTGACCGGGTGTACCGATACGTCCAGGAGGAGCCGCCGGATTGGTCCTGCAGGTACGGAATGTAAGGAAGATTAAAGCAACAGGAGGAGCGCGAAGGAACGTATTTTCTTTGTAACTGAATATAAGAAATGGCATTGCGCGATTACCTCGGGACATTTTTTATGGCATCCTTGCGTGGCATGACACTTGCCGATATCTTCAACGGATGGGAATGCGCGGCACAGGATGCCGACAGTAAATCAGAGCCCGGCAGGCAGCATATCATCTTAGGCGAAAGGAGCCTGAACTATGAACTCACGTACCATGCGATTGATATTCACGGCGGGGGCCGTGTTGCTGTTGGTGATGGGAGGCTTTATATCATGCTCTGAAACCACGAGCACCGACGCGGAGACCGGCACACTGCGAATGGTGCTTGTCGACGCTCCGGCGGATCTGGAAGGCGTCGAAAGCCTGGAGATCGTTTTCGACAGGGTGATGGTTCACCGGGGAATATGTCAGGATGAGGATTCGACCGATGGATGGATCACAGTTCTCAGCGACACGCTTCCGGTGGAACAGAGGACCTTCGATTTGATCGAACTGGTCAACGGCGATTTCGGGATCATCTGCGAGGATGATCTCGAAGCCGGCGCCTATACTCAGATCCGGATCATTATCGAGAGCGCCACCCTGGTCGTGGACGGAGAGCCTCAGGATCTCTTCATCCCGAGCGGCGAGCAGTCGGGCATCAAGCTCGTCGGCGGCTTCAAGGTCGATCCTGGCGTCATAACCGCGCTCACCCTGGACTTCGACGTGGCGAAGTCTCTTCATGAGGCACCTCCGGGAAGCGGCAGGTACATTCTGAGGCCGACGATACGCCTCACGCAGACGACCCTTTCGGGCACCATCTCCGGGACGGTGCTCCCCGCCGGCATCGGCTCCGTGATCTACGCGCTCGATCCCTCCACCGTCGACACGGTGGCTTCGACACTGGCCGATCCGGTCACGGGAGAGTATGTGCTGCAGGCTCTGCTTGCGGGCATTTACGATGTACGGGCGAGCGCGGTCGGTTACACGGACTCCACCAGGACCGGGATAGCGGTCACCGCCGGGGTCAACACCCCGGATGTGGACTTCGAGCTTATCCCGTCCGGTATCTGAGTCGCTTGAAAAATCAATGGATTGGAGGGCGGCGGGGTTTCCCCGCCGCCCTTTTTTATGGCGGCTTCGCGGGGAACTCTCAGTTGCCCAAACTGGCAATAGCAGAATAATTCTGTTTTACCTTACGATTCCACTGGAAGCCCGGGCTTCGGGATATTATAATTCCTCCTGTTTAACGGCCCCGGCAGGGGTAGGATTCGAATCGCGACGGCCCCGGCAGGGGCCCGATTTGAATCGCAACCGGCCGCGCCGCCGGCCGGTTTGAAAACGCCACAAAAACAGGAGGAACGCATGGCTTACCAACCGCTCGATTTCTACAATATAGAAGAACTCCTCAACGAGGAGGAGATCCTGATCAGGGATACGACGCGCAAGTTCGTCGACAAGGAGGTCATGCCGATAATCGCCGAGGAATGGGAAGCGGCGACCTTCCCGAAATCCCTCATTCAGAAGATGGCCGAGCTGGGCATCCTCGGACCTTTCGTGCCTGCAAAATACGGCGGATCCGAGGCCTCCTACACGACGTACGGCCTGATCTGCCAGGAGCTCGAGAGGGGCGATTCGGGCGTCAGGAGCTTCGCCTCGGTTCAGGGAAGCCTCGTCATGTATCCGATCTGGAAGTTCGGGTCCGAAGAGCAGAAGATGGAATACCTGCCGAAGCTCGCCTCCGGGAAACTGATAGGATGCTTCGGGCTCACCGAGCCCGACGCCGGATCGGATCCGCGCTCGATGATCACGAGGGCCCACAAGGACGGCAATCACTGGATCCTCAACGGCGCCAAGATGTGGATTACGAACGGCTCAATGGCCGACATAGCGGTCGTCTGGGCCAAGGACGACGAGGGCAGGATTCGCGGATTCGTCGTTCACAAGGAAGACAAGGGATTCTCCGCTCCGGAGCAGAAGCACAAGGTATCGCTTCGCGCCTCGGTTACATCGGAGCTTGTTTTCGAGGACGTACGCATCCCGGCCGACAGGGAGCTTCCGAACACGAGCGACCTGAAGAGCCCGCTGATGTGCCTGACCTCGGCCCGCTACGGGATCGCGTGGGGCGCCGTCGGCGTCCTGCAGGCGGTTCTCGACGAGGCGATACGCTACAGCCAGGAGAGGATCATGTTCGGCAAGCCGATCGCGTCCTTCCAGCTCACGCAGCAGAAACTCGCCGAGCTGGCGACGGACCTTTCGAACTCGCAGCTCGCCGCCCTGAGGGTGGGAAGGCTGGCCGACGAGGGCAAGATGAAGCATTACCACGTTTCCATGATAAAGAGGCACAACGTCAACGCGGCCCTTCTCGGGGCGCGCAAGGTGAGGGGCATGCTCGGGGCGAACGGGATCACCCTCGAGTACCAGGCGATCCGCCACATGTGCAACATGGAATCGGTGCAGACCTATGAGGGAACCTTCGAGATTCACACGTTGATACTTGGAGAGCATCTTACGGGAATATCGGCGTTCAGCAACACGTGAGCGCCGGCACGAAACCGAGAGGGAGTATGAACAGCAAACCGAAAAAGGTCCTGCTCGACGGCTCGATGCTGATCATCGAATCGCTCGTCAGAGCCGGAGCCGACGTCTTCATAGGGTACCCGATCACGCCGGCGAACAATCTCTATTCTTACGGGGCGAAACGATTCCCCGCGGCCCTTGCCGCCCCCGACGAGATCACGACGCTGCAGTGGATGTCGGGCTACGCGGCGGCGGGCAAGATCCCCGTCTCCGCGACCTCCTTCCCCGGGTACGCGCTGATGATCGAGTCGATAAACATGGCTTACATGATGGAGCTTCCGATGGTGATCGTGCTCGCGCAGCGCCTCGGGCCTGCGACCGGAACGGCGACGATGGGGGCTCAGGGGGACGTGCTCCTGATGAACGGCACGATCTCGGGAGGCAGCTCGCTGCCGACGCTCTGCATCTCGAACGTCGACGACTGCTGGTCACTTCCCCCCGAGGCGATAAGATGGGCGGTTCGCATGAGGACGCCGGTCGTCCTGCTCACCTCGAAGGACGACGTGATGACCCTTCGAAGCCACGATCTTTCGTCCCTCCCGCCGATCGAAAAGATCGAGCGCGATTATTTTACGGGCGAAGGGCCTTACGCGAGTTATTCTCCCGGGGAGAATCTCGTCCCGCCTTTTCTGCCGGTCAGCGACACGAAGCACCAAGTGCGTCTTACCGCGTCGACTCACGATACGCGCGGTATACTCCAGAACAGCACGCCGGAGGCGCTCGGGAACACGAAACGCCTGCAGGAAAAACTCGACAGGAATCTCGGCGATTACACATTTTATGACCTGGACGAGGAGAAAGGGGCCGGGGTTCTCGTCGTCTCGTACGGTATAACCGCCCAGGCGGCGAGGGAGGCCGTGTCGAAGCTGCGAGCCCAGGGGTCGAAGGCGTCCCTCTTCGTGCCGAAGACCCTCTTCCCGGTTCCGCCGGAATATTTCAATATCATGGAGAAATACGATCGCGTCGTGATCGCCGAGGAGAACCAGACCGGCCAGTACAGGCAGGTCCTGTTCGGATCGGGGCCGCGCCCCGGTGTAAGCGGCGTGAACGCGATAGGCAGGATCATCACACCCGGAGAAATAATTCAAGAGGTGCTTGAAAATGGTTAAAACATTTCTTGATACGGATAACCTTCCGTTCTGCAAGGGATGCAGCCACCAGATGATCGCGCGGAGCACCGAGAAGGCTCTGCAGATCCTCGATATCGATCCGCTCGACGTCGTCCTGGTGACCGACATCGGATGCCACGGGATCATCGACCGGAAATTCCACACGCATACCGTTCACGGCCTGCACGGCCGGTCGGTTGCCCTCGCCGCGGGTATTTCGGCGGGCCTTGCTGATCCGCGCAAGAAGGTCGTCGTCTACATAGGAGACGGCGGGACCTCGATCGGCATCAACCACCTGCTGGGGGCCGCCCATCGCAACTTCGACATGACGGTCATCGTTCACAACAACATGCTCTACGGGATGACCGGAGGGCAGCAGAGCGACCTCACGCCCGGGAGCTTCAACATAAGGGCGTCGATGAGCGGGTTCACCGAGGAATATCTCGACGTCCTGAAGCTTGTCGAGGACGCCGGCGCGGCCTACGTGAGCAGGATACAGGCGAAGGGGGATTTCTCCGAGGAGCTGGCGAAGGCGATGCGCGTGCCGGGCTTTTCCCTCGTGGAGGTTCTCGAGGTCTGCCCGAGCTACGGCCTGAAGCAGAACAAGGATGTCACCGTCGCCAACATAAGCGAGAAATTCGATCTGCCCCTCACGAGCCGGATGAACGAAAAGGCGAAAAGGGCCGAAATCGCCGACCGGACGAACAATCCGTCCCTTCTCGATTCGATGAAGCCTGTCTCCGTCGAGTTCGGCCACAACCTCAAGGGGCCGTTCACCCTGCTCATGGGGGGATCGGCGGGCGAGGGCGTCCAGGTCGCCGCCGATATCTTCGCGACCGCCGCGATGTCGTGCGGATTGAACGTGACGAAGAAGGGGAGCTACCCCGTCACGGTCGGGACCGGCTACTCTGCCGTCGAGATCATCGTCTCTCCGGAAGAGATCGTCTTTACCGGGATCGGAAAGGCCGACTGGGCCGTCGTCTCGTCCGAGGACGGGATGTCGTTCCTGAAAAAACGCATCGAGGGTATGAGCGGCGGGCGCGTGATCACCGACGCCGCGTACACGGTCCCCGGTTCAGGGGCGGTCGTTCACGCGGGAGATTTCCGCGGGCAGGTCCCGGGCAGGGAGATCAACCTCTCGATGGCGATCGTTATGCTCGGGATATCGGGGATATTCCCCGCCGGGGCGATGGTGAAGGCGATCTCGGATAACAAGATCGGCGGGAAGATGGACGTCGCAAAGCTGGTGGCGGCGTCAGACGCGCTGCGCGCGCAGATCGGCGGGTAGGCCCTCCGCGCGGAAGATCCATCGGGTCAGATCGGCCTTGCAGGGCGCCCGGCCCGGGTCATTCCCTTATCCCCGCGAGATCGAGGAGGAAGGCGTACTGAAGGGCCGTTTCCCTGAATCTTCGGAAACGCCCCGAAACGCCTCCGTGCCCCGCTCCCATGTTGGTGTGAAGAAGGACGACGTCGCCGTCGGTCTTCATCGCCCTGAGCCTCGCCACCCACTTCGCCGGTTCCCAGTACTGCACCTGCGAGTCGTGAAATCCCGCCGTTACCAGCATCGCCGGATAATCGGCGGCCCTCACGTTGTCGTACGGCGAATACGAGAGCATGTAGTCGTAGTAAGCCTTGTCGTTGGGATCGCCCCACTCGTCGTATTCGGCCGTGGTCAGAGGGATGCTCGAATCGAGCATCGTCGTCACGACGTCGACCCAGGGAACGGCGGCGACGACCCCCCTGAATAGATCCGGGCGCATGTTTACCACCGCGCCGACGAGAAGTCCGCCGGCGCTCCCGCCCATGCCGAACAGTTTTTCCGGCGACGTGAATTTCTCGGAGCAGAGGAACTCGGCGCAATCTATGAAATCGGTGAAGGTGTTCTTCTTGTTGAGCAGTTTCCCGTCCTCGTACCACGACCTTCCCATCTCCTGCCCTCCGCGGATGTGGGCTATCGCGTAGACGAACCCGCGGTCGAGAAGGCTCAGGAGGTTCGACCTGAAGTAGGCGTCCATGCTCGCCCCATACGAGCCGTAGCCGTAGAGCAGAAGGGGATTTTCCCCGTTCATTTCGACGCCCTTCCGGTACACGAGGGAGATCGGGACCCTGGCGCCGTCGCGGGCCTCCGCGTAGAGGCGCCGCGATTCGTAGCCGGCCGGATCGAAACCGCCGAGGACCTTCTCGCGCTTGACGAGCCTCTTCTCCTTCGTCTCCATGTCGTATTCGTACGTGGAATTGGGAGTCGTGAGGGAGGAATATTCGAAACGCAGAAGCCCGGAGTCCATTTCCATGTTTTCCCCGATGCGGGCGCTGTACGTTTCCTCGCCGAAGTCGAGGTAATGCTCCGACCGGTCGGCGAGCCTTATTATCCTGAGGCGGGTCAGGCCGTCATGCCGCTCGCTTACGGCCATCCACCTCTCGAAGAGCTCGATCCCCTGGAGAAGCACGTCCTCGCGGTGCGCGATAACCTCGGTCCAGTTCTCTTTCAGGGGCTTCGAGACGGGCGTCTTCATCAGTCTGAAGTTACGCGCGCCGAGATTCGTCACGATGTAAAATGAATCTCCAAGATGATCGACATCGTATTCATGATTCGCTTCCCGCGGCTGCAACACCTGGAACTCGCCGCCCGGCTCGTCGGCGCCCAGGAAACGGTACTCGGTCGAAAGGGTGCTGTGCGACGTTACGAAGATATATCTCCCCGATTTCGATCTCTGAACCCCCGCGTTGAAGGTCGGATCGGTTTCCTCGAAGACCGTGGTGTCGAGTGAAACGTCAGTGCCGGTCACGTGTCTTGCGATCCTGAAGGGGCGAAGGGTCTCGTCCTTCACCGCGTAGAAGACTGTCCTGCTGTCGCCGGCCCAGGCGGCGCGCCCGGTCGTGTCGGGTATGCGGTCTTCGAGGATCGCGCCGGTCCCGAGGTCCTTGAAGTGGATCGTGTACCTTCGCCTGCTCACCGTGTCGACGCCGAAGGCCAGCATGCCGTTGTCGGGACTGACGGAGAGCCCGGCGACGCTGTAATACTCGTGCCCTTCGGCCATCTCGTTAACGTTCAGGAGAACCTCTTCCGGCGCCTCCATGCCGCCCTTCCTTCGGCAGTGTACCGGGTACTCCTTTCCCTCCTCGAAACGGGTATAGTAATAATAGCCGTTGTCCGCGTAAGGGGCGGACATGTCGTCCTGGGATATCCTTCCGACGATCTCCTCGAAAAGTTTTTCCTGGAGGGATTCCGTATGTTTCATCGCCGCGGCGGTGTACTCGTTCTCGGCGGCGAGGTACTCCGTGACGGCGGGATTTTCCCGTTCCCTCAGCCAGAAGTACTCGTCGATCCTCGTGTGACCGTGGGTCGTGAGTTCGACGGGGATCTTCTGCGCCACAGGAGGTACTATCCGCTCCGCGGCGGGTTTCGCGATCTGAGTCTCGGGCGGGGCGGGGCAAATCCCCCTGTGGCATCCGTAGAGCGCGAGGATCAGAAATACCAGAGCCGGCCCTGCTGCGAAAATGCCGTACAGACGAGCGCCGCGCTCACGGCGGGGAATCAAACTTCCGCGGCCGACCGGGCCTCTCGTGCCTGAATATATTTTTTTTGCTTCGGTGCTGCTTGTGTCTTCGCGCATGGACTTTTACTCCTTCATTGGATCAGGATTCAGTTCCGGATCGCATCTTTCCCCGGCATCGCCCGGAGACATTATCATATGCATATTCGCCGCTGTTGCAAGATTTTACTTTTCTCGCCCGCCTGGGCCGGTGGCCGGCAAAAACAGCGGCGCGAGTAAATAGGTATTGACATATCATCCTGTTTTGGAGTAAAGTTTCAGCGTTGTTTGGGGAATTCAGGGATTTAGGGAAAAGAACTCATTTTTAAAAATTTTTTCGATGGACGCGAGAGGCTCTAATGCCTTTTGGCACAGGTCTCTTCGTCTGGAATCGTGTCGGGGTGATTCTTTTGTTTTTCCGGTGGTATTTGACGATTTCACCACAGGCAAAGGAGGGAACCCGTCCATGAGCATCAGAGATCCGTAACCGACGAAAGACATCTCGCGAATGCCGCTTCCAGGGGGATACGGAGGGGATATCATCAGCCTTTGCTTCGCGATCCGTTGATCACCGCAACATCGCGCCCTCAGTCTGCCGCAGGGCGGCCTTCGCCGCGGGAAATCCCGGTCAGCCAGACCGGATTTCCGATCGCAGGTATTCCGCAACAATGTCAACTTTTCGGGGGGGGCCATGAACAGCAAATTGATACTCAGAAGGTTGTCACTTCTCGTGCTTGCCGTCTTTGTGGCGACGGCATCGGCAGCGGTTTTTGCGGGCGACGTTTCCGCGCTGACCGAAAAACCAAGGATCAGCGAGCCTTTCACTCCCGGCGACGCCGGGTCCGCTCTCAATTCGGATTCCAGGGAAATAATGCAGCGACTTCCGGCCGCGCCGGGGGCGACGATCAACGTGCCCGGCGATTACGCGACGATCCAGGCGGCGATCGACGCCGCCGTGACGGGAGACATAATCGTCGTGGCTGCCGGCATCTACCCTGAGGCGATCACGATCGACGGCAAGGACCTTACGATCACGGGGGCCGGCACAGGGCTGTCGATCATAAAAGGCAGCGTCCTTAACACGACGAGCATCGTCTATATCACCGGCGGCGCGATCGTCGATTTCTCGGGATTCACCGTCGACGGTACGGGCAAGAATATCAAGTACGGCATCTACGCCTTTACCGGAACGGACGGCGACATCCACGATAACGATGTCATAAATATCTCCTATCCCGGCGCGGTGGGGCTCGCGATCCGCCGGTCGGACAGCTATATAGACGTCACGAACAACACGATATCGGGGTTCGGGAGGATCGGGATCTACACGAGGGACGAGGTGATTCTCAACACCGATACCGGCGTCATCTCGGGCAACACGGTGACGGGCCTCGGGGGGGCCGATCCCGACCGGTTGAGCTACGGGATATCCTGCTACTACGGGAACCCGACCATATCCGGCAACCATGTCTACGACTGTGTCTCGGGGGCCAACGTGTCGGCGTGGGCTTCGGCCGGCATGGATATCTGGAACGGCGCGACCCCGGCCGTGACCGGCAACGATATCCATGACTCGGAATACGGGATAATTGTCCTGAACTGTTCCCCGGTGCTTTCCGGAAACACGTTCTACGGGATCGAAGCGGACGACGTTCGCATCGACCTGATCGTGAAGGGCAATCCGACGGCATCTCCGTACGAATGGTACAACACGATACAGGAGGCGGTCGACGCCGCTCCGGTCTCTTCGTACAATACGCTCATCTGGGTGGCCTGTTACAGCGGGGCGGGGATTTACGAGGAGCAGGTCGTCATAGACCAGAACCTGAGCATGTACGGAAATTACGAAAACACGGTCATAGTCTCTCCTGACGATCTCGTCGCCAAATTCACGACGAGCGTCGACAACTACCCGATCGTCTACGTGCATGACGCAGACAACGTCGTCATCGACGGCCTTGTCGTCGACGGAGAGGGCAAGGGTAACGCCAACTACCGGTTCATCGGAGTCGGCTACCGCAACGCCGGCGGTACTGTCGCCGACGTCGACATACTGAACATCCAGGACACCCCGTTCAGCGGGGCGCAGCACGGGGTCGCGATGTACCTTTACAACGACGATTCCACTGCGCGTGATTTCCAGCTCTGGAATTGCGATTTCACGGGATTTCAGAAGAACGCGGTGGCTCTTAACGCTTCGTCGACCACCGCGCTCACGGTCGACGTTCAGGGGAACGAGATCACCGGCGCCGGCGCGACGACCGTGACGGCGCAGAACGGAATCCAGGTGTCCGGCGATATGATCACCGGCGTGATCGCAGGGAACACGATCAACGGGATCGCGTACGACAACACCTCCGCCACGACGAAATGGGTGGCGACGAGCATCCTCAACTACTACGCGAACGTGGAAATCACCGACAATACGGTCACCGGCGCCCATCTCGGCGTCTATCACTACTTCGGGCACGGCCCCGTCACCGGGAACGATCTTACGATCGAGAAGATCGGCGTGTTCGCCTACGGAGTCATAACGGCTGATCCGCCCGAAGTGATCCCGTCGCCCTTCGATCAGCCCGAGGGGCCGGTCGGGAGCTCGAGGGCGTTCCTCGGCGCGCCGCTCGCGGATGTCGATGTGAACGT